>NZ_JBFAYO010000002.1:0-404744 GCF_040681325.1 Nocardia sp. NPDC051787
GCATCGAACACATTATGCGGATCAGCCACCCCGTCCCCATTCCCATCCGCCGCATACAACCCCCACGTCCCCGGCAAGAACTGCATCGGCCCCACCGCCCGCACAAACCCCCCATCCCCCGCACGGATCACCTCATTCCCCGGCAGACTCCCATCCAACGCCGGACCGAAAATCGGCGACACCGTCGTCCCCGCCGCATCCGTCCGCCCACCCCGCGCATGCCCCGACTCCACCCGCCCGATCCCCGCCAGCAAACTCCACGACAACCCACACCCCGGCACCGAAGACTCCAACGCCAACTCCGCATTCCGATACGCCGCCAACACCACCTCCGGAATCCCCAACACACCCCCCGCCACCGGCAACGAAAAATCCCTGCCCCCAACCCCACCCACCAACGGCCCCCGCGGCGTCACCGCCCGCAACCGCCGCGGACCCTCCGCCACCACCGGCAACAACCCCACCACCCCCGACGAACCCCCCACCACCCCCGGACCCGACGACACCACCAACACCCCCGAACCCCCCACCACCGGCCCCGACGACACCCCCGAACCACTCACCACCACACCAGCAACCACCAAAGCCGAGACCGTCACCGGAGCAGAAACACGCATACGGCCACACCCAATCCCTCGACGTCGTCCGTGTCTCGGGACGGATGTATCCGCACGAGAGACAGCGGAGTCCTCCTTGCCGGGCCGTATCCTCGGCCCTGGTTCACCCGACAAGCGAAGTGAACGTCCAATAACATAAGGTACACAATGCCGATTAAATCGGCGGGTTAGTTACGAAACTTGCGATAACTTATCGGCCGTGCGGCAACCTTGTATCCAGGGTACCGGTCGCCGCGGCGATACGCCGTGACTCAGCCTCGACCGGCTGGCCCACTGTTGACACGCAGGCGTAGACCGTTGGCGCACACCGCCGGACAACGGTGCGGCCACAAACAACCCGGGGGAACCAGAAACCGATCGACGAAGCCGAGAGCATTCCACCGCGGTCGCCGAGACACGCTTCGGTACCAGGTCTTTCACGGGACCGGCGGCTATAGACCGCTGAAAGCCTTCGGCCGCAATCCGCTTCGCGGTCTCACAAGCGCCGGGTGCGCTGCGGCTTGCGCGCGGCTTCCTCGGTCACCTGGCCGCGCCGGTCGGCTGGCACCAGAGCGCGGATGTCCTCCCGGGAACCGATCATCAGTTTCTGCAGGATCGCCGCCATCTGGGCGTCCACGGTCTTGAAGGAGCTACCGCGCCGCGCGGCGATCGCGGTGTTGGTCCAGCCCGCCGCGGCCAGAACGGCGACCTCCTGTTCCGCCGTCGACAGCTCCTGCCAGCGCGAGGGCCGCTCGCGCCGGACCGGATGACCGACCGGCAGACGGTCCAGCGACAGGCTGCCCAGCGCCAGCTGTGCCACCTCGCCGAGCTCGGGCCGCAGCAACGCACCCTCTCGCTCGGCCACGGCGAAGGCCGCCGCGCCGAGGATTTCGCGAGCAGCCGTGGCGGCGGCGTCGGTCTCGGTCGCGAACGGTCCGAGATTGGCGATGTCCACGCCGAGTTCGTGCCGCAGCGTCGCGGCACCTCCGACGAGACGGGCGATCTCACGCGCCCATTCCGTCACGACGTCCGAGCGCTCGCCGGCCGCGTCGGTGATCAGGCGCGCCAGTGACCACGCGCGGAGGTGGATGGCCCACACGGCGCCCCACCGATCGCGCATGGCCAGCTGGTTGGTCAGCGTCGTACGCCCCACTGCCAGAGCATCGTTCGGGTCGCCGTGTTTGGTCAGCGCGATCGCCCAGGCCAGTTCGGCCCACGACTTGGCCCACCGCGCTCCGGACCGCTCCACGTTGTCCAAGTGCCGCCGGGCGATCTCCAGCGCCTGCGTCGCCGCGCCGAGGAACGCGGCGGCCAGCGCCTCGAACAGCTCGCTCATCGCGGCGCCACCACGGTCGCCCCGCGCGGCGAATTTCGTTCGAGCGCGGGCGAGGACGGCAATCGCGCGCACGTCGCGGCGTACCAGCATCAGTTCGCTGCCTCTGGTGAACTCGACCACGGCGGGCAGATCGAGATCGCGTTCGGGGTGCTCGCGCCACCCGGCCCGCGCGGCGGGGTCCGGCACGCAGATGGCGACGCACTCGTCGAGCATGCGCTCGGCGTCGCCGTGCACGCCCTGGCACATGCTGATCCACCCGATCAGCGCCAGCGCCGCGATCTGCAACTCCACCGGCTGCGGGTCGAGGCTACGGCTGGCGGCGAGCGTGCGTTCGGCCCATCGGCGCGGTTCGCGCAACGAGCCGGTGAAGAACGGGCTGCGCAAAGCGATGAGCCCGACCGCGATCTCCAAACCGGCCGCGGCCTCCCCCGGCGTGCTGAGGCTGCCCTCGATGGCGCACAGCAGGTTGTCCCAGGCCGCCCGTGCCCAGTCCAGCAGATCCTGTTCGGCCGGGCCGAACCACTCCGCCTGCGCCGTGACCACTTTGTCGCGGTAGTAGCGACGGTGCCGACGCGTCAATCGCGCGAATTCGGCGCCGCGTTCGCGCAGACGCTGCCGGGCGAACACCCGAACGCTCTCCAGCAGCGAGTAGCGCACCGTGGTCGCGGTCAGGTGGACCGAGACCAGGGATTGGTCCGCCAGCCGCTCGAGCAGGTCCTCGACCTCGGCACGGACCAGGCCGCCGGGGTGGTCGTCGGCGCAGACGGCTTCGATAGCCTCCAGCTCGGCGCCGACGTCGAGCCCGGGCAGCTCCGTGTCCTCGTGGTCGACGTCGTAACCGGCGGCGAACACCGACAACCGCTCCAACAGCAGCCGCTCCTTGTCCCCGCACAGGTCGTAGGACCAGGCGATGACATCGCGAATGCCCTGGTGCCGTGCGTCGGCGCCGATCCGGGGCCCATGCGACCAGCGCAGCCGCCGATCGCCCGCCTCCCCGCTGAGGTCACGCAGGATCATCGCCAGGGGCTGACGCAGCAGGCGCGCGGCGGCCAGCCGGATATACAGCGGGTGATTGTGCACATGCCTGCAGATCGCGGCGGCCAGCTCGACATCGCGGTCGGCGATGGTGTGCCCGGTCAGTTCCGCGCGTCCGCGGAACAAGGTCAGCGCCTGCTGTTCGGACAGCGCGGGCACGGGCAGGAGTTGCTCGTCGACCCACCCGATCGCCTCGCGGCTGGTCGCCAGCACGGTGAGCCCGGGCGCGGCGTCGAGCAAGTCGGCGATCACCCGGCCCGCGCCGTCCAAGAGGTGCTCGCAGTTGTCCATCACCAGGATCGTCTGCAGGGTGCGCCCGACCGCGTCGCGGCGCCGCAGTGTATCCAGCACCGCCTCCCACGCCGACCGTCCAGAGAAGTCGGCGTCGATCAGCGACCGCGCGACCTGCTCCTCCACCGCGGCCGCGTCGGCGCCGCGGGACAGCAGGGCCAGCCGCACCCAGTGCACCGGCACCCGCCGCGCCTTGTGGAACCGGTGCACGGCCTCCGCCGCCAGCCTGGTCTTGCCGATGCCGCCCGCACCGATCAGGGTCACCAGGCGGGTCGCGCCGAGCAGCGACATCCCGATCTTCTCCAGCTCACGTTCGCGGCCCACGAAATCGCTGATGGCCGCGGGCGGGAGACCCGGAACCGACGCACGTCCTACCGACACAGCAGTGCAGCGTAGTCGGCTCGCGGGCCGGAACACTCCGGGAACAAGCAGGCGATAGGACGGGCAATCAGCCTGGTCCGGCGGTCCGCCCGGTCTCTACCGATGTGTCGCACCCACCTATTCTTCGACGATTTCGCTATCGCCGGAGTCGATCTCACGACCGAAAGGACATCATGGTGGGACAGATACAGGTACTCGGAGCGGGCGAGTGCGGGCTACCCCTCGCCCATTGTCTCCTGCGTGGCGGTCGCTCGGTCACGCTGGTGACCGACCGCGATGCCGAAGCGATCCTCGCGGGGACGGTGACCAGCACGCAGGTCAAGTTCGGTCCGACGCTCGAGCTGGAATCGGATGCCGGGCTGGGCTTCTGGCGCACCAGCGCGCCGAAGATCGAGGGCATCCGGTTCACCATGGCGGTCGATCGCAGGGCTGTGATCGCCTGGGCCGGACGCTTGACCCGGCCGGCGCAGAGCGTGGACCAGCGGACGGTGTTCGCACGCTGGCTGAGCGAATTCCTGGCCGCGGGTGGCGACTTGCGCGTCGCCGACCCGTCGGTGCCGGAAGTCGACCGTAGCGCCGCCGACTACGACCTGACCGTGGTGACCCGCGCGTCGCGTGGACTCGCCGCCTGTTTCGAGGACGCCCCGGCGCTGACCGTGCCCGCCGCGCCGCAGCGGCGGCTCGCGGTGCTGTACCTCGATGGCGTCCAGCCCGATCCACACCACCTCGGCACCTACATTGCCCTACCCGAGCACGGTGAGGTGATCTCCTACCCCGGACTGACCGGTCGGCCGGGCCAGGAACGCCATTGCGACATGATGCTTTTCGAGGCGCGGCCGGGCGGCGCCCTCGACGTCTTCGACCAGCACGGCACGCCGGCGCAACGATTGCGGCAGGCCAAGCAGCTCATCGACGAGCACCTGCCCGCCGAGATCGCCGAACGGTATCGCGACGCCGAGCTGACCGACGCCGGAGCGACGCTGGTCGGCGCCGTGACGCCGGCCATGCGCAGGCCGGTCGGCACCCTGCCCTCGGGCAGGCCGGTGCTCGGCGGCGGCGACGTCGTCTGCCGGATGGACCCGGGCGGCGCTCAGGGCGCCAACAATGCCGTGCACTGCGCCATCCGGTACGCGGAGGCGATCCTGCACACCCCCGACGGTCCGTACGACAGGGACTGGATGGAGTGGGCGGCGGCGCCGTGGCTCACCGCCGTCGCCCACCCCGCGGCGCGCTGGACCGCGACCGTGCTCGACCCGCCTCCGGCGATGCGGGAGCTGATGCTGGCCGCGCAGCACGATTCGACGCTGGGCGACGCGTTCGCCGCCACCTTCGAGCGGCCGTCGAATCTTGCTCGGTTCGCGGCGGCCGCATCATCCTGAGCCGGAGCGGCGCTGTCACGGTTGCCAGGGCGGGGTCTCGGGGAATACGACCGGAAGCGCGGTCAGGGCTCGATGGAAAGGCCCTGGCCGCCACGTCAATTCGTGCACCGGTACGGCGGGCCGCAGCTCCGGCAGCGCGTCCAGCAGCTGGTCGATCGCATCCTGCCCGATCAGGTAGGCCGGGCTGCGGGCGGGACAGGCGTGTGGTCCGGCGCCCCACGCCAGATGCGACCGGTTGCCGCCGTGATGTTCGACGCTGATCGCTGGATCGTTGTTACACGCCGCGAAGCTGATGACGACCGGCTGATGGGCGGGTAGCCACACATTGTCGATCAGGATCGGCTGACGCGGGTAGGTGACGGAGAAGTTGGCCATCGGCGGGTCGGTGAACAGCACCTCGTCCAAGGCATCGCGGGTGGACAGGCTCCCACCCAGAACGTGCCCGCCGAAACGGTCGTCGGTCAGGATCAGCACGAGGCTGTTGACGATCAGGTTCTGCAGCGGCTCGATGCCCGCACCGTAGAGCACGACGAGCTGGTGGATCAATTCCGCGTCGTCCAGGCCGGCCGGGTGCCGGAGCAGGGCGGTGGTGATGTCGTCGCCCGGTTCGGCGCGCTTGAGTTCGAGCAGCCGCAGCAGCGCGGCGCTGAGCATGCGGTTGCCCGCTTCGGCGTCGATGCCGTCGAACACCGCGGCGGTCGCGGCGGCAACCTCCTTCCCGATCTCCGGTGGGCATCCCAGCAGCGCGTTGATCGCCTCGAAGGCGAGCGGTAACGCGTACTGGGAGACCAGATCGGCGCTGCCCGTCGTACAGAAAGTGTTGATCAGCGGGACGGCGATCCGCTCCACCGTCGCGTGCAGGGCGTGCAGGTCCACGGCGTTGATGGCCGCGGTGTTCGCCTCGCGGTAGCGGGCATGCTCGGCGCCCGCGCTGCGCATCGCGTTGGGCCGCCATTCCAGCACCGGCAGCACCGGGCAGCCGGCGGGGACGTTCGCCTGCCAGGTGCGCGGATCGGCCGGAAAATGCTGCGGATCGTGCAGGATCCGCACAGCGGTGCGATAACTGAGCACCAGCGTCGCGGGCACGCCGGGCGCCAACTCCACCGGCGCCAGGGAACCGTAGCGGGCCCGCATGTCCCGGTACGCCCGATGCGGATCGGCCGCGAACTCCGTTGAGTGCAGCGACACCCGCTCGACGGAAGTGTCGATCGGTGAACCATGATGTGTGCCAGTGGCCTTCGTGGCCGGGACGACATCTCGGGGCGTGGTCAAGGCGAGACTCCCACGGTAGAAGCGGATCCGGCGATCGGGCGAACTCGGCGCGGACCGTCGAACGCCGCTGTCGTCCGGTCCCGCGGTGCACCAGCGCGACATGAGGTCCCGACCGCGGTGCTGATCGACACACAGGATGGTCACGTAGGTATGCGATTGGCATCGGTAGTAGCGGATGACCTGCGGTAATAGATCTCGGTCGAGATGCGCCCCAACCGCGATTCGCATGATCTAGCGGTTTGCAGGTGTGGACGCCGTTGCCCGGTCTGTGGTGATGGCTGCCACCGTCATGTGCGCAACGTTCAGGGCTCCCAATGGTCATCGACACCGAGCAATCCGCGCATCCAGCCCAATTCGCCTGCGATGCGGGCGATTCGCCGGGCGAAGCGCAGGGGGAGCACTGGCGCGGTTGCGAGTCCGACGCCGTGAGTGAGGCGCGGGCGGACAGCTCGCATCGAAAGGAACACAAGCACTTCGGCGCGTGCGGGCCTGGTGTATAACTTCCATCGGCCCGGTCGACTCCACCGACAAGCGATAGCGAGACACGATGCACGGTTACCTGAACCAGGTCTCCCACGGCACCACGCCCTCCGGCTATCCGACGCGCGAACCCGAAGTCCGCGCGGTCGAACCGCCGCGCAAGGCGGACCTGGTTGTCAGCGCGCTGCTGTGGTTCCTGCCCGCGGCGCTGGCCACGATGTCGGTGGCCCTCGCGCCGTGGTTCCTGATGGCCGGCGGCATCTGCGCGGCCAAGCCGGAGTGCCGGGTCGATACGAGCGCGGGCGTGTGGATCATGGTGGGTGGTGGGGTTTTCGGATTCGCCGTCGGCGCGGCACTGTCGGCCACGGCGGCCAGGCACGGGCGTGCGCTGTTCCCCGGCGCGCTGGTCGGTGCGGTACTTGTTCTGCTGGCGTGGTTCGCCGCCTCGTTCGTAATGGGCTGACCATCCCGGCTCGGGCAACGGAATGCCGGGAAGGGTTGTGCTCATCCTCGACCGACATCGCAGTCAGTGCGCGTCGTAGATCCCGCGATAGTGCGCCAGCGCGGTGGTGTGCACCCGCTCATCGCTCCACTACGTGAAGCGATCCGGCGCCAGACGAGCCGGGTCCACGGCGAGATCACCGGTGCCCAGCAGCAGGTTCGCCAAATGACGGCCGACGGCGCCCGTATGGGTCACCCAAGACGCCTCGGCCATCCACAGGCCCGGGCGATCGCCGCACCGAAATCGGCTTCCCGGTAAGGTCTTTCGGCAGTCTCCGCCGTCGCGCCCGACGGGGTCGGGTCATGGGAGCAGGTGCCGAGCCCGTAGCGGCGCCCGTTCGCTCCTCGGTCACCTGCGAAGGCGACCCCACCCGATCCGCGCACGCACCTTCGGCGAGCATTGTCGCTTCCGGCTGAATAATCGGCGGATCTGATCTCGGGCTGTCATTTCATGGTGGCGAGATTGTGCCAGAGGTTCTGGAGGCTGTCGGTGCCGCCGAACAGGGTGGTGAAGTTGGTGGAGTCGACAAGCACGACGTCGCCGGCACGAGGGCCGGTGGGTGGCATCCAGATCAGCGCGTTGAACTCCGTGTTACCGCCCGCGGTGAAGGGATGGGGCCGCGCGGGGTCGACGCGCTGGCGGCCCAGGACACGGAGCGAGTCGCTCTCCGGGGCGGTGAGCGCGTAGTGCGGCAGATGGGGGTGGAAGTTGAATGTGGTGACGTTGTCCAGCAGCCGCGGTCCGTCCAGATCGCGGAACCCGGTCAGGGGGGCGATGTCATCGGTGCCGTCCACGACCGCGGGCCGCAAGCCCCACTCGTTGTGTACCGGCACCTCGAGCGCTGTCATCAGCGAGCGCGTGTACTGGCCGAATCGCTGCTGGCGGGGCACCAGCCGGTCGCCGTGATGCTCGTATTCGATCTGTCGCTGCGCATAGTCGTCGCTGAAGCCGACATCGTGGTGCGGCGCCAAAAGCAGGCAGGTGCCTTCGCGTCGCAACCACTCCCGGATTGCGGCGATCTCTTCGGGGGCGGCTTCCTGCTCGGAGACAATGTGATCGAGCCCGAACACCATGAGTGTGTCTGTGTCGGCCAGGACCCGCTCGTCGACCGGCACTTCGTAGCCGGCCTGGTCGATGCGTTGGAACACCGCGACGGGATGACCGGTCGCCTCACCGGCCAGCCGCTGAAACGCCAGCGTCGAGCGATGGAACAACTCCAGTGTGCCGGCGATACCTTGCAGGAAGTGCGCTGCGTCGTACTCGGATGTCTCGTAGCTCGGCCACAGTGCGTTGCGGACCTCGGTCATAGTGGAGAAGCGGTTGTACATTTCGGCGGGATCGCGTTGGGCCTCCCAAGGGTAGCTCCACGTCCAATAAATGCTGATCCGCCGCCGGCCGTCGTGTTTGCGCGGGATGTGGTTCTGATTGTAAGTGCGTGCCGACGGGGGGGTGCTCATGATGCCACCTCTCGACTGTCGAGCGTGGCCAGGTACCGCAGGGCACGAATACCCGGCAGGAAGAAGTAGGCGCCGCCACTGAGCGTGGTGAAGGCAGTCAGCCCCGCGAGCACCTTGCGGATGGGTCGCTTGGGGATCGTGAAGTCCAGCGTGCCGTCCTGGGTACCGCAGATGGGGTCGTGTTCATTGCCGAGTTCGTGGAATGTCTTGTCGTTGATCCAGACGTTTTGGGCGAACTCGAACTGGCGGACCAGGCTGGCGCAGATGATGAACGCGGCGATGCCGCGGTCTACCCCGTCATCGGGGGCACCTTCCGGAAGCGCCGGCCCATAGGTGGCGCCGCGGCGAATCATCCTGCGGCGATTCATGTTCACGGCGGTGTCGCGTGGATTGAGTCGCCGCGCATGCGAGCCCAGCGGTACCGCGTAGCCGTGCGGGTCCATCTCTTTGTAGTTGAAGTCATTGTTCCGCATGGGGTCCGAGCCCAGCTGTGGGTCGTCATGGTCAGGGGTCAGCACCAGCGGCGCGCCGCTGCGCCAGCGCCCCATGAGCTTCGCGGCGAGTAGCTCCTGCCCTTCCAGGCTGTCGGCATGCTCGCGCAGATAGCTCCGGAAGGCGCCGACATGTTCTTGCAGCCGCCGGTATGCCATGTAACTGCCGTTGCGGGACAACACCTCCGGCTGCGGTAACCCGTGCGGCGGCCCCTCCTCGTCGGGGTAGCCCAGGATGAATTCACCGGGTTTCAGTGGTGCACCCGAGCCTGGCGTGGGCTCTTCGCCGGATCCTGCGATCACCGGCTGGGACAGTCGGTCTCGGAAGCCGAAATGGTCATGGGCGTAGTCGAAGGGCGGTGTGGCGTTCAGATCCAAGGACGACAGCACGCGCACACCCGGGCAGCGCGTCACCAACTCGTGGTGCACGGCGGTGCATCGCCGGTGTTCGGAATCGGTGCGGGCGAACAAGATCGCGATGGCGTGCAGGTCGTCACCGGCCAGCCCGCCCACCCAGTTGTCCGGATGATTGGCGCCCGTGTCGCCCAGTATGTCGGCGCGGGCGGCCATGCCTTCCCGAAACTCATCGGGGAAGGTGGACAGCGCTTCCTCCGGCACCCCGAGTGCCCGCAGACCGCGCCACGTGAAGGCCAGCGTGATCCAGCGCTCGCAACTGTCCATCGTGGCCCGCGCACCCGCAGCCGACTGAACCCGGTCCAACAGCGCGGTCAACCAGGCCCGGCCGCCGACTGGGTCGTCGAAGGACAGGAATTCATAGCGGCCGGTCACCGCCGGGGTGCGGGTCAGCAGGATGTGTTGAATATCGTCGAGTTCAAGCATCGTCCCAGATCACTGCATCTGATCGAGCATGTCGGAGAACGCCGCCTTGAGCCGCAGCGCCTTCTTGATCTCGTCGGCGGTGGCGTAGGGATACTCGCCGTATTCGAGGAAGCTCGGAAAGTGGTGTTCTCGGACGAATCTTACGAATGCGTCCGGATTTTCCTTCCAATCCTCGGGGAACCCCTCCAGGTTGGTAAAAACTGTGGTGATACCGGTCTGACCGAAGAGCGCCACAGCGTCCTCGGTGTATTTGTCGAAATCGGTGTCGAATATGCCCTGATATTGGAAATGCAGCCCGCTGCCGACGTCGAACAAAACCCACCGCAAATAATGCAATCGCAGCGGCGCCAGCACATCCGGACTGCCCGCGACCGCTTCTTCTATCTGCTTACCGTAGGCGCGAACGACCTCTTCTCGACCCGGTTTCACCTTCGCGATTATCGAGAAGCCGTAGCAGGCCGGCGTTCGTGGATAAATCGGGCCGTACCTGCCCCGCTCGACCTCGAAGTAGCCTTCGGCAGGCAGGGCCATCGCCGATGGTGTGCTCCATTCGTAATCCGTCGCCGGCATATCTTCACCTTCCTCACCAGCAGAGTGAGCCGGGCATCGAAACCGTCTTTTTCCGAACTTCCCCTCTCGGCTTCCTCGCATGCGTAGGATCGCCTCATGGCATCGCCGCAACATGCCAAGTTTGCGCCGACTCGGCGTCAGTTGTCAACGCCGCGAGCCGCAGCACTGGCCGGCGTGGCATTCGCGGTGCTATTCGGTACAACGCTGATTTTGATTCGCATCGAAATGCCTGAAGGTATTCAAGATTCGACTCCGTGGCTGCAGGGCCGACACCGGGCGATCACCACAGCGGCGGTGCTGATGTCCTTCGCCGGCATCAGCTTCCTATGGTTCATCGGCGTCGTGCGCGACGGATTCGGGCGCTATGAAGACCGATTCTTCTCGTCGGCATTCCTCGGCAGCGGGCTGTTGTTCCTGGCGATGATGTTCGTCGCTACCGCCGTCGCCGCCGGTCGGGCGGCAAGCAACACCGCCGTCGCCGACCCGGCCGCCCGCGCCGAGGTGATCAACTTCGGCAAGATGGTCCTGCTGTCGGCAGGCCAGACCTATGCCCTGCGGATGGCCGCCGTGTTTCTCCACCCTAGAAGCGGCGCCGGACCATGCGGCCGCCGACCATCCGCGCCTCGATCACCGCGGCTGGCGCTGTGTCCCGTTCGCCGGAATCACCGCACCGTGCGAGATCGACGTCCGATCCTGGACTGTCGGTGCGCCGCGTTTGCCACCATAGAGGGGTGGGTCAGATCCGGATCGGCACGTCAGGATGGGTATATCCGCCCTGGCGGGGAACGTTCTATCCCCCGGGCGTGCGGCACAAGCGCGAGCTGGCCTATCTGGCGGAGCAACTCGACAGCGTCGAGATCAACGGCTCGTTCTATTCGCTGCAACGCCCGTCCAGCTATCGCAACTGGGCGGAGCAAACTCCGGATGACTTCGTGTTCGCGGTGAAGGGCAGTCGCTTCATCACCCACATGAAAAGGCTGCGGGACGGAGACGAGCCGCTGGCGAACTTCCTCGCGTCCGGCCCGCTGGCGCTGGGGCCCAAGCTGGGTCCGATGCTGTGGCAACTGCCACCGACCTTCCCCTTCGACGCGGACGTGCTCGACACCTTCCTCGCCCGGCTGCCCCGCAGCACCGAGGTGGCCGCCGAGATCGCGCGACGGCACGATCATCGCGTCGATCCCGCACACACCAGCACCGATGCCGACCGGCCGATGCGGCACGCGCTGGAGATCCGGCACGCCAGCTTCCTGACTCCGGCGTTCCCGGAACTGCTCACCCGCCACGGTGTGGCGCTCGTCGTCGCCGACGCAGCGGGGAAGTATCCACTGCTCGAGGAAGTCACCGCTGATTTCGTCTATGTCCGGTTGCACGGGCACGACGAGCTCTACGTCAGCGGCTACACCGACGACGGTCTGGACATGTGGGCGGAGAAGATCCGCTTCTGGGCTCGATCCGGGGATGTATACACCTATTTCGACAACGACGCGAAGGTTATGGCGCCTCGCGACGCCATCGCATTGCGAGCGCGGCTGACGTAGACGGTCGTGTGGAGAAGAATCCGGATTCGCCCGCCTCGGCTCGCGGCCGACCGCCGCGCTGGTGTTCGAAGAAGGCGCGGCGGATGCCGAGAGATTGCTCGGCGGCGTAACAACAGGGAGGTGGCGCCGCTGCGGCAGGTTGCGGTATGTGGGCTGTGGGAGTGCTCGCGGCAGGAAGCGGAGTGGGCGCGTGCGGTGGGCGGGCTCTTGGCGCAGGCGGGTGTGACCGTCCTGTGTGGCGGCGGGTCCGGAGTGATGGCCGCGGTCGCCGACGGGGCGGCGTGCGCGGGCGGCCTGGTGATCGGGGTGCGGGGAGACACCGATCGCAGCACGATCTGCCCCGGTTTGTCGGCGGTGCTGTTCACCAACATGGCTGAGGCGCGTAATGCGATCCTGGTCGAGTCGGCGGACGCGGTCATCGTGGTCGGCGGATCGTGGGGCACGCTGTCGGAGATCGCGCTGGCGCGGCGCCGCGGCGGGATTCCGGTTGTCTCCTTGGGTGGTTGGGAGATTCGGAACGCACACGGGCAATCCGTGGCCGCGATGGCGTCGGCGGTCGACCCGGCCGATGCGGTCCGCCAGGCACTCGGTGGGATCGGCAAGGATGCGGGGCGCGCCGAGCCCGAGATTTGATCCGGCTGGATCCGTCCGACGTCGCCGCACCGTCGCCGGACCGGGACCGGGCCTGTGCCGAGCCGGTGACTACGCGGACTGGCGCAGTGGGTGCAAGGCGGCGAGTGCGCGCAGTGCGTCGGCGCGGGAGATGGGCTGGTCGTTTTCCAGCGCGGCCAGTTCCAGCTCGATCCAATCGCGAATGAGCGCGGACATGGTCACGTTGCGCTGCTCGGCGGCCTTCTTGACCCGCTGGTGCAGGTCGAGCGGGATGCGCAGCGAGGTGGTGACGGTGACCGTATCCTCGGCGTGCAGCGGGGGCGGCAGTTCGGCCGGATCCACGGGCGCGTCGATGTATTCGAGGCCGGATAGGAAGTCCTGGACGTCCTTCGGATTCGTCGGGTAGTCAGTCATCAGCGTGCTCCCAGCGCTCGAGTTCGGCCACCTGGGACTCGGTCATCTCGACCGCGCCCAGGATGTCCCACTGCCAGCCTTCGGTGCGGCGGACAGCGACGATGAGTGGCCGGCCGGCCTCGGTGCGGCCCCACACCGTCAGGACCGGCAGCTCGTTCCGGCCACGCGCCTGCCGAGGCCATCGGCGGGCACCCATGAGCACCTGCAGCACTTCGCGAGGATCGATCCCCACCAGCGACAACAGTGCCCACTCGGGCCAGTTATAACCCACGATCAGCGATAATACAAGTGTATTGCATGCATGCTCACCGTGCTCGCGCACGGGAAAGGTTCCAGCTCTGCCAGGTATCCGCGTCGAGATCGGCGCGCAGCCGGGTGCGCAGTTCGGTCCGCAGCGGCTCGGGAAGCCGATCGGTCGCGGGCAGGATGTCGGGTGAGAGGGTCCCCAGATAATCCGTGTCCAACGACTTCCCCTGCTGCCAGCGGTCGATGTTCTGCTGGGCGATCAACCGCTCCGGGTCGAGGACGGCGAGGGCGAGCAGCGTCGCCATGGCCGTACCCAGCACGGCGCGCGGTAGCCAGGCTCGCCGCAACCGCACGACGGCGACGACGAGCAAGAGGTAGACCAGGCCGAGCCACACCTCACAGACCTCGACAAGCAGACGCAGCACCGTGAAGCCGTAGGCCCGCTGGTAGGTCCACATCCGGCCGAGCGCCGAGGCGACGATGATCAATGCGAGCACGCTCACCGCCGTGAGCAGGCCACACAGCCAGATGCGGTCGGCGGCGGTGTCCTGCGCCGCCCAGCGCAGCACGATCATGAGCACACCGAGGGTGAGGACAGTGACGGCGGCGAGTTGCCAGAACCCGGTGCGCGCGTACTCGGCGTAGGTCAGGCCCGCGGTGCGCTGAACGTATCCGTCTCCGCCGAAGAGCACGACGAACTGAGTGCCGACAAACGCCGCGAAGACAATCGCGAGCGCGCCAACCGGCAGTGCCCACTCGGTCCGGCGCAGACCTCGTCGCCGGGCGGTCGAGGTGGCGGGCAGCGGTGGACCGGCGAGCACGAATATCGCACCGAGCGCGCCGAGGGCGGCCAGTACGAACAACACGATCCACCGCACCACCGCTGGAGCATCGAGATCCGGCGTCACGCTCTGGATCAGGTCGGCGAAGATGGCGTCCGCGCTGCCCAGCAGCGGCACGAACACCGCGAGCAGCGCCACGGTGACCGCCGCCGACAGTACGAGCCGCCATCTGCGGGTCGCGTCGGCGCCGCGGGCCCGTTCCGTTCGCGCATACACCCATGGCACCGCCGCCAATGCCTCTAGCGGCACCGCGAGCGTGTCATAGAGGATGCCGTTCGCCGATCGGCGTCCGACGACAGCCAGCGAACCCGCGAGACCAGCCGCCACGACGCACAACGCGAACAGCCAGCCCGCGGCGCGGAATGCCCCGACCGCGAGCAGGGCAAGCGTGAGGCTTGCCCACCACAGCCGTCCCGGGTGCTGCCTGCGGTGAAGAAGACCCGGTGTCGCCGGCGTCTGCTCGTTCGTTGATGCCGGGCGGGATTTTCCGTCTTCCGACGCACCGGACGTCGCACTGCGCACCCCCCGGCGCGCATTGCGGTCGACGAGAAAGACCGCGGCTGCGGCGGTGGCGGCCGCGATCACCCAGCCGATGCCGGGCCGGTCCCACCGGATCAGGATCGCGGCGGCCGATCCGGAGATCAACGCGGCTGGCGCCACACCGGGCGGACACACGACACGTCGCCACTTCGGCACGCGATTTCGCGGGATCTGCACGGCCACCGACGTGCGGGGTGGCGCCGGACTGCTTTCCCCCGCCGAAATCTCGGTTCCCGCAGGACCAGAAACCTGCTCCGCTCTCTTCTCCGGCGCCTGTTCGGTCTGCTTCGGCAACGGCTGTTCCGTCTGCTTCGCCGACGTTGACCCGGCCGGCGACGGTTCGGTCGACGACGCGGATTCGGTTCCTTCGGGCATGGCAAGTTCCCCTTCTGTAGGCGTGCGGGATCGTCCCGGGTCCCGTGGGTCCGGGTCGGTTGGCGTGGCCGGTCAGCGCTCGGGCAGAACCACTCGGATGCGCGAGCCGGGATCGGCGACGGCGATGGTGCCCCCGTGCAGGTCGACCACCCAGCGCGAGATGGCGAGGCCGAGCCCGGTGCCGCCGCCCACGGTGCGGCCTCCCCTGGTGAACCGGTCGAAGACCCTGGCGCGTTCGGCGGGCGGGATACCAGGGCCGTCGTCCTCGACATCGATGACGACCTCACCCTGCGAAACACGCACGGCGATGCGGACTTCACCACCGGCGGGTCCGTGCCGTGCGGCATTGTCGAGCAAGTTGAGCAGCACCTGATGCAATCGCGCACGGTCGGCGTATATGCGGGCGGTGCCGGGCAGGACGTCGGTGTGGAAGCGAACGCCGCGCCCGAGCGCGGCCGTCATGACTTCGGCCTCGGCGACGACGTCCGCCAGCAGCGGCGCGACCGGCAGTTCTTCGCGATCGAGCGGGAAGGCGCCCGCTTCGATGCTGGAGAGGTCGAGCAGTTCGGATACCAGCAGCGTCAACCGCTCGGTCTGGGCCAGCGCGGTGCGCAGGGTCGCCGGGTCGGGTTGGGAGACGCCATCGACCAGGTTCTCCAGTACCGCGTGTAAAGCGGTGATGGGTGTGCGCAATTCGTGCGAGACATTCGCTATGAGGTCGCGGCGTTGCTGGTCGGCCGCGGCCAGGTCGGCGGCCATCTGGTTGAACGCCTCGGCCAATTGCCCTACTTCGTCGCGGGAACTGGGCCGGACCCGGTGGGTGTAGTCACCGTGCGCCATCCGTTTGGCCGCCGCGGTCATCTCCCGTAGCGGCCTGGTGATGCCATGCGCGAGAACCTGCGAGGTCGCCAGCGCGATCACCATCGCGGTGAGCGTGGTGCGCGGCGGCAACCAGCCGATCTTGAACCGGAAGAACCCGAACGCGACCCCGCCGGAACACAACATGAGGATCGCCAGTTTCAGCTTGATCGACTTGACCGGGTCCAGCGGCCGCGGCAACAACTCGGCCAGACGCTCGCTCGTCCGGCGCGTCCATCGTCGCGCGGCGGGGATCCCCGGGCCAGTCTGTTCCGCCCGCCGGATACTGTCGTTCGCTTCGAACCGCCCACCGCGGGCAGCTATCGGGTCCTGCCCGGACTCGGCGCTCATCGGGCCTCCAGCGCGTACCCGACACCACGCACGGTGCGGATGAGGTCGGCGCCGAGCTTGCGCCGCAAAGCCTTGATGTGACTGTCGACCGCGCGGGTACCCGCGGCGTCGGCCCAGTCCCATACGTCTTCGAGCAGACGCTCGCGCGCGAGTACCGTGCGCGGGCGACGGGCCAGGCGCGCGAGTAGATCGAATTCGAGCGGCGTCAGTTGCGCCTCGACGCCGGCGCGCCACACCCGGCGCTGGTCGACGTCGATGCGCAGGTCCCCGACCAGAATTGTCGCGCCGTCGCGGTCGGCGGCACGTTCCATCCGACGCAACAGCGCGTGCACGCGCGCGGCGAGCACGCGGAGCGAGAACGGTTTGGTGAGGTAGTCATCGGCACCGACACCCAGGCCGACCAGCTGGTCGGTTTCATCGGCGCGCGCGGTGAGCATGAGCACGGGAATCGGGCGGCGGGTCTGAATGCGTCGGCACACTTCCAGGCCGTCGAACCCGGGCAGCATGACGTCGAGCACCACCAGGTCGGGTTCGGCGGACGCGACGGCGGCGACGGCGGAAGGGCCGTCATGCGCCAGATCGACCGTGAATCCTTCGGCCCGCAGTCGCGCCGCGACCGACTGCGCGATGGTGATTTCGTCGTCCACCACCAGGATCCGCCGCGCAGTCGGCTGCGGAGCGGTCGCCGTGCTCTGTTCCATGCACCGAACCCTAGCCACCGGCCGTGGAGGAATCCGTCGGCAATTGTGGAGATTTCGTGTGCACCCGTCCGGCGGCGGACGCGCTCACGGCCGGGGCCATGGCCGCTTGTCGATCCGAACGCGGCGACGTCAGCCGCGGTCCAGTCGTTCAGCACGGCGCGTGCTTTTCTGGGGCTCCGCCGTGCTCAGCGCGGGCGTGGCCACGCTGATCTGTCTGCTCGTGCCCGCCACGCCGCCGCGCGCGGGCGGCGGCTTCGACATGCTGGGCGCGCGCTCGGACTCAGTACCGGACTGGTGTGCCTGCTGCTCGCGGTGTCCAAGGGCGCCGACTGGGGCTGGGCAGACGGCACAGCGATCGGGCTGTTCGCGGGCGCGGTCCTCGTCCTCGCGATCTGGGGTTGGTGGGAACTGCGCGCCGCCGACCCGCTGGTCGATCTGCGGGTGACCGTCCGGAAGCAGGTGTTGCTGACCAACGCCGCGTCGATCGTGGTCGGGTTCGCCATGTACGCGCAGTCGTTGATCGTGCCGCAGTTGCTGCAGCTGCCGGTGTCCACCGGATACGGACTCGGCCAGTCCATGCTGGCGATGGGCCTGTGGATGGCGCCCGCCGGGCTGGTGATGATGGCGGTCGCACCGCTGGGAGCTCGGCTTTCTGCGGCCCGCGGGCCGAAGATGACGCTCGTCGTCGGCAGTGCGGTGATCGCGCTCGGCCTGCTGATCGGCTGCGGCGTCGCGGTACTCGCCGCGCTCATCGCGCTTTCCATCCCGGTCCGCAAGCCCGCCACACCGATTCGGAACTCCGTCGCCCCCGAGCCCGTGGTGGCGCACACCTGAGCGAGATTCACGGCATCAGGCGAACAGGCGCGCCACGAACGGAGTGCTGTCGGGCAAGGACGTGGCCATCGTCGCGCTGTGGTCCTTGCCCGGATACACATGGACCTCGGGCCGGACGCCGTGCAGTTCCAGATCGGAGACCAGTTTCGCGGTCAGAGGCGCGGGGACATCCGTGTCGTTGGTTCCCTGACCGATGAACAGCGGGCGGTCGTAGCCCGTGAGCGGGACATCCATGACCGGGCGGGCGGTTGCGACGAAGTCCCCGTCGGACAGCGGACGGGAGAACATTCCACCGACCGGGACACCCTGTGCGCGCTCGGCCAGCGGCTGGAAGCACAGCGTCTCCGCGGCGGTCGCCAGTTGCTTGCCGAGCGGACTGAGGTAGCTGTCCATGTCGAAGTCCGGCCGAGCCGCCTTCAGTCCGTTCATCACATAGGCGATGTAGGCCGTCAGATGTGGGTTCTCCAGCGCGGGCGCACCCGGGCCGAGCAGCGCGGCGGCGTCGACGACAGTGGCGGCGGGACCGGTCGCGACCGCACCGCGGTAGTCCAGTTCCGGCGCGTACTTCGTGGCCAGCGATGCGGTGAACAGCGCGGCGCCACCGCCTTGCGACTGGCCGATGGCCACCCACTTCGACGACAGCGAATCGTCCACGGAGCGCGCGGCGCGGACCATATCGATCGCCGCGCGCGCCTCGGCACGTCCATCCAGGTATGCGTGCGGCCCCGGAGTCCCGAGACCGATGTAGTCGGTGGCGACGACGGCGTAACCCTGCCGCATCCAGTGCGCAAGGTAGTCCAGGTCGCGCTTGCTGCGTCCGGCGGCGGAAGGCGCGCATTCGTCGCCGAGGCCGACCGTCCCGTGTTCCCAGGACAACACCGGCCAGCCACCACTGGGCGCGGTACCGGTGGGAATGAAGACGGCGCCGGTGGACAGGGCGGGCCGATCGTGGGAGGTGCGGGTCCAGTACGTCACACGCCGAGCCGTGCCGGTACCCGCGATCCACAGCTGTTCCGGCAGCGCCACGCTGTGCAGCACCGTGCCGGGCGCTTCGCTCTGCGCGACCGGATCGGCTGCGGCAAGCCCCGTCGATGACGCCAGGGCGAGCAGCGCCGCCGCTGCCATGGTGATTCCTGCGCGTCGCATCGACATGAGCGCCCGCCTCCCGGTGTTGGTGTCTCAACGAGACACACTGTAGCGGCATTTTCCCGTAAAGTGTCACTTTGAGACATCAGGAGTGGTGACGTGCGGAGAAAGACTGCGCCATGACGAGCGTGAACGGTCTACGCGATCGCGAGAAAGCGCGAGTGCGGGGTGAATTGATCGACGCGGCGCTGCGCCTGTTCGAGCGACAAGGATTCGAGCAGACCACGGTGCAACAGATCGCGGATGCCGCACAGGTCTCCCGGCGCACCTTCCACCGCCACTTCCCGTCGAAAATGGCGGTGGTCTTCAGCCATGAGGAAGACCTCATGGCGCAGTTGCTCACCGCCGTCGACCGTCGGCCGCCGAGCGAGTCGGTGCTCACCGCCTTGCGAGCGGCCCTGCGCGACTTCCTGTTCGACCAGCGGGACGCGCCGTCACGGCGACGCCAGGCCGACACCGCACGGCGGGCCAGGCACCTACTGGTCGGCAATCCGGAGCTACGCAGGGAAAACTTCATCGGAGCACTCGGCCGCCAGCACGCGATGGCGCGAAATTTCGCCGCGCGCGCCGGACTGTCCGCCGACGACCTGGGGCCACAGCTCGCAGCCGCCGCGTGTTTCGCCGCATTCGGCGTCGGCCTCGATCACTGGATGTTGGGCGACGACCCTTCGATCGCCGCTTTGCATCGCGTCCTCGATCGCGCGGTGGCGTCACTGCAGCAGGGCATCGACCTCCATGGCGCGGGTTGATCCCCATCCGCGCCCACGCCGCAACCGGTTTCACCCCCGTCACCTACCATCGCCAAGGTGATCACGGTGGCCAGTTGGAACGTTCTGCATCGCGTCCATGCCGAGAACTGGTATGAGGACGTGGCGACGCGCTGGCCGGACGAGGGCGCGCGGATCGCCGCGATCACCGCACGCGTCGCCGAACGCACCGAGCGGATCATCGCGCTGCAGGAAGTCAGCGGAGACCAGCTGGCCGGCCTGCGAATGGCCTTACCGGGCAGGACGTTTCACGCGATGCGGTATCAGCGCCTGCCGACGCCGCGCCGCGTGCCCAGTTCGCTGCTCGACGGCGGCGAGTACCTGGTGGTGCTCACCGCAGAGCCGAGCAGGGAACTCGCCGCCGAGTCGTTCACGCAGGATCAGGGCAAGGGCGCGCTCGTCGTCGACGCGGGCGGACTGGTGGTGATCGCCACGCACGTGACCGGCGACCGGCGGCGCGCGCAGCAGCTGACCCGCCTGGCCGAACTCGCCACCGCCGCCGCACCGGGACATGCCGCCGTGCTGCTCGGCGACTTCAATACCGATCGCGGCACGGTGGCCGACGGGTTGGGCGACGGCTTCGTAGTCGCCGAGTGTGTCGCCGGCGCACTGCCGACTCGTCCGCGCGCGTCGGGGGCGAAGTCCCAGTACATCGATCACGTGGTTGCGCACGGCGCGACCGTCACGGCGGCCTCGGTCGACGACGTGGGCGGGGTGTCCGATCACAACCTCGTTCGCGCGGCCGTCATGATCTGAGCCGTTCGGGGCGCAGGCACGTCACCGGCCGCGCACCATCGGATGCGGTCGGTAGGCTGGCCGCGACATGAGCGTTCCCTCCACGCGCGTCGACGCGATCCCCGTCCGCATGATCGGCCTTCCCGCCGGGCGCATCGACCTGCGCGACGAAAGCAGGAAGACGAGCACAACGGTCGAGGTGGCCGCTTTCGACTTGGCGCCGTACCCGGTCACCACCGGACTCTTCGCCGCGGTGCACGGCATCGCGGCGCCGGACGAGGCGACCGCCGGCCTGCCGGCCACCGAGATCTCCTGGCCGGAGGCGGTCCGGTTCTGCAACCTGCTCTCCGATGCCAGCGGACTCACCCCCTGCTATGGGATCGGCGACGATCCCGACGCCCTCGACGTGACCTGCGCCCCGGCGGCCGATGGCTATCGCCTCCCCACGGAGGCCGAATGGGAATATGCCTGTCGTGCAGGCTCGCTCGCCGTGCGCTATGGCGATATCGACGAGATCGCCTGGTACCGCGAGAATTCCGGCGGCATGGTGCATCGGGTGGCGACCAAGGCGCCGAACGCCTGGGGCCTCTACGACATGATCGGGAACGTCTGGGAATGGTGCTGGGACATCTACGATCCCGAGGTCTACGGCCCGTACCGGGTGTTCCGCGGCGGCGGGGCTTTCGACCTGCCGCGCAGTTGCCGCGCCTCGTGCCGCCGCAAGAGTCACCCCACCTTTCACATCGATGACCTCGGGTTCCGCGTGGCCCGGAACCGACAGGGGGGATGACCGGATCATCGGCTCGATACTCGAAAAATATCGCGCGCCAGGACATCTCGCTCTGCCCGTCTCATTGCTGCGCGAGTCCATCAGCGACTTGGGCTCTTCACCCCGCCAGGTGCCGATCCATCTATCGCGACAGATCGATATGTGCGACCGTGTGCCGGGTCCAGCGGGCCATGAATCCGTGATGTCGGACACTCCACTGCCATTCGCGTCCTCGGTGAGGATCCGGATCGGCCGGATCTCGCCGCGACGTGCGCCATATAGCCGCGAGCGCGGGCTCGATCCGATGCGGACATCCGCTACGACACGAAGTAGTATGAGTCGGTGCGAAATCCGGCGAAAGTGGCGACGCGGCTGCGCGGCGCGTTCGTCGGATCCGCGGCCGGGGCGGTGAGCATCGCCGCACATGCCCTCGGCGGTGGAGCGATGTCCCCCGGCGCTTCGCCGATCGCGGTGTTGATCGTCGCGTGCGCGGCGGTGGGCTTCCTCGTCGGCGCGCGGCCGCACCGGCGCGGGCTCGGCGAGATCACGGCGATGCTGGCGATCGGGCAGACCGTCGCACACCTCGCGCTGACTCTGACCGCCGGGCATCAGCACGACGCGAATACGTCCTCGGTGCTGCTCGGCGCGCATCTCGCGGCCATCCCGATCGGCGGGCTGCTCATCCACGCCGCCGAACGGGCGGCGTTGCGAGCGGCATCCGACATCCAGCACACGGCGCGCATCCTGGCGGTCGGTCCCACCGCACCGGACGGATTCCGCTCGCCCCTGATCGACCGGGCTCTCACCCGTGCACGGCGCCTGCTGCTCGGTTCGGGCTCCGGCCTCCGTGGCCCGCCACTCCCCCGCTGAATTCCCGCACTGCCGGTGCACTTCAGGTCGTTGCCGCCCAAATACTTCCGGTCGGCCGGATACGACTGAGCTCGTATCAAACCAGCCCGTTCGCTGCCCGCGCCCGATACATGCTTACCTGCATTTCGGATATCACCGCCCGCCGATCATGGTGTGCGCCCTATGCCCTGGAACGAAAGGGCGGTGCGTCGCGGGGTCACGTGACCGGCGACGGGTCCGGTGACCGCGTTCGGCGGAGGGACTACGGAAAGGATCTGCGGCCCAGCGGAATCGGACGCACGCGGACGATTCGGCGCCCTAACGGCCCGCGATTCACTGTGCGGACAACACACTGACCGCTCTTGTCGAGCCCGTTGCGGCGCCATCGAGCCGCCGGTCCGGGCTGTGCCGAACACGGCACGAGACGGGAGCGGACCTGGCTCATCGGCGGAACTACCACCACATCTCACATGTTCGGAGTTTTCCATGCCCACTACCTTCGACCCACCGCACGTCGTGTCGCGCACCGCTCGTGTCCTGCGTGGCGTGGCAGCCGCTTCGGCGGTGCCCTTCCTGCTGGTCGCCTGCTCGTCGAACGACAAGACGGAGGCCGCGTCGTCCACCGACACCGTGACCGTCTCCGACCAATGGGTCAAGTCGGCCGACAGCGGGATGTCGGCCGCGTTCGGCGACCTGACCAACACCGGCGACACGCCGCGCACCGTGGTGTCGGCGACCAGTCCCGCCTCCAGCCGGATCGAGTTGCACGAAGTGGTCACCGACGCGAACGGAACGAAGGCGATGCGACCCAAACAGGGCGGCTTCGTGATTCCGGCGCACGGCCAGAAACGGCTGCGGCCCGGCGGTGACCACATCATGTTCATGGATCTGCACGGACCGCTGCGCACCGGCTCGGCGACGTCGGTCACGCTGACCTTCGACGATGGCTCGACCACGACCTTCACCGCCCAGGTGCGCGACTTCTCCGGCAACCAGGAGAATTACGTGCCCGACCACGCGGGCGGCGCACCGCATGCCGGCGTGCAGACCCCCTCGCACGGTGGCTGAGCGGAACGGATCGCGACCCGCACGGATCAACCGGCGGCGTCTGCTCGGCGGCGGCGCCGCCGCGGCCGGCGCCGCCGGGATCGGGCTCGGCACGGCGGCGCTGACCGGGACGCGAGAACCCGGAATGGCGCGCGAGGTCGCGACAGTACCGTTCTACGGACCCAACCAAGCGGGCATCGCCACCGCCCCGCAGTCGCACGCGGCGTTCGTCGCGTTCGACCTGAAGCCGGGCACGCGGCGCGACGACCTCGTCGGGCTGCTGCAGATCTGGACCGACGACACCGCCCGGCTCACCCAGGGCCGCCCCGCCCTCGCCGACACCGAGCCCGACCTGGCCCAGCGCCCGGCGCGGCTCACCGTCACGGTGGGCTTCGGGCCCGCCGTGTTCGGAGTGGCGGGCCTCGAGCAACACCTGCCGTCCTGGCTGAGGCCGTTGCCGCCGTTCGCCATCGACCGGCTCGAACCGGCCTGGACCGGTGGCGATCTACTGCTGCAAATTTGCGCCGACGAGGTGACCGCGGTGTCGCACACGGTGCGCGTGCTGTGCCGCAGTGTGTCCTCGTTGGTGGCCGTGCGCTGGGTGCAGCGCGGATTCCGCGATGCCGCGCCGGGGACGACGCCCCGCAATCTGATGGGTCAGGTGGACGGCACCGCGAATCTCACGCCGGGCACGCCGGAGTTCGCCCGCCTGGTGTGGGACGACGGCGCGACCATGCCGTGGCTCGCCGGCGGCACCTCGTGCGTGCTGCGTCGGATCGCGATGGCGCTGGACACCTGGGACGAAATAGACCGGGAGGAAAGGGAACTCACCGTCGGCCGCACCATCGCCAACGGCGCACCCCTTACCGGGACCGACGAATTCGACGAGCCGGATTTCACGGCCGCGGACGCGAACGGCATCCCGGTCATCCCGCCGTCGTCGCACATCGCTCGTGCCCATCACATGCACGACGGCGAACGGTTCCTCCGGCGTGGCTACAACTACGACGACGCACCCGCGCCCGGCCGGATCTCGAACTCGGGTCTGCTCTTCGCCGCCTACCAACGCGACGTGGACAGCCAGTTCCTGCCGGTCCAGCGCCGCCTCGCGGAGTTCGACGCGCTCAACGTCTGGACCACGCCGATCGGATCCGCGGTGTTCCTGATACCGCCGGGAGTGCCGTCGCCGGGCGGCTATCTCGGGCAGCCGCTGTTCGAGGCCTGACCCGCGAGGATGGTGGCCCTCCGGCCGATGCCGCGTCGACCACCTGGTGTTTCAGACGGGAGAGCGCGGATATCCAGTGGCGGTGTCAACTATCCCGAGACAGTCCGGCGATCGCGCGCAGCGCGGAGATCATTCCGGTGACCGGAATGCCGGGATCGATCGCCCGGAACAGGCCGAGCCCGACACCGAGCGCCAGCAGGGCGACGGCGGCTTCGGCAGTCGGCACCTGGGTATCGACCTCATCGGTCGTCTTCAGGGCCGTGCCGATCATGCTGGCGGTGGCACCGAGCCGGGTCGCGAGCTCGCCGCGCAGCTGGCCGTTGCGCCGCGCCTGCACACTGAACTCCAGTTCCAGCTGCGTCCAGTTCGGATCACCGATGACCTGTTCGGCCCATTCCGCGAGCCGTCGCAGACGATCCGCGGTCGTGGGCGCTGCGATGATGTCGGCGACCTCCGCCGCACGTTCGCCGTGGATCTCGTCGAGCACGGCCAAACACAGCTCGTCTTTCGTGCGGAAATTCGAATACACCGCGCCTTTGGTGAAACCCGCGGCCTCGGCGACCTTATCGATGCTCGTGGCCTGATATCCCTCGTCCAGGAACAGGCGCTTGGCGGTGGCGATCAACTCCGCGCGCGTCTGTGCCTGGCTCTGAGCTCGAGTCGGCCGGGCAACCTGCCCATATTCCTGAAGCCGCCGACTCTCATCCTGATTCGCAGACAACCGATACCCCTTCAGATACTCTCAGTATCCGATTGTAGATGCCAGCGGTATCCCAAATCGCAGGAAGGATCGAATCGTGAGGAGCCGAATAGGCAAAGTCGCCGCAGCTCTGACGGGAACCCTCCTCGTGGTCGGAGGCGGCGCGATCTCTGCACCACACGCATGGACGCAGCCGGCCGCGGAAGCCGCCGCTGATTTCTACGTGCCGCCGGTGCCGCTGCCATCGTCAGTGCCCGGCGCGATCATCCGCACCGAACCGTCACATCTGGCGTTGTCGGTCCCTGGAATCGCCGGAACGATCCCAGCAACATCGACGCGCGTCATGTACGTCAGCAGCGATACCCACGACGCACGGACCGCGGTGGTGGGAACGTATCTGGAGGCTTCCCAGCCGTGGACCGGCCCGGGAGAGCGCCCGCTGATCTCCTACGCGGTCGGCACGAAGGGACAGGGCGATCAGTGCGCCCCCTCGAAGTTGCTCGCCCAGTTCGTCCAGTATCAGCCTCCGCTCGACGTCATCGTCGAATATGACGTGCTGGCGATCTATACGCTCCTGGCCCGCGGCATGTCGGTCATGGTGACCGATTACCACGGCCTGGGCACGCCCGCGGTGCACGACTTTCTCAACCGGAAAGCCCAAGCGCACGCGCTACTGGACGGCGCACGTGCCGCGCTGCAGCTGCCCGGCACCAGCCTCGGTGCCAATTCGCCGGTCATCCTCTACGGCTACTCGCAGGGCGGCATGGCCTCCGCGGGCGCGGCCGAACTGCAACCGAGCTACGCCCCTGAACTGAACGTGCGTGGCGCCTACGTGGGCGGGCCGGTGGTGGACGACGAGTACTTCATCGGACACAACGACGGCCGCGGCGCCATGGGGCCCGCCTTCGCCTGGATCCTCAACGGCATCGCCGCCAATTACCCGGAAACCCGCCCGGCGCTCGACGCTGAACTCAACGACATCGGCAAGGCGATCCTGCGCGAATCCCAGGACAAGTGCGCCGTTCCGCTCGGACTTGCCCAGCTGCATCAGTTCACGTCCCAATGGACCACCAGCGGAGAACCTCTCACCGCCGTGATCGATCGGTCGCCGACGTTGAAAGCGGCATTCGACGAACAGCGGCTCGGCTCACTCGCCCCGTCGGTGCCCGTGCTGATCGCCTCGAGCCCGAACGACGAGGGAGCGCCGTATCCGCCCGTCCGCGACATGGCCGCCAGGTGGTGCGGTAGCGGGGTGCCCGTTCAGCTGGACGCGAACGCCGATATTCCCAGCGTCATCACGGGACTGCGGGTGACCCACGTGCTCGCCTTCTTCCCCTCCCTGGCGAACTCGCAGAATTGGATTACCGAGCGGCTCGCGGGCCAGCCCGCCCCGAGCAACTGCGCGGCTCTGCCCTAGTCCCACCTGCCCCCGGTTGCGCAGGGACAACCGACTCCGATACCGTCAGTATCCCGATCGGATGTACGGCCCCCGCGCAGTGCTCGTGCCGAGCATGGCTCGGCGCAGATGCGGTGGTGCCGTTGCCCGGCGCGGGTCGGCCTCAGGTCAGACCCGCGCGGGTGGCCGAACCGGCCGGGCGCGCTGAGGCGATCGCATAGCCCGCCGTGCGAAGCCAGCGAGATTCACCCCAATGTTCCGCCGGATGTTTCCGCGGCTGTCTCCAGCCGCCGGGTCGGTGGCATCGCATCGACTGTGATGCACCGTTGCAGTGTTCGTTCGCTAGCTCGGAATTGTGAAGGGAGGGTCGAATGTCGGAGTTGGCTCACCGCCACCGTGATTTCGGTGACCCTGCCGTCGAATCGACTCGGTGCGCATTCCCCACGCCGGCCGGCGCCGCGGGCAGGGTCCGCGGCGATGGGCGGACGACACGTATACCGCATGCCCACGCCGCCTGTCCGGCGGCCGAGCATCGGGCCGAGGCGCCGGAGTGGTGCCGATGACGGTGCAGAGCCGTGTTTTCGGCGGACGTCGCGACAAGCCGGATCCGAAGCGGCCCCTGTGGGTGCTGAGCTTGCTGGCTCCGGGTTTCGGGCTGCTGCCGTCCCAGCTGGTGCTGCACACCGGATCCGCGGTGTTCTGGTGGATCGAGCCGATCATCATTCTGATCGTGATCCCGGTGCTGGACTGGATGATCGGTGAGGACGGCACCAATCCGCGCGAGGAAGACTACGAGTCGCTCTCCAACGACCGGTACTACCGGTGGTGCACGTACCTGTTCCTGCCCATCCAATTCATCGCTTTGCTGATCGCGGCATACCTGTGGGCCGGCGACGAACTGGCTGTCGTCGACAAGCTCGGTTTGGCGGTCACCATGGGTTTCATGTCGGGAATCGGCATCAACGCCGCGCACGAACTCGGCCACCGGGTCGAACATCTCGAACGCTGGCTGGCGAAAATCGCCCTCGCGCAGTCGGCGTACGGCCACTTCTACGTCGAGCACAACCGAGGCCACCACGCCCGGGTTGCCACACCCGAGGACCCGGCCAGCGCGCGGCTCGGCGAGTCACTGTGGGCATTCCTCCCCCGTACCGTCGTCGGCGGATTCCGCTCCGCCGTGCATCTGGAACAAGAACGCCTGCAGCGCAAAGGATTGCGCTGGTGGAGCAGTCAGAACAACATCCTGCAGGCGTGGGCGATGACGCTGGCGCTGTTCGGCGTCCTGCTCGCCGTCTTCGGCTGGGCCATCCTGCCATACCTGCTGGTGCAGGCGGTGATCGGCGCCGCGCTGCTGGAGACGGTGAACTACATCGAGCACTACGGGCTGCTGCGGCGGCGGCTGCCCAACGGCCGCTGGGCACGATGCTCACCGGCCGACAGCTGGAACTCCGACCGCCTGCTCACCAACGTCGTCCTGTTCCACCTGCAGCGCCACAGCGACCACCACGCCAATCCCGGGCGGCGTTATCAGACGCTGCGCAGTTCGCAGGAGGCGCCGCAGCTTCCCGCCGGGTATGCCACCATGATCGTGCTCGCCGCCGTACCGCCCCTATGGCGTCGGGTCATGGACCCCCGGGTCTTGGCCCACTACGACGGCGACGTCACCCGCGCCAACATCGCGCCCCGCAAACGCGGTCGCATCCTCGCCGCGCACAACCCGCCCGCGGCGGCCCGGCCGCGCGGTCCGAACAGCGGCGCCCGCGCGGTCCGCTCGGCCGGTCGCTGGTGAACGCGGCCGAGGCGTGCCGCGCTGGTCGCCACGCCAGCGCGTGCGAGGCGTAGCGCCCGGCTCCGCGAGATCGGTGATCAGGCGGCCGCGGCGCGCAGGGCCCTGGCGTCTTTGCGAATCCCGAAGGCCACGACGATCTCCATGACACCGAGCACGATCAGCCACACTCCCGCCAGGAGGGCAAGCGTGGCCACCGACCGCACCGGCCAGATGATCAGCACGACACCGGCGATAGCGGTCAAGAGGCCGAAGAACACCTGCCACCAGCGTCCCGGCAGCGTGGGCTCGGAGATCGCGCCCATCAGCAACGCGATACCGCGAAACAGCCAGCCGATACCGATCCACAACCCGAGCAACAGGATCGAGGCCAGCTCGTCGCGGAAACAGAAGACGCCGATGATGATGGACAGCACGCCGACGATGAAGGACATGACCCGCAGACCGGCACTCGCCGGTGCGCCGAAGGCCGCCAAAAGCTGCATGAAGCCGGTGACCACCAGATACACGCCGAAGATGATGCCCGCGGCCAGCAGCGTGATATCCGGCCAGACCAGGATCAGGACCCCGAGGATCACCGCGAGGATGCCGGTGACCAAGACGGTTTGCCACGCACGGCGGGCAACAGACTGCAGAGGACCCTCTAGCACGCTGTTTGTCGTCATACCGTGATGCTATAGCCCCCTCCAAGCTGTTTACTGAATATTTGCTGACGTGCGTCCGTGGCGCGCAGCCGGGATAACGAAGCGCCGACGCTCGCGGTTCACGTTTATCGTCCCGAGCGGTCGGGTAGTCATCCCTGAGTGACTCTTCGTGCACGCCCCTGGGGTGGAGCGGGTGGGTCGGGTTTCGGTGAGGCTCGGGGCTAGGAGAAGAGGGTGGCGGTTCTGCTCGTGTTGCGGGCACGTGGGCTGGGTGATCTACTCACCGCGGTCCCGGCTTTACGTGCGCTGCGCCGGGCCAAGCCACACGACCGGATCGTTCTCGCGGCCCCGCAGCGGCTCAAGCCGATCGTCGACCTCATCACCTCTGTCGATGCCTTGGTGCCGACCGCCGAACCGGGCACCCTGCGCTGGGACGCGCCGCCCCCCGAACTGGCGGTCAACCTGCACGGCTCGAGTGCCGAAAGTATCGTCACGCTGGCCAAAACACAGCCCGGACGCATCCTCACCTATCGCAACGCCGCGTTCCCCGAGCTGTCGGGCCCCGACTGGCAAACCGACATGCACGATGTCGACCGCTGGTGCCATCTGCTCGAATACGACGGCATCAGGGCCGATCGCCGCAACCTCGGACTGGTTCCACCGGTGGCGACGACGAGCCACCGCGACTGCGTGGTCGTCCACGTCGGCGCGGGCGCACCGGCCCGCCGCTGGCCGCCCGACCGGTTCGCCGCGGTGATCCGGCACCTGCTGGTGCTCGGCCGCGACGTGGTGATCACCGGCGACGAGTACGAACGCGAAATCGCACTGAGCATCGCCGCGCGGGCGGGGTTGCCCGTCGGCCGGGTCCTCGCGGGGGAACAGAACCTCATCGAACTGTCCGCAACCATCGCCGAGGCCGCGCTCGTGATCTGCGGGGACACCGGCGTCGCGCACCTTGCCACCGCGTTCGGCACCCGCACGGTCCTGCTCTTCGGCCCCACGCCACCCCGGTGGAGCGGTCCTCCGGCGCACCTGCTGGGCAGGCACGCCGTGCTGTGGGCAGGTCAACTCGGCGACCCGGACGCCGACAGTCCCGACCCGGGCTTGCTGCGCATCGGCGTCACCGAGGTGATCAATGCCGTCGACAACCAGCTGAGCAAACGGACCGCGCCCGGCACGAGCACCGACCGTCGAGGCACTGCCTACCGCCGCGTCGGCTGACCACCCGACCCGTCTTCCCCGCCCGACCAGGATGGTGGGCCCTGGGTCACGCGGTGTCCGTCGCCGCGGTGCGCAGTACGGCGGAGTATGCGGCGATCGCGCTCGGCCAGAACTGTTCGAGGTAGTCGCGCGCATCAGCGAGACCACGCGGATCCAGGGAGTACAGTCGGCGATTGCCTTCCGGCCGCACCATGACCAGCCGGGCCTCGCGCAGCACGCGCAGATGCTGCGATACCGCCGAGCTGCTCACACCGACCTCCTGCGCGAGTTCCCCGACCGAACGCGCCTGCGGCAACGCCTCGAAGATCGCGCGACGGGTCGGGTCCGCCAGCGCGGTAAGCGCGCGAACTCCATTAGTCGCCACTCACATAGTGTGATCACGTAGCGTTTCCCTGGTCAATTCATACTGACGCACTATTTCCCCAGGTCGCGCCGCCAATAGGGGGGACCTGTTATCTCTTCGTAATACGTGACCTGGGCGTTTATTCACCCGTGACAGTTGCCACACGATTGCGGAAGGTAGGTCCGGCTCCCTTACGTTCGTCTCATGCCCGTGACCTTGCCGTTATCAATCCGTCGCGGCGCGACCCGGTTCCGCCGCCATCGCGCCGCCACCCGCGTCGCGGCCGTCGCCGCGATCGTCACCGCCTCGGTCGGCGTCCTCGCCGCAGCGCAACAGGACCAGGACATCGACGCCTCCGCCCGCCTCGTCGCAGGAAAGATCGCCTCGGGCGAAATCGCTCCGGCGCAGGGCCAAGCCCGGTTCGCCTCCTTCACCCTGCACGAAGCACCTGCCCCGCAGTCCGCTCCGGCCCCCGCGCCGTGGGACCTGAACCACATCGCGCAGGAATTCGCTCACCCGAAGACGGTCCGGCCCGTCGCCGGGGTACTCACCTCCACCTTCGGCTCGCGCTGGGGCGAGATGCACGCGGGCTTGGACTTCGGCGACCCGCTCGGCGCTCCGATCTCCGCGGTCACCGACGGCGTCGTGATCGAGGCCGGTCCCGCCTCCGGCTTCGGCCTCTGGGTGCGGGTGCAGCAGGACGACGGAACCGTGGGCGTCTACGGCCACGTCAACGACATCCTCGCCGCCGTCGGCCAGCCGGTCCGCGCCGGGGACGTCATCGCGACCGTCGGCAACCGCGGCTATTCCACCGGCCCGCACCTGCACTACGAGGTTCACCTGCCCAGCGGCGAAAAGATCGATCCGGCACCCTGGCTGTCCGCACGCGGAATCGACGTCATGCGGAATCCGGGCTGACCCGACCCATCGCGAGACAATGAGGGGCTCGCGAACCGACTCGGCGACCCAGCCGTCACCCGTCCGGGCCGCGAACGCAACGCCGCGTTCGCGGCCCGGCGGCGTATTCGCTCGGGCAGTCCTCCCGTAGCTGGAGCGGCGACCTCTCGATACCGGAGTACGAGACACGAATACCGCTGCGGCGGGACGCCCGCCGGGATCCACGATTCCTACGTTCGATCCATGGCCTCAATACATTTCGCCGCCGCAGGAGACCAGAAGCCGGCCACTGAGCCACTCCGTGGCCGGACGCCGGATCCGCCGCGCGTCCTATCCCCACTGCATCGGCCGCTTTTGGTGACCGCGGCCGTCATGGCCGCGCTCGCGGTGGTCTCGCTCGGCGGCATGCTCGCCGACGACCGCGTCCTGCTCGGCGAGTCGGTATGGCTCAAGCCGTTCAAGTTCGGCGTCGCCTTTGCCCTCTACAGCCTCACGCTGGCGTGGCTGCTGTCGTTGCCGCACAGGGGAACCCGTGCCACCTGGTGGCTCGGAACGGTGTTCGCCGTGACCGGCATCCTCGACGTCGGTTTCATCGCCGTACAGGCCGCCCGTGGCACATTCAGCCACTTCAACAACGCCGACCCCGATCCGGTGAACCGGATCGGACAGACCATCTTCATGTCCGGCGTGCCGGGCTTGTTCTTCGCGAATCTCCTGATCGTGCTGATCTTGTCCTGGCAGCGCGTCACGGACCGTCCGACGGCACGTGCCATCCACGCCGGGCTCGGCCTCGCCGTAGCCGGTATGGCGCTCGGTTACGTCATGGGATACACCGGCAAGCAGCTCGTACGCGACACCGATGGCCGGGTGGTCGAGCTGATCGCCGGGCATACGGTGCTGGACGACCCCGCCCGCTCGATGGATGCCCGTGACGGCCTCGCGGGCATGCCGATCACGCACTGGAGCACCGTCGGCGGTGACCTGCGCATTCCGCACTTCGTCGGACTGCACGGCATCCAGGTGCTGTTGCTCGTCTCGTTCGCGCTGGCCCGGCTTGCCCCGCGCTACCGCTGGCTGCGCGCCGAACACGCCCGCGCGGCCGTCGTCGGCGTGCTGGCGGCGGGTTACTCCGGCCTGCTCGCCCTCGTCTTCTGGCAGGCGATGCGGGCTCAGCCGCTGGTCCACCCGGACGGCGTCACGGTGGCCGCGGCCGCCGGGCTCGCCGCGACGGTCGCGGCGCTGCTCGGCGCGGTCTATCGGCGGTACCGCGCCGGGCTACCGGCCGCGGAGTCGGTCAGCGCAGCCGTTCCGCGTCGCGGGTGAGCTCGACGAGGGTCTTGCCGAGCGCCGTCAACTCCTCGGGCGTCGCGCCCTCGGCAATGGCCGTGGCGACGTCCTCGGCGGCGCAGCGGGCGGCGAACCAGCGGTCGGCCAGATCGGCGGCCTCCTGGGCGCTGAGAACCACCGAATCGTCGGGAATCCCGGTTCCCTTCAAGCTGTTGCGATGTTCATAGGCGCGTTGGCGACAGGACTGACGGCAGTACCGGCGGCGACGTCCGGCCTCCGACTCCACGATCTCCCGTCCGCACCACAGGCAGGACAGCAAGCGGCCTCGCGACATGAGGCAGAACACTAATAGCTCGTGGCCCCCGATCCGCTCAGCGACCCCCATGGAACCGACCCGCGCCGGGCATGGCGAGTTCAGTGCGCCGGTGGCACTACAATGGAACGGTTCACCGCGGCCGCGTCGGGAACTATCGGCGCAGGCCCGATCGTTGCACAGTAGGTCCAGCGAGCGCGCCCGCTCGTGCGGACATGGTCGCAGCGCACGAAGACTCGAGCACACAGGGAGAGGCACACCATGGCAGATCGCGTACTCCGAGGCAGTCGGCTCGGAGCGGTGAGCTACGAGACCGATCGCGACCACGACCTGGCTCCGCGTCGGATCGCCCGGTACCGGACCGACAACGGCGAGGAATTCGACGTCCCGTTCGCCGACGACGCCGAGATCCCGCCGACCTGGCTGTGCCGCAACGGTCAGGAAGGCGTGCTGATCGAGGGCACCAGCCAGGAGACCAAGAAGGTCAAGCCGCCGCGCACCCATTGGGACATGCTGCTGGAACGGCGCAGTAAGGAGGAGTTGGAGGACCTGCTCAAGGAGCGCCTCGAACTGCTCAAGACACGCCGCCGCGCCTGAAAAACCCATCGGCATGACACGGCCGCCGCATCGAACGATGCGGCGGCCGTTCGCTGTCGGTCATCGTGCCGCGGTCAGTGGCTGGCCACCTTGCGGTAACGCAGCAGTGCCAGCGGCACGGCCACCACGAGGATCGCCACCGAACAGGCCACCGCGTATTCGACGCAGTGCTCGGCGGCCCAGCCGGTGGGTGGGACGAAGGTGGGCGGGGCGCCGTTGTCGAACAACTTGCGTCCCGCCGCCGACACCGCGGTGATCGGATTCCATTCCGCGATGGTGCGCAGCGGGCCGGGCAGGGTCTCGGCCGAGATGAACGCCGAGGAGATGAACGTCAGCGGGAACAGCCAGATCAGCCCAGCGCTCTGCGCCACCTCGACGGTCGGCGACAGCAGGCCCGTCAGCGCGCCGACCCAGGACATCGCGAACGCGAACAACAGGATCACCGCGAACGCCAGCACGGCATCGGCGACGCTGCCGTGGATGCGCCAGCCGACGACGTATCCGCACCCGACCATCACGGCCAGGCTGAGGATATTGACCACCAGGTCCGACAGCGTCCGGCCCATCAGCACGGCCAGCCGCGACATCGGCAGCGCCCGCATCCGGTCGATGATGCCCTTCTGCAGATCTCCCGCCAGACCGACGGTGGTGAACGCGGCGTTGAACGCGACCGTCTGGGTGAAGATACCGGCGAGCAGGAATTCCCGGTACTGACCGCCGCCGAGTGAGGCGCCGAAGATGTAGGCGAACAGGAACACGAACATCAGCGGCTGGATCGTGGCGGTAACCAACAGCGTCGGCACGCGCAGGATGGTCAGCAGGTTGCGGTGCGCGACAATTGCGCTGTCCCGGAACAACCGCAGCCGTGGACCCGAATCCCGGTGCCGCCCTGCCTTTTCCGTCTCCGGCTCCGCCTTCGTGGGTGCCTCCCCGACCACTGCGGTACTCACGACATGATCTCCTCTTGTACGTCGTCGGTCTCCGGGTCCGCGGCGGGCGCGCCGCCCGGTCTGCCGGTGAGGGAAAGGAAGACGTCGTCCAGGCTCGGCCGGTGCACGTTTGCGTCGACCACGCAGACGCCCGCGTCGTCGAGTCGGCGCAGCGCTTCCACCATGGTGCGCGAGCCGTCGCCGACCACCACCGACACCTGGTCGGTCCCGGCCTCGTGACCGGGTTCGCCGACGCCGATCTGTGCCAGCACCGCGAGGGCGGGCGCGGCCTCCTGACCCGCGGCGAGCGTCACGGTGAGCCGGTCGCCGCCGATGGAGGTCTTCAGCTCGTCAGCCGAGCCACGTGCGATGACGCGCCCGTGGTCGATGACGGTGATGCGGTCGGCCAGCAGATCGGCCTCTTCCAGGTATTGCGTCGTGAGCAGCACCGTTGTGCCGTCGTCGACGAGATCGCCGATGACGCCCCACATGTCGAGCCTGCCGCGTGGGTCCAGACCGGTGGTCGGCTCGTCCAGCACCACCACGGCCGGCCGGGCGACCAGCGCGCCGGCGAGGTCGAGGCGACGGGCCATGCCGCCGGAGTAGGTGCCCGCCCTGCGGTGCGCGGCGTACTCGAGCCCGAGCGCGCTGAGCAGCTCGTCGGCCCTGGCGGATGCCTGCCGCGGAGACATCCCGTACAGCCGCGCGACCATGCGCAAGTTCTCGTAGCCGGAGAGGTTGGCGTCGACGGCGGCGTACTGGCCGGACAGGCCGATCCGTTTGCGCGCCGCGGCGGGATCGCGCAGCACATCGACGCCGGCCACCCGCACCGATCCGGCGCACGGCTTCAGCAACGTGGTGACGATCCGCACGGTCGTCGTCTTGCCCGCGCCGTTCGGTCCGAGCAGGCCCATCACCGTGCCGGTGGGGATATGCAGGTCGATCTCGTCCAGCACCCGGACCCGGCCATAGTTCTTCACCAGGCCGGTCACCTCCACCGCGAAACTCACGACGTCACCTCGCCTGCGCTCGGCTCCGTCGTGTCAAGCCACGTCCGCAACACCGGCCCGATCACCGCCAGGGCTTCCGGAGTGGTCATCGCCGAGTGCGCGCAGCGCAGCTCGTGATCGTCGATGGCGCCGGTGACGTACGGCTGCCAGGCGCCGGCCCGCCGGTCCGGGTCGGACCGGTTGATCTCGTCGTCGCCCGCGGTGAAGAACACCAGGTCGCCGTCGAAGACGCCGGGCTGGAAGCCGTGCGCTTGCACCGCACCGTCGTGGTAGCCGGTGTAGAGCCGCTCGAGATGCTCGACGGTCAGCGCCGTGAACGGTCCGGACCGGGCGCGCAGCAGGTCGGCCGCGTCGCGCAGGCTCATCTCCGGATCGATCTCCGCGCCGAGTTCATCGCTGCCGAGCTCGCCGACGATCTCGGCAATGCTCGGAGTCGCGTGCTCGAGCAACTCGTCCGACAGCCGGTAGCTGTCCATCATCGACAGCAACGCGACTTCGTCACCGGCCTCCTGCAACTGCACCGCCATCTCGTGGGCGATCAAGCCGCCGAGCGACCAGCCGAGCAGGTGGTAGGGCCCCTCGGGCTGGATCGTCTTGATCGCCTCCACATAGTGGCTCGCGGCCTCGGGGATCGACCCGTAGCCTTGCTCCCCCGCGACGTGCGGAGCCTGCAACCCGTACACCGGGCGGTCCGGCGCCAGATGCGCGAGCAGTCCCGAGTAGCACCAGGCCAACCCGATCGCGGGGTGAACGCAGAACAGCGGTGCCTGGTCCGGCGCCGTGCTGGGCCGGATCGGCAGCACCGGCTCCAGCACCGAGGCGATCGCGGCGCCCGATGTCGCGTCCGCGCGGTCGAGGCGTGCGGCGATGGCCGCGGGGGTCGCATCGCCGAACATCAGCTGCACCGGCAGGTCGATGCCCGTTTCCCGGACGTGCGCAACCACTTTCGTGGCCAGCAGCGAGTTGCCGCCGAGTTCGAAGAACCCGTCGTCCGCGCCGACCGACGCCGTGCCGAGTACCGCGGCGAAGGCCGCGCACAGCGCCGCCTCCGTCGGGGTGGACGGTGCGCGGTAGCCCTTGGTGGCGGTGAAGACCGGCTCAGGCAGCTTCGCGCGATCCAGTTTGCCCACCGGGCTCAGCGGTACCTCGTCGAGCAGCATGATCGACTGCGGGACCATATAGTTCGGCACCTGCCCGGTCAGATGCTCGGTCAGTTCGGCCGGGGTGAGCGTGACGCCTGCACGCGGCTTCACATACGACACCAGTGCGGTCGCGCCCGCCGGCGTGCGGTGCCCGATGGTGGTGGAGAACGCCACCGCGCCGTGGCGCGCGAGCGCGGCGTCGATCTCGCCGAGCTCGATACGGAAGCCGCGGATCTTCACCTGGTGATCGGTGCGGCCGACGTACTCGATCTCCTGCGCCGAATCCGCCGCTGGCCCGTCGTTCCTCGATCCGGTCCACCACCGCACCAGGTCACCGGTCCGGTACATCCGCTCCCCTGGCTTGCCGAACGGATTCGCGACGAACCGCTGCGCGGTCAGGCCCGGCCGGTTCAGGTAACCGCGCGCCAGCGCATCCCCCGCGAGGTGCAGTTCACCGGTGACCCCGACGGGTGTGGGATGCAGGCGCGCGTCGAGGATGGTCGCGTTGACGCCGCGGATGGGCCCGCCGATGGTGATCGGCCCGCCCGGCTCCATCGGCTGGGAGATCACCGTGACGATGGTGGTCTCGGTGGGGCCGTACACGTTGTACAGGTTGCGGCCGGGCGCCCACCTGGTCACCAGATCCGGCGGCAACGCCTCGCCACCGACGAGCACGTGCTGGAACTCGGTGACCCCGGTGGGGTCGACCGTGCCGAGGGCCGAGGTGGTGATGAACGCGTGCGTGATTCGCTCCTGGATGAGCAGACGCCGCAGATCGTCGCCGCCGACCACGCCCGGGGGCGTGATCACCAAGGTCGCCGCGCCGCCGAGAGCCAGCAGCAGATCGAGCATCGCGGCGTCGAAGCTCGGTGTGGCGAAGTGCAGCACGCGGCAGCCCGGCTCGACATCGAATCGCTGCGCGGTCTCGGCGGCGAAGTTCGACAACCCGCCGTGGGTGACCACGACGCCTTTCGGCGTGCCGGTCGAACCGGAGGTGTAGACCACGTACGCCGGGTTGTCGATCCGCAGCGGCGCGGGGCGTTCGGCGTCGTCGATCGGCGCGTCCGGCGCGTCGAGCACCAGCCCACGGAACTGCGGGTCGTCCAGCAGGATCCATTCCGTGCCCTCGGGCAGCTCGCCGCGGTAGTCCGACAGCGTGATGCCCAGCGCCGCACCGGAATCCGACAGCATGTGCGCGATGCGCTGGTGTGGGTACAGCGGGTCGACCGGCACGAACGCCGCCCCGGCCTTGGCCACCGCGAGCACCGTGGCCACCGACTCGACCGACCGCGGAATACCCAGGGCCACCAGCGTTTCCGGGCCTACGCCGCGCCGGATGAGCACCCGCGCCAGCCGGTTGGTCCAGCGGTCCAGCGCACCGTAGGTCACCTCGGTGCCGTCGGAGACCAGAACGACCGCCGCGCGGTCGACATCGGCGGCCTGCTCGAACACCTCGGGGAAGGTGACCGGCCGGTCCGGCTTCGCACCGCGCACCGGAGCCAGTCCCGACCATTCGGCGGGATCGAGCAGTTCCAGATCGCCGACCGCGGTGGTCGGGTTGGCGGCGATGGCCGCGAGCAGCCGGGTCAGCCGCTTGCCGAGACGCCGCGCGGTCGACTCGTCGAACAGATCCTTCGCATAGTTCACCGCGACGCTGATACCGGCCGGATCGCGGTGCTCGGTCTGCGCTTCGGTCAGCGTGAACTGGAGATCGAACTTCGCGACTCCGGTGTCCGAGTCGGCCGCCTCGATCCGCAGCTGCGGCAGTTCGAGCCCGACCACCGGCTCGTTGCGGACCGACAGCATCACCTGGAACATCGGGTGGTGCGACTGGGATCTGGCCGGGTTGAGCACCTCCACGAGGCGCTCGAACGGCAGCTCCGCGTGGGCGAAGGCGTCCAGGTCCGTTTCGCGCACGGTGTGCAGGAGATCGGTGAACCGGGCGCTCGGATCGATCCGCGTGCGCAGCACGAGCGTGTTGACGAACATGCCGACCATCCGGTCCAACGCGGGGTGACCGCGGCCCGCGCTCGGCGAGCCGATCGTGATGTCGTCGGTGGCGGTCATCCGGTGCAGCAGGACGGCGAGCGCGGCGTGCAGCACCATGAACAGGCTGACATTGTTGCTGCTCGCGATCACCTGCAGTTCGCGGTGGGTGACCGGGTCCACCGTGCACTCGACGGTGTCGCCCCGATAGGACGGCGCGGGCGGGCGCGGGCGGTCGGCCGGGACGGTCAGCAACTCGGGGATGCCGTCCAGGATGCGCCGCCAGTAGTCGAGTTGCCTGCTCACCAGCGAGTCCGGGTCCTCCTCGGTGCCGAGCAGGTCCTGCTGCCACAGCGTGTAATCGGCGTATTGGACCTCGGGCTCGGGCCAGTCGGGCGCGATGCCCGCGCAGGCCGCGCGGTAGGCGACGGCGACGTCGGCGGCCATCGGTTCGAGCGACCAGCCGTCCATCGCGATGTGGTGCACGACCAGCACCAGTACGTGCTCCTCGGATACGCCGGCGACGCCGGTCGACACCGACAGCAGCGCCGCGCGGATCGGGACGGTGGTGGCAAGGTCGAATCCCGGTGCGGCGAAACGGCGTACGGCGGCCTCGACCTGGTCGGGCGGCACCGTCGCGCGGTACAGCGAGATCGCCGCCTCGTCCGGCTCGAGGACGGCCTGGACGGGTGCGCCGTCGATCTCCGGGAACACCGTGCGCAACGTTTCGTGCCTGGCCTGCACCGCGTGCAGCGCGGAGACGAGCGCGTCGACGTTCAGACGGCCGGTCATGCGCAAGACGAGCGGGATGTTGTACGCACCGGCGGACCGGTCCGCGGCAGAGGCGCCGCCGGCGTTGAATCGGTTGAGGAACCACAGCCGCCGCTGTGCGGCCGACAGCGGGATCCGCTCCGGACGACTCCGGCGCACCAGCGCGGGACGTCCCTCCTCGGAGTGGGCGCCCGCGTCCAGCAGTTCGGCGATTGCGGCGACCGTCGGCGTGGCGAACACGGTGCGCACGGCGAGCCGCACGTTCGTCGCGGCGGCCAGCCGGGCGACGAGTTGTGTTGCCAGCAGCGAGTTTCCGCCGATGTCGAAGAAGCTGTCCTCGGCACCAACGCCGGGCACGCCGACCAGCTCGCCCATGACCCCGGCGACCAGGCGCTCGGTCTCGGTCCGCGGCTCGCGGCCCGCGGTATCGGTGACTTGCCACGGCTCCGGCAGCGCTTTGGTGTCCAGCTTGCCGACCGGCGTCAGCGGGATGGTGTCCAACACGGTGATGCTCGCGGGCACCATGTGCGCGGGCAAGCGCCGCGCGAGGGCGGCACGCACCGCCCCGACGTCGACGCCGGCTTTCCGGTCGGCGGGCTGGATGTACGCGACGATCCGGTCCGCGTCCGCGATGCGGCGTACCTCGGTGTGCGCGAACCGGACCTCCGGGTGGTCGAAGAGTGCGACGGTGATCTCGCCGAGTTCGATACGGAATCCGCGCACCTTCACCTGGTGATCGCTGCGGCCCAGGTAGACCACTTCGCCGGCGGCGTTCCAGCGCACGACGTCACCGGTTCGGTACATCCTGGCGCCGGCGGGGCCGTACGGGTCGGCCACGAAACGCGCGGCGGTGAGCCCGAATCGGTCGAGGTATCCGCGTGCCACGCCCAAGCCGCCGAGGTACAGCTCGCCCGGCACGCCGACCGGCACCGGACGCAACCGCTCGTCGAGCACCAACGCCCTGGCACCCCGCACCAGGGTGCCGATGGTGATCGGCTCGCCGATCCGCATCGGGCCCGACGCGGTCACGACGATCGTGGTCTCGGTGGGCCCGTACACGTTGTAGAGGTTGCGGCCGGGCGCCCACCTGGTCACCAGCTCCGGCGGCAAAGCCTCGCCGCCGATCATCAGCGAACGCAGATGCGGCAGCGACCAGTGCTCGTGATCGATGGTGGCCAGGGCCGCGGTGGTCATGAAGGTGTGGGTGACGCGCTCTCGTTCCAGCAGTGCGGCCAGCTCGTCGCCGCCGTAGATGTCCGGCGGGCAGACCACCATGGCCGCACCGGCGCCCACCGCCAGCAACAGGTCGAACACCGCCGCGTCGAAGCTCGGTGTGGAGAAGTGCAGCGTGCACGAGTGCTCATCGACGCCCATGCGGTCGCGGACCTCGTCGCCGAAGCTCGACAGACCGGCGTGGGTGACCGCGACTCCCTTGGGAACGCCGGTCGATCCGGAGGTGTAGATCACGTAGGCGAGGTCGGACACGTGGGTGGGGCGCACGCGGTCCATGTCGCCGATCGGCGCTGCGTCGTGTCCGGCCGATTCGTCGACGAATTCGGGGCTGTCCAGCAGCAGCCACTCGATGTCCACCTCCGCGGGGGAACTCGCCCGCAGGCGCTCGGCGTGCTCGTCGGCCGTGATGCCGATCGAGCAGCCGGAGTCGCTGAGCATGTGCCGAATGCGATCGGCCGGGTACTTCGGGTCGACCGGCACGAATGCGGCGCCGGACTTGGTCACGGCGAGCATGGCGACGACCGAGTCGATCGAGCGGGTGAGGCCGAGCGCGACTCGGTCCTCCGTCCCGAGCCCGCGCGCGATCAGCGCGCGCGCCAAACGGTTCGAGCGCTGGTCGACCTCGTCGTATGTCAGCGTGGTGGCACCCGAGCGCAGGGCCGTGTGGTCCGGATACCTGCGCGCGGTGGCGGTGAAGTAGTCGCCCAGCGTGCACGGCGGGGCAATCGGCCCGCCCTTCGCGGGGGCCAGCGTGCGGCGCTCGTGTTCGGTGCGCGCGTCGATGTCGCGCACCAGCACGTGCGGTTCGGCGACGACGGCGGCGAGCACCCGCAGGAACCGGTCGGCCAGCGTCTCGATCGTCGACTCATCGAAAAGCTCAGCGGCATAGACGAATTCGAAGCTGCCCGGATCGCCGAGGTGCGCTCCGGTGTCGAAACCGATGTTCGCAACGCGCAGCTCCAGGTCGAATTTCGCCAGCGCGATGTCCAAGGGCTCCGCACGCAGAGCGAGGCCGGGCAGCTCCAGCGTCGGCACGGGACCGTCCTGCACGCTCAGCGCCACCTGGAACAGCGGGTGCCGGCCCGACGAGCGGTCCTCGCGGCCGAGTTCCTCGACGATGCGCTCGAACGGGATGTCGGCGTGCGCCATCGCGGCCAGCTCGGTGTCGCGGTCGGCGCGCAGCAAGTCGGCAAAACCAAGGTCCGGGTCCACGTCGGAGCGCAGCACCAGTGTGTTCACGAACATGCCGACCAGTTCGTCGAGCTTGGTGTCGGTTCGGCCCGCCACCGGTGTGCCGATCACGATGTCGCGGCCGCCGGTCACGCAACGCAGCAGCACCGCGAAGGCCGAACGCAGCACCATGAACTTGCTCACGCCCTGGTCGCGGGCGATCTCGGAAAGCCTGCGCTGCACCGGCTCCGGCACGGTGAAACGCACGGTTCCGGCCCGCTGGGTCGGCTCCTTGGGGCGCGGCCGGTCGTAGGACAGCGGCAGTTGGTCGGGAATGTCCGCCAGCGCGGTCCGCCAGTACTCCAACTGGGTGCTCGCCACACTGGCCGGGTCGTCCTCCGCGCCGAGGCAGGCACGCTGCCAGAGCCCGAAGTCGGCGTACTGCACCGGAAGCGGAGCCCAGGACGGCGAATTGCCCTCGTGCCGGGCCGCATACGCGGTTGCGAGGTCCTTGGTCAGCGGACCGAGCGACCAACCGTCCGCGGCGATGTGGTGCAGCACGATGCCGAGCAGATACCGCTGCGGCGAGGTGCGCAGCAGCGACAGACGCACCGGCGTCTGCCTGGTGAGGTCGAAACCGGTGTGCGCCAAGGCTTCCAGCGCGGCCTTGGCCCCGGAATCGTCGATGTCGGTCGCCACCACGTCCGGCACCGCACGCTCGACCGGCAGCACCACCTGCTGGGCGCCGTCGGCATCCTCCGGGAAGACGGTTCGCAGCACTTCGTGTCGCCGTACCAGGTCGGCGACCGCGGCCCGCAAGGCAGGCACGTCCAGCTCACCGGCGATGCGGATCACGAAAGCGATATTGTACGCGCTCGATTCGGGCGCATATCTGTTGAGGAACCACAACCGCTGCTGCGGCAGCGACAATGGGATACGTCCCGGACGCGGCGTCTGCACCGCCAGCGCCGGCCGCTGTGTCCGGGGCGCCGCGGCCAGTTGCTCGGCGACCCCGGCGACGGTGGGCAGCTCGAAGATCGACCGCACCGGCAGTTCCACGCCGAACTTCGCGTGGATCGCGGCGGCCAGCCTGGTGGCCAGCAGTGAATTGCCGCCGAGATCGAAGAAGCTGTCCTCGGCCCCGGTGACCGGGCGGCCGAGGATATCGCCGAACACGCCCGCGACCTGCAACTCCAGCTCGGTGCTCGGCGCACGGGAGGTGCCGGACGCCGCGAATACCGGCTCCGGCAACGCCTTCCGGTCCAGCTTGCCCGTCGGCGTGACCGGAACCTCGTCCAGCACGGCGATCGACGCGGGCACCATGTAGCCGGGTAACCGCTGGCGCACGGTCTCCAGAACGGCCTTCGGCTCGACCGGCCGGTCGGCCGTCACGTAGGAGGCGAGCCGCACCTGGCCGTGCGCGTCGGTGTGCACCACGGTCAGCGCGAAGCGGACGCCGGGATGCATGCGCAGCGCGTGGTCGACCTCGCGCAATTCGATGCGGAAACCACGGATCTTGATCTGGTCGTCGGCGCGTCCGAGGAAGCGCAGCTGCCCCGACCGCTCCAGGACCACCAGATCGCCGGTGCGGTACATCCGTTCGCCGCGCCGGCCGTGCGGGTTGGCCACGAACCGTTGCGCGGTCAGGCCGAAGCGGCCGAGGTAACCGCGGGCCAGGCCGGGGCCGGACACATACAGTTCGCCCGGCGTGCCGGGCGGCACCGGGTGCAAGCGGTTGTCCAGCACGAACAACCGCATGCCGCGCACCGGCGTGCCGAGCGGCACCGGGCGGCCGGGCACCATCGGCCCGGACGCGGTCGCGGCGACGGTAGCCTCCGACGGGCCGTACATGTTGTGCATGCGATGCCCGGCGGTCCAGGTCTCGACCAGTTCCTCGGAGCAGGCGTCACCGCCGACGATGACCGCCCGGAGATCGTCGAGTCCCTCGTTCGGCACGGTGGCCAGTGCGGCGGGCGTCACGAACGCGTGCGTCACCCGCTCCTCGCGCAGCAGTGTGGCCAGTTCGGCACCGCCGTACATGCCGGCAGGGGCGATCACCATGGTGGCGCCAGCGGCGAAGCCGAGCAGCATCTCCAGTACCGACGCGTCGAAGCTGGGGGAGGAGAAGTGCAGCGTGCGCGCCGAATCCGAGACGCCGAACAGGTAGGTCTGCTCGGCGGCGAGTGAGGCAATGCCCGCGTGCGTGACGACGACCGCCTTGGGCGTGCCGGTGGAACCGGAGGTGTAGATGAGGTAGGCCGGTTGGCTCACCCGCATCGGCTGGTGCCGATCGGCGTCGGTGATCGGATCCGCCGGATACCCGGCGAGCTCGGCCGCCAGCTCGTCGGAGCCGAGCACCAGCCAGTCGACCTGGGACTTCCGGTGCCTGCCCTGCGGCTCCGGCCAGGCGGGCATGGTGGCCAGGCTCGCGGAGTCGGTCAGGCCGACCATGGCACCGGAGTCACCGATCATGTGCGCGATCCGCTCACCGGGGTAGCTCGGGTCGATCGGCACATAGGCCGCACCGGTCTTGGCGACGGCCCACACCGCGGTGATCGCGTCCAGGCCGCGTGGCAGTGCGATCGCGACGACCGTCTCAGGACCGGCGCCGTGGTCGATGAGGGCGCGAGCCAGGGTGTTCGACCGCTCGTCGAGTTCCCGGTAGGTGGTGTCGGTGCCCAGGTAGCGCACCGCCACCGCGTCCGGCAGCCGCATGGCGGTGCCGGTGAGCAAGGTGGCCAGGGTGATCGGCGACTCGGCCGGTGCGCCCCCGAGGGGCACCAGGTTCTCGGTTTCCCTGCGGTCCAGGATGGGCAGGTCACCCACCGCGAGTTCGGGCGCGGCCACACCCCCGCTCAGCACCGCGACGAACCGGCGGGCGAACGACCGCACCGTGCTCTGGTCGAAAAGATCTGTGGCGTACCCGAATTCGGCAGAAAGCGGCCCATCGCCGGTGTCGTCGTGCACCACCAGTTGCAAGTCGAACTTCGCGACGTCCGTGGCGATCGGCAGCACCCTGGCTCGCACACCGGGCAGGTCGATGCGCAGATCCGGTGCGTGATCGTAGGACAGCATCACCTGGAACAGCGGGTGGCGAGACGGCGAGCGCTCCGGGTTGACCACCTCGACCAGCCGCTCGAAAGGCACGTCGGCGTTGGCGAAGGCATTGAGGTCGGCCTCGCGGACCACGTCCAGCATCCGGTCGAAGCCCGCGGCCGGATCGACCTCGGTGCGCAGCACGAGCGTGTTGACGAACATGCCGACCAGATCGTCCAGTGCCGGGTCCGAACGGCCCGCGATGGGCGTGCCGATCGCGATATCCCCGCTCGCGCACAGCCGCGACAGCAACGTGGCCAGTGCCGCGTGCAGCACCATGAACATGCTCACGCCCCGGCTGGCCGCCAATTCCACGGCGGCGCGGCGGATCTCGGCCGGTATGGTGAACTCGACCCGACCGCCCACGGTGGACCTGTGCAGCGGGCGCGGCCGGTCCAGCGGTAGGTCGAGCTGGTCGGGCAGCCCGGCCAGCGCCGAGCGCCAATGCGTCAGCTGACGACTGAGCGCACTGGCCGGATCGGACTCCTCGCCGAGCAATTCTCGCTGCCAGAGCGCGAAGTCGGCGTACTGCACCGGCAGATTCGTCCACTGCGGCGCGACACCCTTGGCGCGCGCGGACACCGCGGTCATCAGGTCACGTGCCAGTGGCGCGATGGACCAGCCGTCGCCGCAGATGTGGTGCAGCACGATCAGGAACACGTGCTGCTGCGGTCCGGTGCGGTACAGCGCGACCCGGATCGGTGCCTGACTGCGCAGGTCGAATCCGTATCCGGCGTATTCGGTTGCCAGCGCCGCCACGTCCGCGCCCGCGGCCTCGATCGGGTCGAGCATCAGCGGAATCGCGTCGGCGGGGTGGATCAGCTGGTAGGGCCCCTCCGGTGATTCCGGGAAGGTGGTGCGCAGGCTCTCGTGCCGTTCGATGACATCGACCAGACCCGCGCGCAGCGCCGCCACGTCCAGCGGACCCTCGAGCTCGACGGCCAGCGGCATGTTGTAGGCAGCGGCGTGCTCGGAAAACCGGTTGAGAATCCACAAGCGCTGCTGTGCCTGGGACAGCGGGATCCGGTCCGGCCGCTCGACGGGCGTCAACCGCGGCGACGACGCGTCGGAGGTCTGCATGGCGAAACGCTGGGTGAGCGCCGCGATGGTCGAGGCCTCGAACAGATCGCGAATGGTCAGCGCGGTGCCGAGCGCGGCGTTGATCCTGGCCACCGCACGCGCGGCGATGAGCGAGTTGCCGCCCATCTCGAAAAAACTGTCCTCGACGCCGATCTCGGTGTCCAAAACCTCCGTGAAGATGCCGGCGAGCACCCGCTCCACCTCGGTGCGCGGCTCGGCCACCGGCCGGATCGGGCGGGTGCCGACCGCGGGTGCCGGCAACGCTTTGCGATCGATCTTGCCGTTGGCGTTCAGCGGCAGTGCGTCGAGCTGCATCAGCGCGGAGGGCACCATGTACCCGGGCAGCGTGCGCCGCAGGGCGGTCAGCAGCGCGGCGGTGTCCAGGCGGACATCGCCGTCCGCGTGCTTGGCCGCGACCACATAGGCGATCAGCTCGTCGCCGGTGCGTCCGGCATGCGCCACGCAGACCGCTCGGGCGACGGCCGGGTCGTCCAGCAGCGCGGCCTCGATCTCGCCGAGCTCGATGCGCAAGCCGCGGATCTTGACCTGGAAATCGCTGCGGCCCAGGTATTCCAGCACGCCCGGTTGGCCGCCGGAGCGGCCGACCTGCCAGCGCGCCAGGTCACCGGTGCGATACATCCGCGCGCCGGGCGTGAACGGGTTGGCCACGAACCGGTCCGCGGTCAGGCGGGGCTGCCGCAGGTAACCGCGGGCCAGTTGAAGACCCGCGAGGTACAGCTCGCCGACCGCACCGGGCGGGACCGGTTGCAACCGCGAGTCCAGCACATAGGTCTGGGTGTTCCACACCGGCGAGCCGATCGGCACGCCGCTCGCGTCCGGTGCGCAAGGCCAGTACGTGACGTCAACGGCGGCTTCGGTGGGGCCGTACAGGTTGTGCAGCTCGCAGGTGGGTAATGCCGCGTAGAACTCGCGGACGGCGGCAGCGGGTAAAGCCTCGCCGCTGCAGAACACCCGGCGCAGGCCGGTGCAGCCGCTCAGGTCGGCCTCGGTGACGAACACCGAGAGCATCGACGGTACGAAATGCGCTGTGGTGATGCCTTTTTCCGCGATGACGCGGGCGAGGTAGGCCGGGTCGCGATGTCCGTCGGGTGCGGCGACGACCAGGCGCGCGCCGATCTGCAAGGGCCAGAAGAACTCCCACACCGAGACATCGAAGGTCGCGGGTGTCTTCTGCAGCACCGCGTCGGTGCGGTCGAGCGGGTATTCGTGCTGCATCCAGCGCAGGCGGTTGACGATCGCGGCGTGAGTGACGCCGACGCCCTTGGGCTTTCCGGTCGAGCCGGAGGTGAAGATCACGTACGCGAGGTGATCGGGGCGCAGTTCGCCGCGGCGGTCGGCGTCGGTGATCGGCGCGTCGTCGAAACCGGCTACCCGGGCGGTGTCGATGTCCAGCCTGGGCGCGACCTTCGGCAGGTCGAGCTCGTCGCGTGCCGCGGTGAGCACGCACAGCGGTTCGGCGTGACGCAGGATCTGCCCGATCCGCTCGGCCGGATGCTCCGGGTCCAGCGGCAGGTACGCCGCGCCCGCCTGGACGATCGCGTACATGCCGATGACCAGATCGATGCTGCGACGCAAGCACAACGCGACCGTGGTATCCGGGCCGGCGCCCCGGGCGATGAGCAGCCGGGCCAGGCGGTTGGCGCGCGCGTCCAGTTCGGCGTAGGTCAGCGCCTCGGCGCCGAATTCGAGCGCGAGCGCGTCCGGGTCGGCCGCGGCGCGCTCGGCGAACAGGCTCGCGAGGGTGCCGTCCTGCCGGGGCGTCTCGGTGGCGTTCCACGCACGCAGGACCTGTTCCCGCTCGCCGTCGGTGATCGCGACGAGCGATTCGGCGGGTGTCTGCGGATCGGCCTCCAGGAACCGGCCGAGGAAGACCAGGTAGCGCGCGTGATGCACGCTGACCTCGGCGTCACTGTAGAGCCGGGGATTGGCTTCGAAGTCGATGCGGAGGCGGTCCCCTGCTCCGTTGTAGACGTTGACCGACAGATCCTCGACCGGACCGGTGGCCAGGACGTGGATCGACCCGACCAGGTTGCCGAACCGCAGCTCGTTGTGGAACAGCATGAGGTTGACCATCGGTCCGAAGAATCCGCGCGCGTCGCGGGAGTAGCCGCTGTCGCGCCGGATGTCCTCGTGGCGGTAGCGCTGATGGCGCAGGGCGCCGGTGATCTGCAGTTCGGCCGCTTTCACCAGGTCGGCGACCGTGGTGGAGTCGTCCATCCGCAACCGGATCGGCACGACGTTGGACACCACGCCCGCCGAGCGGCGCAACGACACCGTGGTGCGCGCCGAGACCGGCAGGCTCAAGACCACGTCGCGGTTGCCGGTCACCGATCGCACATAGGCCGCCAGCGCCGCGACGAACATCGCGGCGTCGGTCGTGTCGGACGTGGTGGTCGCCGCTTCGAGCGCGGCGTGGCGATCGTCGTCGAGCACGGCGGTGGCGAGCCTGCGGCCCGCGTCATGCGCGGTGGTGGTGAGCCGAGCGCCGCCCAGGGTCACCGGCTCACCGGCCCCGGACAGCTGCTCGAGCCAGTACTCGCGATCGTTATGGAATCGGCTGGAACCGTGGTAGCGAGCCTCGTCGGCGTAGATATCGGCCAGGGGGTTCGCACGGGAGGCAATCGGCTCGGTCTGGTTCTCCAACGCCGTGTAGATCTCGGCCGTGCGGGTGAGCGCGTTCATCGCGCCGTAGCCGTCGATGGCGATGTGGTGGGCGCACGAATACCAGATGTAGTCGGACTCCCCGATTCGCAGCACCGCGTTGGAGGTCAGCGGGTCGCGCTCCAGGTCGATCGGCGAGTTCGTGTGCTCATGCATCCAGCGCAGCGCCGCCGCGTGCGGATCGGGCTCGGAGCGCAGGTCGATGCGGGCCCAGCCGGGCCGGTGCACCGGATCGACGAGCTGGTACGGACTGCCGTCGATCTCCACCAAGCGGACCTGGCCGACCTGGGTCTCGGCGCCGAAGCGCTCGATCGCGTACAGCAGCCGCCCCTCATCCAGATCACCGTGGATCTCGACGTACTGCGAAATCGTCAGCGGTACGTCGGGACGGATGCGCTGCGCGTACCAGAGGGCCGTCTGTGCGGGTGACAGAGCAAACGGTTGTGCCGAAAACTCGCCGGATGAACATTGGTCGACGCGATCCGTGGCCAATGAACTCATCAATCACTCCGTTCTGCCGCTGTTGACGCAACTCCCCGAGCACCATCACAGCAAGCGCACGCGCGCAAGCCGGGACGTGATCCACGCCCTATGATTCGGAGCATCACATCAGCCGGATTGCCAGCGTTTTGGATTTGTTTCACATCCAACGCCCTTGGCAGAAGGCCATTTTGGTTGGTTACATTTCCGCAAACATTGCGACTCGACGAGGTCGAGCCAAAAGGAAACAGCACCGCACCAGACCGTCCAATGCTACTCCGACGCTCAGTGGAGTTATCGAGCTAACGCCGCGCAACGCAACACAGTCCCATTACTTCCGGGACAAGTTGGGGGCAAGAACATACCGAGTGTTCGGTTATTTCCGGTTCGGTTGGACTACCGTTCGTGTGGTCACGCCAGAGTGGTCGGTCGAGTTGTCATCGCGCGTGGATCGCCGCCGGATGATCGCGGCCAGTACGGCGGCAGCGGTCAGAATAGCGAAAACTCGCTCCGGTGCCGGGCCAATTCGCGTGGCAAGCGTGTTGTCGTCGCGCAGCGGCAGCTCCGCGACCAAGGCGGCGGGCACGAACAGCGCCGTTTCCTGCCGCACGCTGCCATCGGCGGCGATGATCGCGCTGACACCCGAGGTGGCCGCGACGACCAGCGCCCTGCCGTGCTCGACGGCACGGATACGCGACATGGCCAGCTGCTGATACGTCATCTCGCTGTCACCGAAGGTAGCGTTGTTGGTGGGCACGGTGAGCAACTCGGCGCCCGCGCGCATCGCGTCTTCGAACGACCTGTCGAAGGCCACCTCATAGCAGGTGGCGACGCCGATGTCGATACCCGCGGCCTGTACCACGCCGTCGCCGTGGCCGGGGACGAAATAGCCTGCCCGATCGGCGTATTCGGAGAACAGCCGGAAGAAGCCGCGCATCGGAAGGTACTCGCCGAAGGGCTGGATGATCTTCTTGTCGTGCCGCTCCCCCGGGCCCGCCGCGCCGTTCCACACCATCACCGAGTTGGTGGTCGTCCGATCCGAATTGACCAGCACCGCGCCGACCAGGATCGGTGCGCCGATTCGCTCGGAGGCCGCGGTGATCAAGGCGGCGGCGTCGCCGTTGCGCAGCGGATCGATGTCCGAGGAGTTCTCCGGCCAGATCACCACGTCCGGTCGCGGTGCGCGGCCCGCCGCGACGTCCACGGCCAATTCCTCGGTGCGCCGCACATGGTTGTCCAGGACGGCGCGCCGTTGTTCGTTGAAATCCAGTCCCAGCCGCGGCACGCTTCCTTGGATCGCGGCGACCGTGACCGTTCGGTCGCCCGAGTCCGGGCCGGGCAAGGCGGAGCGCAGCAGCAGTCCGGCGACGGGCATGACAGCCACGGTGAACACCGCCGCGGCATACCCGAGCCGGGCCGCCCTGGCAGCGATCGCGGACGTTCCGGGCTCGGCGTCGGAGGCCGATACGTCGGCCTTTCCTGGTGCGCGACGCGACCACAGCAGGGACACCAGTGCCGCGGCGCCGGTTCCGGTGAGGGCCACCGCGAACCCGACCAGCGGTGCGCCGCCGACCGCCGCCAGCGACAGGAACCAGCCGTCGGCTTGGCCGAACGCCAAACGGCCCCAGGGAAACCCGCCGAAGGGGAAGCTGGAGCGGCCCCACTCGGCGGTCGTCCAGGCCAGCGCCACCCACAGGGGCCAGCCGGGAAGCGTGCCGACGAGCCGGGCGAGCAGACCGAAGATGCCCACGTGGACCGCGCAGGCGGTGGACAGCGCAAGCCACGGCACCGGCCCGACGTAGATGCCGGTCCACGGCAGCAACGGAACGAAGAACGCAAGCCCGGCCAGGAATCCGTAACCGAAGCCCGTGCGCAGGCGCCCAGCGCTGCGAACGACCAGCGTGAGCACAGCGATGCCCACCGGTGCGAGGAACCACCACGGCCGGGGCGGAAAGCTGCCGAACAGCAGCAGTCCGGCGAGGATCGCCGCCCCCGAGCGCGCAGGCACCGGACGCCTGCGCACCGCGGCCGACAGCGACCGCATCCATTCCGCTACCCGCTCGCGCACCATCACCCGGCTACTCTCCGCCATTCGCCACTCGGCGGACGTATGCCACTCGGCTGACGTATGCCACTCGGCGGACGTATGCCACATAGGAGAGCGCTCGACCGACGCCCGCCACACACCGAACGACACCCAGTACGGGACGCCTGCCGTTTCACGGCCGACATCCACTGCGTCGCCGCCATCTGCCGTCCGGCTACCGCCTGCCTCTCAGCAGGCTCGACCGGCGTCCGAAGCTCGGACGATCCTTGCCGTTGTGCTGTGGTTCGAGCGCCTGGGCGTGCGAGATCGCGGCCACCGGCAATTTTCCACTGCCTCCAGAGATCGGGACGCGGATGCGAGGACCCGAGCCGCTGCGCCGAAGCGGCTCGAGCCCTGCGCGCACGCCCGCGCGAGCAAGCGGTCGAACGGTCCCGGGATCCGCGCGAACATCGCTCGTCATCGCGCACCGGAATGCCCAGCCGGCGACCGGCGAGTTCCGGCGTCGGCTCGCCGCCGACTCGCTCATGCCGCATAGATCGTCGCTCCCCGGTGCACAGTGCGCAGGCACGTCGGCAGCGGTGAATCAGGTTCCAGCGCAGGCAATCCCGGGACACGCGACCGCGGATCGGTGGACCAGCGCTGGACCGAGTCGGCGGCAGCGGCGACGACGAGCTCGTCGGCATCCCAGATCGCGTAGGACGCGGGAGCACCCGGTACCAGCGTGCCCGCCACACCGTCGCGGACCCCGCCGGCGCGCCAGGCGCCGCGCGTCGCCGCGGCGAAGGCCGCGCGCGGCGACAAGCCGTGCCCCGGGGTGCGATGGTTGGCCGCGGCCCGCACCGCCGCCCACGGATCGAGGGCGGTGACCGGGGCGTCGGAGCCGATCGCGACGGCGACACCGGCGGCGGCCATGGCGGCGAACGGGTTCAGGGCCGCCGCGCGGTCGGCGCCGAGCCGCGCGGCGTACATGCCGTCCGGTCCACCCCAGGCGGCGTCGAATCCCGGCTGCACACTAGCGATTACGCCCCAGCGCGCGAGTTTCGCGATGTGCTCGGCGTCGATCAGTTCGGCATGCTCGACGCGGTGCCCGAGCGTGGCGACGGCGGGCCCGCCGAGTTCCTCGACGACCCGCTCGATACCGGCGACGAGCGCGTCCATCGCCGCGTCGCCGATCACGTGGAATCCGGCCTGGATACCCGCCACCGTGCAGGCACGGACGTGCTCGGCGATCGCCTCCGCATCGAGATAGCTTCGGCCGCAACCGGGCTCGTCGGAGTAGGGCGCGCGCAGCCAGGCGGTGCGCGACCCGAAGGAGCCGTCGACGAACAGGTCGCCACCCAAGGCGTGCACGCCGAGTTCCTCGACCAGGGCGCGGGCCTGTTCGGCGCTGCGCACCGCCTCGCCCCAGTACGCCCGGACCTGCACGCCGTGGTCGAATTCGAGCAGTTCGCGAAGGTCGTCGCGCCCAGCGATCTCCGGGCCGGCGCATTCGTGCACCGCGACGATCCCGCGCGCGGCGGCGTGGTCCAGTGCCGCGGCGCGCGCCCGATCCCGTTGCGCCCGAGACAGACTCGCGAGCGCGGCGGTGCGCACCAGATGGTGGGCCGCGGCGCGCACCGGCTCGCCGCGGGTGAACCCGTCGGCCGAGGTCAGCTCGGGCAGCGTGTCCAGCAGCGCCGAGGACGCCACGGCGGAGTGCGCGTCCACGCGGGAGAGGTACACATGACGACCGGCGCCCGCCGCCGCGTCGATCTCCTCGACGCTGGGCGGACGGCCCTCCGGCCAGGTGGTCTCGTCCCAGCCGTCGCCCAGGGCGACGCCGTCGGGGTGTGTCTCGGCAAACGCGCGCAGCAGCCGCAAGCAGTGTCCGAGCGACTCCGCGCCCGACAGGTCGAGACCGGTGAGCTTCAGCCCGAGTGCCGTGACGTGCACATGCGGATCGACGAACGCGGGCGCCACGAAGGCGCCGTCGAGGTCGACGATCTCGGCGTCCGGGTGCAGCGCGCGTCCTGGCTGCTCGGCACCGAGCCAGACCACGGTCCCGTCGGTCACCGCCATGGCCGTGGCGTCCGGTGAACTAGCGCTGTAGAAACGACCGCCGATCAGCAACTGGGTACTCACGGGGCACCAGTCTGCCGTATGCCCGAACCGGCGGTTTCGGTCAGCCGTTCAGTGCAGGGCGGCGCGCCAGGTCCTCCTGCTGCGCCAGCACCGTCATCACCTCCGCGTACTCCGGCGGCGCTCCGCCGGTTGCGCCCGCCGCCGTGGACCGGCAGCCCGCCTCCACGGCGATCAGCTCCAGCCGCAGCGCCGCGGCCGTGAATCCGGAAATCGACTGTCCCGCAGCGGCCGCCGCACGTCGCACCGCGGCGGCCAGCTCCTCGCTCACCGTCACGGTGAGTTGCTCGGTGGCCATCGCGCCACGATAGCCCTTCGACGCGCCACACGGAACCGGGCGTCGGCGATTTCCCGCTCAGGACGGGCTGATCGCGCGGCGAGCGTCGCCCTGTCCGTCGTCGTACCACTGCCGCACCACGTCGCCGTCGATCACCTCGTCGCCGTCGATGACGACACCGCGATAGGGCACCGCGGCGGCGATCCTGCCGAACCGTCGCGCCCCGAACGCCGTGACCAGTGGACGCACCAGAAACCGCGTCGGGGGCAGCAGCAGAAGCAGACCGAGCAGCGAAGTGACCAGACCGGGCACGAACATCAGCACACCACCCGCCGCGACCAGCGCGCCGTCGGCCACGGCGGTGCCCGGCGCGATCTCTCCGCGCCCGGCCCGCCGGAACTGCTCGAAAACCCGGCGCCCCTGCGAGCCGACCAGCAGCATGCCCGCGGCCGATCCGGCGATCAGCACCAGAATCGTCGGCATGACGCCGATCAGCTGGCCGACCGCGACCAGCGCGGCGATTTCGACGACGACGTACAGCACGAACAACAACCCGGCCATGGCGATCCTTTCGGACGATCTACCCGGTCAACGTCCGGCGCGCGCGTTTTTCTCCCGGGCCGCCTGATAAGACACTGAGATCGGCCCTGGTCAGCCGCCGGGGCGAACCAGGCCTGTCTCGTAGGCCAAGACGACCGCCTGAACCCGGTCGCGCAGACCGAGTTTGGTGAGCACCCTGCCGACGTGCGTCTTGACCGTGGCCTCGGAGAGGTACAACTGCTCGGCGATCTCGGCGTTGGAGCGGCCCGCCGCGATCTGCTCGAGCACTTCGCGTTCGCGGGCGGTGAGCACGTCGAGCACGCCCGGGTCGCGGGTGCGTGCCGGATCCTCCGCGATGAGACGGTCCAACAGGCGCTTGGTCACCTTCGGTGAGACCACCGCATCACCCGCGGCGACGCTGCGGATGGCCGAGACGAGGTCTTCCGGCGGGGTGTCCTTCAAGAGGAATCCGCTCGCTCCCGCGCGGAGCGCGCCGAGCGCGTGCTCGTCGAGGTCGAAGGTCGTCATGACGAGCACCCGGCTGCCGTGCCCGGCCTCCACGATGCGGGTGGTGGCGGCGACGCCGTCGACGACGGGCATCCGCACATCCATCAGCACGACGTCGGGTCGCAGCTCCGCCGCCCTGGCGATCGCGGCGGCGCCGTTGGCCGCCTCGCCGATCACTTCGATGTCGGGGTGCGCGCCGAGCACCATCTTCAATCCCATACGCATGAGTTCCTGGTCATCGACTACGAGAACGGTGATCGGCACGCCCCCAATGTAACGTGGGCACATTCGCGTCTCGGGCGTCCCGCGGCGCGACGATCCCGGCGCCCCGCTCCCCGACTTCGGATCCGTGACCGAATCCCTTTGCGGCGCAGCGATTCACGCAGCGCGACCGGCACGGAGCTCGGCTCAGTCCGCTGGGCCTGGCCGCAGCGGGATGCTCGCGCGCACCCGCCAGGCTCCGTCCGCGTCGGCGCCGGCGTCCAGGCTGCCGCCCAGCACGGCGACCCGCTCACGCATCCCGACCAACCCGAGCCCGCTGCCCTCGATGCGGGTGGCCGGTTCGTGCAGCGGCACGCCGCCGCTGTCGGTGACATCGATCAACACGTCGGAATCGGTGCGGCGCACCCGCACCCACGCTTTCGGGTGCGGGCCCGCGTGCCGCAGCGTGTTGGTCAGCGATTCCTGCACGATGCGATGCACGCCGAGACTGACCTCGGGCGCGATGTCGTCCAGTTCGCCGGTCAGCTCGAGCTCCACGGCCAGGCCGGTGCCGCGCATCATTTCCACGACCTTGGCCAGGCCTGCGGTGCCGTGCTGGGGCAGCTGGTCGGGCGCGTGCTCGGTACGCAGCAGCGCCACGGTTCTGCGCAGTTCGCGCAGCGCTTCGCGGCCGGTGCTCGCGATGGTGGTGAGCGCCTGCTCGGCCGCGTCCGGGTCGCGGCGCAGCGCGTATTTCGCGCCGTCGGCCTGCACGATGATCACGCTCACCGCGTGCGCCACCACGTCGTGCAGTTCCCGGGCGATGCGGGTGCGTTCGGCCGAGACGGCGTCGTGCGCGCGGCGCTCTTTGTCGTCGTCGGCGACCGCCAGACGCGCCGCGACCTCGGCGTCGTAGGCGTGCCGCGCGCCGATGAACTCCGCGAGCGTCCAGGACAGCGCGTAGAACATGGCGGTGAAGACGATGTCGGGCCCGGCCGGCCGGTCGATCGCCACGATCGAGAGCACCACGTCAACGCCCAAGCCGAGCCCGAACCACAGTCCCTCGCGCCGCCCGACGTAGGCGACCAGCGTATAGAGGATGATGCCCTGCGACAGCAGGGCGATGTGGTCGGCGTCCTCCTCGGTCAGGAAGCCCACCAGCGACGCGGTCATCGACAGCGCCAGCGTGGCGACCGCCATCGCCCGCGGGTATACCCGGCGCAGCACCACCGGAAGCGGAAGCAGCACGCCAACGGCCAGATATGCGAGCTTGTTGTGCGCGTTGCCCACGCTGACGATCTCGAGCAGCAGCAGCATCGCCGCCAGCGCCGAATCGGCGACGATGGGCTGGCCCCGAAGCCACAGACTGAATCGACGCACGGGGTTCAGCCTAGGTGCGCCCGGCACGCGGCCACGCAACCCCACGGAGGCAGGGCCGAATGCCCGCATGATTCCGGGCACGGCCGCCCCTTCGAGCGCGCACCGGCATGCATCTCGCTGCACCTCCCGCGGAAGGCCACGACCGAAGATCACCCGGTCAGATCGCGCTACTCGATGCAGCATAGGCGTGAGCTCGCGAATTGTCTCCGCGCCCACACCTGCGTGCGGCACCATCCGCTCCGCCTCGGCCACCCCGCCGACGCCGATGGCGGTGTGGTGATCGCCGCGATGGACCTCCGCTTCCTCGGCGGCTACCTCCGCACCGCGATCGACGATCGCTATGGCGGACGGCACCGAACTGGCCGGAGGCGCCGACGCCGATCAGCGGATGAACCGATGATCTGGTTGTCTTACCTAGTGGAGATCGGTGACTGGGCGGTTCTGTTGACAGCGGCGACGGCTGCGGGATGGGTAGACGCGGTGGTGGGCGGCGGCGGGCTGATCATTCTGCCCACACTGTTCGTGGTGGCGCCCGGCATCGCGCCGCAGACCGCGCTCGGCACCAACAAGCTCGCCGCACTGGCCGGGACGAGCGCCGCGGCGGCGACCTTCGCACGCAAGGTGCCGATGCGCTGGCGGGTGCTGGTGCCCGCCGCCGTGATCGCCGCGGTGGCGGCCGCGGCCGGCGCCGCCGCGGTCTCCCTGATCGACCGCGAGCTTTTCATCCCGATCGTGATGGTGGTGCTGGTCGGTGTCGCGTTGTTCGTCACAATGCGTCCGTCGATCGGCGTCACGTTGGCCACTCACCCGCCCACGCGGCGCAAGGTCGTCCTCACCGTGGCGCTGGCCGCGGGGTTGATCGGGTTCTACGACGGACTGCTCGGACCCGGCACAGGAACGTTCCTGATCATCACCTTCGCCACCCTGCTCGGCACCGAATTCGTGCGGGCGGCGGCCATGGCCAAAGTGCTCAACTGCGGCTCGAACCTCGGCGCGCTGATCTTCTTCGGGGCGACCGGCCACATCCTCTGGGCCCTCGGTGCCGCGATGGCCGTTGCGAACGTGCTGGGCGCGGTGCTCGGCTCGCGCACGGCGGTGCGGAAGGGCGCCGAATTCGTGCGCGTCGTGCTGCTGGTGGTGGTGATCGCGATGGTGATCCGGTTGGGCTGGCAGCAGTTCGGCTGATCAGCCCACCGGTTCGACGCGATGGGTGGCCAGCCAGGGTTGCAGGACGCGTGAAGTCGTCTCGTGAATTCGGGCGTGCAGGCGCTCACCGTCGTCGACCCCGGCCACCGGATGCTGGAACAAGACGGTCAACGCACCCGACACCGCACCGACGACCGCGCCGACCAGCGCGGCGGCGCCCACCTCGTCGAGTTCGGCGGGGAACGCGCCGTGCAGCTGCCTGGCTATCTCGCGCTGCGCGACGAGCTGGGCGTGTGCGGCGCGGCCGCTCACCGCGGGCACGGTCCGCGACACCGTGGCACGCAGCGCCGCGATCCGGGCGGAAAGGTCGTCGATGAGGTGTTCGCCGGGGTTGTCGCCCGCGGCACGCAACGAGCGCAGCAAGACCTCCACCGGACGTTCGCCGGGGCGCCTGCTGGCGATCGCGGCCACCGCGGCGCGCACCCGCTCGTCGGATTCCGGGAAGAGCAGCTCTTCTTTGCTGGCGAAGTAGTTGAAGAACGTGCGCGTGCCGACGTCCGCCGCGGCGGCGATATCGGCCACCGTCGTATCCTCGTAGCCTCTGGTCTCGAACAGCTCGGCGGCGGCTTCGAGAATGGCTCGGCGGGTACGTTCGCGCTTGCGGTCACGGAGAGCGGATGGCGGCACGCGGGCACAGTACGGCATCCGGCGGGCAACACGCGGTAAGCGTGGGTCTCGCGCGTGCCGTTCACTCTGCACCACCGTGCATTCCACGCAATTCGGCACTCGATGCACGTTCGCGCAGGGTGCAATCGGCGATCGATCCCGCGTACGCCGCGGAGCCGGCCGGGCAACTGCCCCGCATACGGTCGCCCCGGCGCGGCGGACGGACTTCGCCCGCCTGCGCCATTCGAGCGCCATTGATGTGGCTGCTTCAGCTTCGCGCGGCCCGCCGCGGGCGACGTCCTGCTGCGTCCGGCCCCGCGCGGGCTGCGGGCGGACGTCGTCCGGTTGGCCCATTATGTTGGTCGGGTGAGCATCGCGACTTCCAAAGACGTGGACGCCGAGTTCCTCGGTCTGCCACTGGCCGCGCTCGCCGACGCCGCGCTCACCGCGGCGACGGCGGCCGGCGCCGAGCACGCCGACCTGAGGGTGCACCGGTTGGTCACCCAGTCGATCCGATTGCGCGACGGACGCGTGGAGGCGGTCACCGACAGCACCGAGCTGGGCTTCGCCGTCCGCGTGATCGTGGACGGCACTTGGGGTTTCGCGTCGCACGCCGCGCTCACGCCCGACATCGCCGCCGAAGTGGCCCGCACCGCGGTCACCGTCGCCACCACGCTGCGCGCGCTCAATCGGGAGCGCGTCGAACTCGCCGCCGAGCCACGCTATGCCGGCGTGCGCTGGGTCTCGGACTACGGCATCGACCCGTTCACCGTGCCGACCGGCGAGAAGGTAGCGCTGCTGCAGGACTATTCGGAGCGGCTGTCGCACGCCGACGGCGTCGATCACGTCACCGCCGGCCTGCTCCAGGTCAAGGAGCAGACTTTCTACGCCGACACCGCGGGGTCGTCGATCACCCAGCAGCGGGTCCGGCTGCATCCGAGTCTGGAAGCCATCACGGTGGACTCCGCGGCGGGGGTGTTCGAGACGATGCGCACGCTGGCCGCACCGGCGGGCCGCGGGTGGGAGTACGTCACCGGCGCCGACGGGATCTGGGACTGGGACGGCGAACTCGCGCGGATCCCGGAGTGGCTCGCCGAGAAGGTGAAGGCGCCCAGCGTGCAGGCCGGGCCGACCGACCTCGTCATCGATCCGACCAACCTGTGGCTGACCATCCACGAATCCATCGGCCACGCCACCGAGTACGACCGCGCCATCGGCTACGAATCCGCCTACGCGGGCACCTCGTTCGCCACGCCGGACAAATTGGGCACGCTGCGCTACGGCACCCCGATCATGCAGGTGACCGGCGACCGCACCGAAGCGCACGGCTTGGCCAGTGTCGGCTACGACGACGAAGGTGTCGCCGGGCAGCGGTGGGATCTGGTGCGCGACGGCATCCTGGCCGGGTATCAACTGGACCGGGTGTTCGCCCCGCGGCTGGGCCTGGAGCGATCCAACGGCTGCTCGTACGCGGATTCGGCCCATCACGTCCCGATCCAGCGGATGGCCAACGTCTCGCTGCAACCCGACCCCGACCGCGACACCAGCACCGAGGAACTGATCTCCCGGGTGGACGACGGCATCTACATCGTCGGCGACAAATCGTGGTCGATCGACATGCAGCGCTACAACTTCCAGTTCACCGGTCAGCGGTTCTTCCGCATCCGCGGCGGCAAGCTGGACGGCCAGCTGCGCGATGTCGCCTACCAGGCCACCACCACCGACTTCTGGGGTGCGATGGAGGCGGTCGGCGGGCCGTCCACCTGGCAGCTGGGCGGTGCGTTCAACTGCGGCAAAGCGCAGCCCGGTCAGGTCGCGGCGGTCAGCCACGGCTGCCCGTCGATCCTGGTGCGCGGCATCAACGTTCTCAACACCTGGACGGAGGCCGGCCAGTGACCGACGATCTGTTTCCCGCGAGCGCGACCGTGGAGCGGGCGCTCGCGCTGTCGACCGCCGACGAAACGATGGTGATCGTCCGTGACGAGCACGAGGCCTCGCTGCGCTGGGCCGGGAACTCGATGACCACCAATGGTTCGTCGGTATCGCGCAACTGGGCGGTGATCTCGGTATTCCGCGAGGGACCCACCCTCGCTCGGGTCGGCACGATCGCCTCGACCAGCGTGGACCCCGATGACATCGCCGCGGTGGTGCGGGCCGCCGAGGAGGCCGCGCGCACCGCCGAGCCGGCCAAGGACGCCATGCCACTGCTCGAACTGGACGCCGTCGACGACGGCTGGTCCGCCCCGGCGAGCGGCACCGGCATCGACGTGTTCACCGATCTCGCCCACGACTTGGCCGCCGGTTTCGACAGCGCCGATCGCCTCTACGGTTTCGCCCACCACCAGATGCACACCACCTGGCTGGGCACCTCGACCGGTGTCCGCCGCCGCTTCGTGCAACCCACGGGTTCGGTGGAGATCAACGGCAAACGCGGCGCGGACGCGGATCTGGCCAGCGCGTGGGCCGGGGTGGGGACCACCGACTTCACCGACGTCGACGTGACCGCCCTGCTCGCCGAGCTCTCCCGGCGCCTGGATTGGGCCAAGCGCAAGGTCGAGTTGCCCGCGGGCCGCTACGAAACCCTGCTGCCGCCCTCTACCGTTGCCGACCTGATGATCTACCTGGCCTGGTCGATGGAAGGCCGCGGCGCGCAGGAGGGTCACACGGCGTTCGCGCGGGCGGGCGGGACCCGGATCGGCGAGCGCCTGACCGGCCTTCCGCTCACCCTCTACTCGGACCCGTACGCGCCCGGCTTGGAATACCGGCCGTTCGTTGCGACGACCGCGTCATCGGAGTCGATGTCGGTATTCGACAACGGCATGCCCGCCGAACGCGTCGACTGGCTGCGCGACGGGGTGATCTCCGCGCTGATCTACCCGCGCGCCACGGCCGCCGAGTTCGGCGCCAGCGCCACGGTTCCCGGCGAGAACCTGCTGCTGACCGGTGGTTCCGACGCGAGCATCAACGAGATGATCGCCCGCACCGAGCGCGGTCTGCTGCTGACGACGCTGTGGTACATCCGCGAGGTCGATCCGGCGACGCTGCTGCTCACCGGCCTCACCCGGGACGGGGTGTACCTCGTGGAGAACGGCGAGGTCACCGCCGCGGTGAACAATTTCCGGTTCAACGAGAGCCCGCTGGATCTGCTCCGGCGGGTGACCGAAGCGGGCGCCACCGAGACCACGCTGCCGCGCGAATGGAAGGACTGGTTCACCCGGACCGCCATGCCGCCCTTGCGCATCCCCGACTTCCACATGTCCTCGGTCAGCCAGGCGACCTGACACTGTCGCGGTGGCGTCGTCCGCCGCGGCGGGTCAGGCGGCAGGGGTGATCTCGATGCCGATGGTGCCGGACTTGCCGCGGCGCAGGTTGCTGCCGAGGATGATCAACGGGCCGGTGAGCCAGTACTTGCGCCGCAGTAATTTGCGCACCCGTTCCGTGCCTTCGGCGTCGAGGATCCGGGCGGTCCCTTCGACCACCTCGCCGTGCGGTTTGCCCGTCGCACTACAGGGCTGCAGGCTGACCGCGGGATTGCGGCGCAGCCGCTTGACCTTCCAGCTGTCGGTCACCGTCCAGACGTACAGTTTGCCGTTCTCGGACACCGCCCACACCGCGGTGCCGACCGGGGTGCCGTCCTTGCGGAACGTGGTCAGCAGCACGTAGTCGGCGGCAGCGACGGCTCCCAGCGCATTCGTCATACGCCCAGCGTATCGGCGATCAGGTGGTCGAGCGCGTCGAGCAGCGCCGCGGCCGCTTCTCCGTCGCGCCCGCCCGGATCAGATGCAGCGAATACTACGTTCGACCGAACGAACTCATTGCCGAGTCCTGGATGCGCGGCTACTACCCGGATCGGGTCTCCTCCTGGTCCGACATCCGGTACTCCCCCGCCTCGAGCCGCGCCAGCACCCCCTCGGTCCACCCCGACAGGTTCTCGAAGACGCCGCTCCACATCTCGAGCAGATCCGTCGCGTGCGGCGCCTCGTATCGCCCGGGGAAGTTCGGGATCATGGCGAGCAGGCTGGTGCGCACTTCCTCACTGCGGCGGCGCTGTTCGCGCAGTTTCTCGATCACGTGTGCCCTTGGCAGTGCGTCCATGAAGGCGATGGCCGCGCCCAGTTCCTCCATGTCGACGCTGACCAGCGCCTCGTCCATGAGCCTGCGGAACTCGGCCTCGCCCGCCTCGGTCATCCCGAACAGCGTGCGACCGGGACCCTGCTCGCTGTTCTCGGTGCCGAACGCGCTCAGCTTGCCCTCCTGCGTGAGCTGTTTGAGCGCGTGATAGATCGACCCGGGCTTTACGTTCGTCCAGGTCTCGGCGCGCCAGGACAGCAATTCCCGCCGCACGGCATAGCCGTGGGTGGGCTGACGCAGGCGCATCACGCCCAGCACCAACAGGCGTACGGCCGACATGGCGAACTCCTTCCGGTCGGAACTCGCCATAGTAGTCAAGTTTGACTTCCCACCGGGCACGGCCATACGGTCAGCTAGTCAAAATTGACTACCACGGTATTCGGGAGGCTTCATGTCCGACACGGCGGTACCGCAGCTCTGGACCGGCGACCTGGCGGGCACGCTGGATTTCTACACAACGCTCGGCTATACGGTGACCCACGAGCAGACCCACCCCTACGTCTACGGCGCCGTAGAAAACGATGGCTGCGCCCTGCATTTCGTGACCGCACCCAACGGCGACATACCCGCCGAACGCTCCGGATGCCTGGTGATGGTCGACGACGTCGCGAGCAGGCACCAAGCGTTCACCACGGCACTGCGCGCCCGATACGGCAAGGTTCCCGCGAAAGGTCTCCCGCGGATCACCCGATTCCGGCCGGGGCAGAGCCGATTCACGGTGGTGGACCCGGCGGGCAACCAGGTGATCTATATCCAGCGCGACGAACCCATGAAGCTCGAGTACGGCGGGTCGAAGGCGTTGAACGGCTTGGCCAAGGTGCTGGACAACGCCCGGATCCTGCGCGATTTCAAGAACGACGACAAAGCGGCTTTCCGCGTGCTCGAGGTCGGTCTCGGCCGGTTCCGGCTCGAGGCACCGCGGCTGGATGTGGCCCGGGCGCTGGCGGCGCTCACCGAACTGGCCGTCGCCACCGGCGAGCCCGACCGCACCGCACAGTTCCGTGCCGAGCTACGCGCGATGGAGTTGTCCGACGCGGAACGCGCCGCCGTCGCCGACGAGCTACGCGCATCCGACGACCTCGCCGCCTGGCTGTCCGGAACGTAGCCGGCGACATCATGTTCGACGTACCGCGCGGTGCCGATGACCACGCTGTCACGCCGCAGCTGTCAGCACCTCAGGACCATCGGGCGTGATCGCGACAGTGTGTTCGGAGTGCGCGGTGCGCGAACCGTCCGCCGAGCGAATGGTCCAGCCGTCGGGATCGGTGACGATGCGGTCGGTCGTGCGCGCGAACCAGGGTTCGATCGCGATGGTGAGTCCAGGGCGCAACCGGTAGCCACGTCCCGGGCGGCCCGTGTTGGGCACATGCGGGTCCTCGTGCATGGTGCGGCCGAGGCCGTGGCCACCGAACTCGGTGTTCACCGGGTAGCCGTAGTCCCGCGCCACGGTGGCGACAGCGGCCGAGATGTCTCCGATGTGGTTGCCCGGCACGGCGACCGCGATCGCTGCCGCGAGCGCCTCCTCGGTGGCGCGAACCAACCGCACGTCCTCGGGCGCGGCGGTGCCGACCACGACGGTAGTCGCCGAATCGGCGACCCAGCCGTCGATCCCGACGGCGAGGTCCATGCTCAGCACGTCACCGTCACGCAGGACGTAGTCGAACGGAAGCCCGTGCAGGACGGCATCGTTCACCGACAGGCACACGGTGTTGCGGAACGGCCCGCGCCCGAACGACGGCGCGTAGTCCCAATAACAGGACTGCGCTCCGCGCTCGCGAATGCGCTCCCGGACACAGGCCTCCAGCCCGAGCAGATTCACCCCGACCCGCGCGCGTTCGCGCAGTTCGCCCAGCACATCGGCGACGAAGCGCCCCGCCACTCGCATCCGCGCGATCTCCGCGGGGCTCTTCAACTCGACCATCATTCCTCCACTACGCCGGTATTTTAATACCACCTTAGCCGCATCGGTATTTAAATACCAGCCAGCCCGCTTGCGGTATTTAAATACCGGCCGTAGCCTGGGCGCATGGTCCGTCTTCCGCTGACTCCCGCGCAGATCGACGCGGGCCGCCGCCTCGGCGCCGCCCTGCGCAGCGCGCGCGCCGACCGTGATCTCGGCGAAGTGGCCCGGGCGGCAGGCATTTCACCGGAGACACTGCGCAAGATCGAAACCGGCCGACTCCCCTCCCCCGCCTTCGGCACCGTCGTGTCGCTCAGCCAGGTGCTCGCGCTCCCGCTCGACGACCTGGCGGATATCTGGCGCTCGGCGGGCCTGGCCGAATCGGCCTAGGTCAGCGTCTTCGGATCGATCGCGATGCCGACGGACGCGTCCGCGCCGCGCAGCAGCTTGTGCCCGCGAATGGCGAGCTTGCCGATGACTCCGTACTTGTCCGCGACCACGTCGCGAACCCGCTGTGTGCCGTCCGCGTCGAGCATCCGGGCGTTGCCCGCCAAGACCTCCTCCGACTTCGGCCGGCCGCGCCCGTCGCAGACCTGCAGCGTCACGTCCGGATTGCGGCGGATCCGCTTGACCTTCCAGGCCTTCGAATTCGTCCAGATGACGGTCCGGTCGCCGTCCGGCGCCACCCAGACAGGCGTGCCGACCGGCGTTCCGTCCTTCTTGAAGGTCGTCAGCAGGACGAACTTGCTCTGACTCATCTCGTTCCACGTCATATCGAGAACGGTAGGCGCGTCCGCCCGCGGGAACATCCGACCGCGGAACGGTTCGCCATTACGCGTTCGGACGTAGGACGCTCCGCCGCGGTCGGTACGCGGCGGCGACACTGACTAGCCGCGCCGCCGCCACGTTCCGGCCGTTATCCGCGATAGCGGCGGAAGAACGTGCGCACATCCGCCAGGAAAAGTTCCGGTTGCTCGGCAGCGGCGAAGTGGCCGCCCTCGGCGTATTCGGTGAAGTGCTCGATGTGGCCCTCCGGGTTCATCACCCGGCGCATCAGCGGATGCGTATTGAACACCGCCCAGCCCTGCGGCACACCCGAGGGCGCGGTCCAGGCCATCCCGGAATGCGCAGTCTCCCAGAGGAATTGAGCCGCGGAGGCGCCACTGCGGGTGAACCAGTAGACGCTGATGTTGGTCAGCAGCAGGTCACGATCGACCGCCGCGCCCTCCGGACGTGCCGGATCGGTCCACACCTGGAACTTCTCCGCGATCCAGCCCAGTTGCGCGATCGGCGAATCGGTGAGCGCGGCGGCGATCGCGTTCGGCTGGGTGTTCTGCAACACCAGGTACCCCTTCTGCTGTGCCCAGCCCGCCCGCGCGGCGTCGATCTCGGCCAGTTCGTCGGCGGTGAGTCCATCCGGCATCGGAAGCTGCTCGCCCAGCAGCCCCAGCGTGCCCTGATCGCTGTTGACATGCGTCGCGATGACCCGTTCCGGATACATCGCGGCCAGCCGTCCGGTGACTCCGGCGCCGACATCGCCGCCCTGCGCCACGAATTTCTCGTAGCCGAGCCTGCTCATCAACTCCGCGAACGCCTCTGTCGTGCGCGCCAGCTCCCAGCCCGCCGAAGCCAGCGGCGTGGAGAACCCGAACCCTGGTAGCGACGGGATCACCACATGAAACGCGTCCGCCGGATCACCGCCGTGCGACCGCGGATCGGTCAGCGGGCCGATCAACTCCAGGAACTCCACCACCGACCCCGGGTAGCCGTGGGTGATCACCAGCGGAATCGCCTCCGGCTCAGGGGAGCGGACATGGAAGAAGTGGATGGTCTGCCCGTCGATCTCGGTGGTGAACTGGTCGTAAGCGTTCAGCCGCGCCTCCTGCGCCCGCCAGTCGAACTCGTCGCGCCAGTACTGCGCCAGCTCCCGCAGGTATCGCGGCGCGATCCCCCGCTCCCAATCCCCCTCGGTGCCGGGCACCGCGTGCGGAAGCCGCGCCCGGCTCAGTCGCTGCCGCAAGTCATCGATCTCGCTCTGCGGAATGTCGATTCGGAAGGGGCGGATCTGCGTCGTATTCGTCATGGGAACCACTCTGTCGGCCATTGCGGAAGAGTTTCTTCCGCGATGCGAGGATTCCTCCGAAGTTCGTCCCGAACGCCCTACCAGCCGAGACAGCAGTGTGCTCTCAAGACCGCCACTACCCGGGCCAGGAGCGCGCGGATCATCCCCGCGGGCGCGGGGAGCACGAATTCGTCGACGAGTTCGGCGAACATGACGGCGGATCATCCCCGCGGGCGCGGGGAGCACGGCTTGGGGCTGCGGGAGTTCCACAAGAAGTACGGATCATCCCCGCGGGCGCGGGGAGCACGTCCAGGCCCGCAACTACTCCGGCGGATTCACCGGATCATCCCCGCGGGCGCGGGGAGCACCGGCATAAGGGCATCAGGGTCGGTGCCGAGGGCGGATCATCCCCGCGGGCGCGGGGAGCACCAGCACCGTTCCCGATCGTTTGCCGCACAGACCGGATCATCCCCGCGGGCGCGGGGAGCACGACCGTGCGGCCCTGCTCGATCGCGGCGAGGACGGATCATCCCCGCGGGCGCGGGGAGCACACTTGTTGACCTGGAGGTTTCTCGGCCGAATCGTCGTTTCTCATTCGGTTTGGTTTGAGAGGCGCCAGGCCAAGTGCCAGCAGTGTAGTCGCTACTTCTGTTTGGACTTTCGTCGGGAGCATCTCGAATTGACGGGCTTTTCTGCATGTCGGCTGTTCCCGCGATGGCACACGCCCTCATAGCCACGCACGATCACGACAGCCCACACCATGAGCGGATGTTCGGAATATCCGTCCGGTACTACGATCGCGGTCGCCCCCGATCCCTACCATCCAGGCGAACCAGACGAAGACCGTGTCGAACACCGCCCTGTGTCCGCCGACCGGCGGTAACCCGCGATGACCGCTCCGATCCACCGATGGCTCGGCGGTGTCGTGTTCACTCCCGGTCTGATGGCCTTCACTGGCGATATCGGTGACGCCGCGGCACATTCGCACGGCGCGGTACAGGTATTGCTGGTCACCCGTGGCGAACTCACGCTGACCGATGGAAGCGGAGCTGTCGGCCGTGCGGACCTCGCGATCATCCCGCCGGGCGTCCGCCATGAAGTTCGTGCGACGCCAGGGACCGCCGGATTCCTGGCGTACCTCGACCCAGCCAGTACGGCTGGACGCGCCGCCGTCGCGCGGCTCGCCGGGCGACCTGCCGATCGCGTGGACAGCTGGATCGCGGCGGCGGTCCCCACGCCACCCGGTCCCCCGTCCCGGGCTCCGGCGCTTCCGTTGCCTCGGCGGGCCGCACATCCGGTGGTGCTCGCGGCGATGGAACTGGCCGATGCCAGCCCGGTTGGGCCACCCACCCTGGGTGAGGCGGCCCGCCTGGTCGCGATGTCACCCAGTCGCCTGTCGCATTTATTCTCCGCCGAGGTCGGGCTTCCCTATGCGGCGTGGCGGTCCCGATCGCCGCACTCCATGCGCAATCGGGCGACCCCGGCCCAGTCGGACTCCGGTAGTGAACTGGAGCCTTTGTACTCGGCGGCAGCGACCAAACTTTGGCAATTCACCCGAAAAAGGCGAACCAGGCCACTATTGCGTACTGCTATGAAAGTCTTGTAAGCCACCGCTGGTCGCTTCCCGCGACCCGAATGGACGGGGCTTCTCGAAAAAGCGGTGCGAGCGTCAGCTGCGGGTTCGTGTCGCCGACTCTTCGCATGCGCATCGCACGGACTGAAGGAGGGGTCGAATGACTGAAACGACCAAAATAGCAATGCGCAAAAAGACCGTGTCCGCGTCGTCGACGCCCCCGAAACCCGCCGAGCGAAGCTCGCCCGGCTGGTACAAGCTCTACAACGATACGAGCGGACATGTCTCGGTCTACCGGCAGGAGTGGGATGTGCCGAAGTGCGTGTTCGGGCTGGCCCCCGGAGCCACCAGCGACCAGTACGAGGCCGGGCACGAAATATACATTCTGTTCTCGGAATCCGGCGCGGGGACGATGGTCACGTGGAACGGTTGGGACTCGATCACGTGGTACTACCACGTCAGCGGCTACACGAGCGGTAACCAGGTGAACAACGTGAGTTCCTTCAAATAGGTCCGGCCGCGTCGTCACCGGATCGCCATGCGCGCCGGATACGTCGCGCCTTATGTGCAGAGTTCTCCGATGTGCACCACACCGAATTGGAGGTTCAAATGAGTCTCGCAGAGGGCCCTCCGTCGGGTTTCATCGTTTCGGACGTCTACGTCGAGGTCGGCGACCCCATTGTGAGCGGCCAGAAGTTCTTGAGCATCAAGTCACCGGGTGCAGGCGGCCAGCTCGATCTGCTGTGGGACGAGTACGACTCCACAGTCACCCAAATTGCCGAGAAAGGTCACTATATAGATGTGCTGAACAACCCGGAAGACTGGTTGATCACCGTCGAATAGGACGATCGAGTAATGAACAGGGGATCGTACGGCGTCCGCCGTACCCACACGCTGATATGCCGCCACGCGTCACGACGTCTGCGTGGCGGCATTTGCCGGCAGACACTGGTAGAACCTGAGCATGGCTGATCAGACACGGTTTGCTCGGCTGGCGCTCGACCAAGTGGCGGCCGAGCTGGACCAGACCGCCTTTCGAGGTGGCTACCTCACTCCTGAGCGGATGCGTTTTCTCGCGACCAAAGTCCGCGACGCGGGCGTGGCGTACGAGAAAGCCACGGGATCGGTATAACTGCGAGACCGCGCACCCAGCGGTCGCCGGTGGACATGGCGTCGCGACGAGCACTGCCCACGTCCGCCCGAATGCCGGCCTACCCGTGGGAGGACGCCGTCAAGTGGCGGGAGTCCAGCCCAGGATGGATCGGACGGCGGCGCGAGCTGCGGTCGGATCGGCGGCTTCGAGTACCGCGGCGGCGGCGCGCTCGCAGCTTTCCCGGCTGACCTCCGCCAGGCCCGCACCCACGGCGGCGACGGCGCTGGCGGCAGCGGACAAAGAGCCGATGCCGAGACCGACCAGGACGCAAGCCAAGGCTGGATCGGCCGCGGCTTCACCGCACACTCCGACGGGCTTGCCGAGGCGCAGGCCCGCCGCCGCAGTGCGGGCCACGAGGGACAGCACTGCCGGTTGCCATGGGTCGGTGAGCGCGGCCAGTTCGGGCGACATGCGGTCGGCCGCCATCGTGTACTGGGCGAGGTCGTTGGTGCCGACGGACAGGAAATCGACGTGCCGGAGAATCGCTTCCGCCGTCAGCGCGGCGGCGGGCACTTCGATCATCGCGCCCGGAATGAGCCCCCGCGCGCGGACCTTCGAGGCGAAGGATTCCGCTTCCGCCGAGGTCGAAATCATCGGCGCCATCACCCACGGCACGGGCTCGCGGCCGACCGCGGCGCGCGCGATGGCGTCCAGTTGCCGATCGAGGATGCCCGCGTCGCGCGCGGCGACGCGGATACCACGGACGCCGAGCGCGGGATTCGCCTCATCGGGGTGGTGGGCGAACCGCAGCGGCTTGTCCGATCCGGCGTCCAGGGTCCGGATCACCACCTTCGCCCCCGCGTACGCGTCGAGCACCTCGCGGTAGACGCGCTCCTGCTCGGCCACGCTCGGCTCGGATTCCCGGTCCAGGAAACACAATTCGGTGCGAAACAGACCCACGCCCTCGGCCGGTGTCCGACGCGCCGCCAGCGCACCGGCGCCGTCTTGGACGTTGACCAGCACTTCCACCCGGTGACCGTCCGCCGTGGCACCCGGACCTGTCCACGCCGCGTCGCGGGCGACCCGGGAGCGGAACTCCTCGATCGCCCGGGCCGCGACCAAGGGGTCGGGATCGACCACGATTTGCCCGGTTGCGCCATCCAGTAGGACCTCTGTCCCCGCCGTGACTCCGTCGAGCTCGGCCACCGCGACAACGCAGGGAATGCCGAGTTGGCGCGCGATGATCGCGGTATGGCTGGTCGGCCCGCCGAATGACGTCGCCAAGCCGACGATGAGTTCCGGGTCGAGCCCGGCCGCGTCCGCGGGCGCCAAGTCGTCGGCGAGCAGGATCGCGGGCTGCGCCGGTACCGGGATGCCGGGCTCGGGCGCACCGGCCAGTTCGGCGACGACTCGAGCACAGATGTCCCGCAAGTCCGTCACCCGCTCGGCCATCAGTCCGCCGAGTTTCGTGAACATCGCGGCGAACTGGTCGGTGGCCGCGACCGCCGCCGCCCGAGCGGGTGTGCCCGCCGCGATCAGCTTCTCGGCGGCGGCGAGCCAGCCGCGGTCGGTGGCCATCGCGGCGTTGGCGGCGAGCACCTCCGCCGCGGCGCCGCCTGCGCGCGCCGCACGTTCCCGCAAGCGGTCCGAGACAGTGGTCGCGGCCGTCAGTAGCGCCGCCCGCTCGGATGCCCGATCGGACTCGGAAACCAGATCCGTCGATTCCTCGACGCGCAGCCGGGCAACCGGCCGGACCGCAGGCGCGAACGCGACACCGGACACCGCCGGTGTACCGTTCAGCACCACAGTTCCCGCTTTCACCTGCAGCGACCCCGTCATCCGTCGTCTACCTCCGCGCCTGTGCCGAGCGAATGGGCGCCATGCCCATCCCGTTGCCGATGTGATCCAGACTACGCCAACCCGTTGACAAAGCAACACATTCAGATATAAAACAACATAAACCAACACCAAGCCGGGAGGATCGGATGTACGCCGAGGAACGCCAGCAGGCCATCGCCACGCTGGTCGGGCAGCGGGGGCGCGTGTCGGTCACCGAGCTGTCCGATCAGTACGGCGTCACGACCGAAACGGTCCGCCGCGACCTGGCGGTGCTCGATCGGATGGGGCTGATCCGACGCGTGCACGGCGGCGCGGTACCCGCCGCGGCGCTGACCGCGATCGAACTCGGCACCGGCGAACGCGAGCACAGCCGCGCGGCGGAAAAGGATCGCATCGCCAAGGCGGCCCTGGATTTCCTGCCGCCGACCGGCGGCAGTGTGCTGTTCGACGCGGGCACCACCACGGCGCGGATCGCCGCCCTCCTGCCGACGGACCGCGAACTGGTCGCGGTGACCAATTCGGTGCCGATCGCGGCCCGGCTCAGCGGAAATGCCGCGGTGCGGTTGCATCTGCTCGGCGGGCGCGTCCGCGGAGTCACCCAGGCGGCCGTGGGATCGGAGACCCAGCGCGTGCTCGGTGAACTGCGCGTCGACGTCGCGTTCCTCGGAACGAACGCGCTGACTCCCGCGCACGGGCTGTCCACACCGGACTTCGAGGAAGCCGCGGTCAAGCGGGCCATGGTCGCCAGCGCGCACCGCGTCGTCGTGGTGGCCGACTCCACCAAGGTGGGGCGCGAGGATCTCGTGCGATTCGCCGCCATCGACGAGATCGACGCGCTGGTCACCGACACCGACTTGCTGGCGTCGGTGCGCGCCGAGCTCACCGCGACCGGACTCGAAGTGGTCACCGCATGATCGTCACGCTGACCGCCAATCCCAGCATCGATCGCACCGTCACCCTGACCGAACCGCTGCACCGGGGGGCCGTGCACCGAGCCGCCACCGTGAGCTCGCATCCCGGCGGCAAGGGCGTCAACGTCTCGCGGGTAGTCGCCGCGGCAGGTCGCGCCACGATCGCCGTGCTGCCGGGCAACGCTGGGGACCCGCTGCTCCGGGAACTCGGCGCCGCGGGCATCCGCTACCGGGCCGTCTCGACCCCCGGGATCGCGCGGACCAATCTGACGGTCGCGGAAGCCGACGGAACCACGACGAAGATCAACGAGCCCGGCCCCGCATTGCCCACCGCGTGTGCGGATTCCCTCGCCGGGGTGCTCGACGGTCTCGCCAACGCAGCGTCCTGGGTGGTGTTGTCGGGCTCGCTGCCGCCCGGAGTGCCCGCCGACTGGTATGTCGCGTTGCTGCGCAGGCTGCGCGGAGTCCCGGTCGCGGTTGACGCCTCCGATGCCCCACTTCAGGCGCTGGCCACCGAATTCGGCTCGGTCACACCGAGACTGCTGAAACCGAACACCGAGGAACTGGGACAGCTCACCGGCGACGACCCCGCCGACCTGGAAGATCCGCTGGCCGCGGCACACGCGGCGGCGACCCTGGTCGGGTACGGGGTCGGCACGGTACTCGCGACGCTGGGCGAGGCGGGCGCGGTCCTGGTCACCCCGGACGGCGCCTGGTACGCGGCCGCGCCGCCCGTGGCGCCGCGCAGCACCGTGGGCGCCGGGGACTCGGCCTTGGCCGGTTATCTGCTCGCCGACCTCGACGGCGCCGGGCCCGCGGAACGGTTACGCTGCGCCGTCGCCTACGGCAGCGCCGCCGCCGCGCTCCCCGGCACCGGCGTGCCCGGGCCGCACGACATCGATCTCGACGCCGTCTCCGTCACGGCACTCAACGCTCTGCACAACCGCTGAAGGAGGCCGAGATGGCCGACTCGATCATCACCGAGTATCTGATCACCCTCGACACCGATCTGGGCGCAGCCAAGGAGTCCGTGATCGCCGCTCTCGCCGAACGCCTGGCCGAAACCGGCCGCGCCCAGGACGCGACGGCACTGAGCGAGGCGGCGCTGGCCCGGGAAGCCCAGTCCGCGACAGGGCTTCCGGGCGGCATCGCGATACCGCACTGCCGCGCCGCGACCGTCACCGAAGCCTCACTCGCGTTCGGCCGGCTCGCTCCGCCGGTCGATTTCGGCGCCCCGGACGGTCCCGCCGACCTCGTCTTCCTGATCGCGGCGCCGGAAGGCACCGGCGCCGAGCACATGAAGCTGCTGTCGAGCCTGGCGCGTGCGCTGGTGAAACCCGAATTCGTCACCGACCTGCGCGCCGCGACGACGCCCGGGGACGTCGTGGCCCTCGTCGAGGGCGTGCTCGACGCGCCGAGTCCGGCGAAAGAGGCTCATGCCGACTCGGCCGGCGCGACCACGGCAACTGCGAGCAATGCGGTCCCGGCACCGAGCGCGACCGCACCGTCCGCGACAACCACGCCGCCCAGCGAGGAGGCACGGGTCGCCGAGCGCACGATCGTCGCGGTCACCGCCTGCCCGACCGGAATCGCGCACACCTACATGGCCGCCGACTCCCTGGTCGCCGCAGGCAAACGCGCCGGTGTCACGGTGCACGTGGAAACGCAGGGGTCCAGCGGCAGCACTCCGCTCGGCGGCGAGACCATCGCGGCGGCGTCCGCGGTCATCTTCGCCACCGACGTCGGCGTGCGCGGACGCGACCGGTTCGCGGGCAAGCCCGTCGTGACGTCCGGGGTCAAGCGCGCGATCAACGAACCCGATGCGATGATCGCCGACGCGCTGCGTGCCGCGAACGATCCCGGTGCCACCACGGTCAGCGGCCGCGCACCCGGCGACGAACCCGCTCCCGCACGGGCATCGGAAACCCTCGGCTGGGGCACGCGATTGCGCCAGATCCTGCTGACCGGCGTCAGCTACATGATCCCGTTCGTCGCGGCGGGTGGCCTGCTCATCGCGCTCGGCTTCCTGCTGGGCGGCTACGAGATCGCCGACAACGCCAAGTCCATCGTGCTGGACAACTCGCTCAGCGCGCTGCCCGACGGCGGACTGGCCACCTACCTCGGCGCGGTGATGTTCCAGCTCGGCTCGCTCGCGTTCGGCTTCCTGGTGCCCGCGCTGGCCGGCTACATCGCCTTCGCCATCGCCGACCGCCCCGGCCTGGCACCGGGTTTCACCGCGGGAGCCGTCGCGGTCTTCGTCGGCGCCGGATTCCTCGGCGGCCTCACAGGCGGTGTGATCGCCGGGTTCGCGGCACTGTGGATCGCGAGACTCACCGTCCCCCAGTGGGCTCGGGGCCTGATGCCGGTGGTGGTGATCCCGCTGTTCGCATCGCTGGTCGTCGGCGCGGCCATGTTCATCGTGCTCGGCAAGCCGCTTGCCGCCGTCACCAGCGGGCTCACCAACTGGCTCAACGGGCTGTCCGGCACGTCCGCGATAGCGCTCGGGGTCATCCTCGGCCTGATGATGTGCTTCGACCTCGGTGGGCCGGTGAACAAGGCCGCCTACTCGTTCGCCGTCGCCGGGCTCAGCGTCACCGACAGCGCCTCACTGCGCATCATGGCCGCGGTCATGGCCGCGGGGATGGTGCCGCCCCTGGCCATGGCGGTGGCCACCGCGATCAGGCCCCGCCTGTTCACGACCGCCGAACGTGAAAACGGCAAGGCAGCCTGGCTGCTCGGGGCGTCGTTCATCTCCGAGGGCGCCATTCCCTTCGCCGCAGCCGATCCGCTGCGGGTCATCCCGTCCATGATGGCCGGCGGCGCCGTCACCGGGGCGCTGATCATGACGACCGGAACCACGCTCAGCGCACCACACGGCGGAATCTTCGTCTTCTTCGCGGTCGGCCATATCCTCTGGTTCCTCGCCGCGCTGGCCGCCGGCACGCTTGTCGGCGCGCTCTGCGTCACCGTCGCCAAAGAACTTGTCCGTCCGCGCGCCGCCGCGCCCGCCCCCGCAATCGTCACCGCCGGATAACCCGTTCCCACCGAGGAGTTCCACCATGCCACAGACAACCGTCGAAGTCGGCTCGTCCATCGGCCTGCACGCCCGCCCCGCCAACATCATCGCCGAAGCCGTTCAGGCGGCGGGCGTCGCCGTCACCCTGTCGGTGGTCGGCGGCGATCCAGTCGACGCGGGCTCGGCGCTGATGATCATGACGCTCGGCGCCACCCAGGGCACCGCGGTCGTGGTCGACAGCGACGACCAAGCTGTCTTGGACAAGGTCGTCGCCCTGGTCGCCGCCGATCTCGACGCCTGAGCGGTCCACGCTACGACGACCATGCGCCGCGTCCGAGGTGGGCACGGCGTTGCGAAGAGCCGAGAATGGGTGCCATGACGGCGTGGCGAATGGGTGCCGCCGCCGACTCGGCGGCCTACCGAGCGAATCCGGGCACGCGTCGGCGCGACCGGCGCACGGATTTGGTCTGGTATGCCGCTTACGGCTCGAACATGAGCTTGACCAGGCTGCGCACCTACCTGCGCGGCGGGCATCCCGACGGCGGTGCGCTCACCCTGCCTGGATGCCGGAACCGCTCCGACCCGATCCGATCGGCGCCTCTCCTGCTGCCCGGCCTGTTGTATTTCGCAACCGAATCGCTGACCTGGACCGGTGGCCGCGCCTTCTACGACCCGGGCTGCCGGGGCGAGATCGCCGTGCACGCCCATCTGCTCACCACCGCTCAGTTCTCCGACATCGTGGCCCAGGAGATGTACCGCGCTCCCGGCGCGGAACTCGACCTCACCGGGGTGATCGACCGCGGCACGATCACCCTGGGCACCGGCCGGTACGAAACGCTGGTCTGCGCGGGAACCTACGACGGCCACCCGGTCCTGAGTTTTACCGCGCCCTGGCGCTACCGGGATGTTCCGGGCAACCCGCCCGCCGCGGCCTACTTGCGGTATCTGGCGGCGGGTCTGCGCGCCGCGCACGGCTGGTCCATCCGGACGACCGCCGGCTATCTCGCCACCCGCCCGGGCGCCGATCGCGGATGGACCCCGGATTCCGTCCATGCGCTGCTCCGGGCGGGCCACTGAGCCCGTGCGGGTCACGAGCGACTACGAAGTCGGTCGCTGAGTTCCGTTGTGCGTGGATACGTCTACGACGAGACGCCCGTCGCTCCCGGGCGGGCACCGATGACCGGGGACTCGGCCTCGGAATCCCGATAGCTGCGCGCGACGAGTGCCGCGCGCAGGTACCACACCCCGGAGGCTTGGGCGGGGTCGAACCCGGTGAGCTGGCCGATGCGTTTGAGCCGGTAGTCGACGGTGTTGGTGTGGATGTGCAACGACCGTGCGGTGCGCTGGCGGTTCAGGTTCGTGCCGATATGACGCTTCAGCGTTTCGAGGAGTTCGGGGTGCTCGTCGAGCGGATCGAGGAGGGTCCGCAGCGTTTCCAGTCCGGGTCCGGGGCGGGTGAGCTGGTACTCCAGCGCCAGGTCGTCGAAGCGGTACAGCCCGCGCATCCAGCGCAGCCGCTGCACCATATCGAGCAGTTCGTGCGCGCGATCGGCGGCCGTGGGCACCTCGACCGGCGTCGCGGCGATCACCGTAGCGACAACCGGCACCTGCGCGGCGCCGCCGAGGTACTCCACCAGCTCGTCGAGGGCTTTGTCCTCCGGTGACGCGGACGGTAGCAGGATCGTGCCACCGTCGACGCTCAGCAGCGACAACACCGTGTCGCCGCAGCGGGTCGCGAGCTCGGATTGCACGCGGCGCAGCTTTCGCCGCGCCACCACCGCGCCGTCGAGTCGCGGGTTTCTCTCCTCGGGGTGTGGCGGAATTGCTACCGCTAGAACGGCATACGAATCTGCGATCGGAATGCCGCATTCGCGCGCCATGGTGAAGGTGGGATGCCCGCCGAGCAGGGCGGAGGCCAGCGTGTGCGCCGCGGTGTGATGTTCGCCGACCACGGCACGCAACTCGGTGACGTAAGCGCGCGACACGGTGGAGGTGATGGTGTCCAAGATTTCCAGCAGGCGGCGGCTGATGTCCTTGAGGCTGTCGAAATCCGCGGCGGTCGCGTTCGCGACGATCAGGTCGAAGCCGAGTTTGAATCCCTCGTGCACGGCGTGATGGATGGTGTCGATCGGGATGCCCTCGCGCGCCCAGCCCGCCGCCGCGGTGCGCAGCAGCATCGTCTTCTCGGGGATGTCGCTGCCGTCGAGCATGCTGACGGCCAGTTCCAGGCACAGGCGGGTGATGTTGGTGATATCGCCGTTGAGTGCCTCGCCGGGTAGCGTCCGGCAGTGCGCGACGGTTTCGATGAAGTGGCCGACCATTTTGCGCGACAGATTCCGCACATCCCGCAGCGAAGAACTGGCCGGGCGGCCCGACAGGGTCAAATCCGGACCTGCCGAATCGGTGATGGACATCGTGACTCCTTCCCTCCCCGATCGCGGAAAGTACTCCACGGTAACTTGACCGGTTCGGCCTTCCGAGTGTCGCGCCCCGGGTTGGGGATACCGCCCGAAAATCGGCAGCCCGAGTCTGTGAAGGCTCACAACACGCATTCGCGCGGTCGAAATCTCTCGGTCCCCGCCGTAACGTCGGTGCCAGCAGGGTCGTCGGGCGGAGGGAGGGCCATGACTATCGGCCCGCACGAAGAAGATCGGCACACCGCCGAGGTGCCTGCGCGCTTCGATCGTGGTCAATCCCGCCATGCCGGTCCCGACGCGCTGATCAAAATGGGTCTGGAACTGGCCCTCGTCCTAGTGGACGCGGCCGAGGCCGCCGGAAGCCTCGCCCTCGGCAGATTCGAGCACGCCGCCAGCCGATGCGCCCAGGCCGGTATCCCGATCGAAGCGGTGCACGCCGTCCTGCGCGACGGCGTCGACGCGGGCCTCGCCCTGCCCGCGAACGAGTCGCCCGAACGCCACGCGCAGCGTGAGCGGGTAGAGCCCGGCGTGATCAGCGAATTCCTGGAGGCGCTGAACTCGGTCGTGGCGCGCAGCTACGCCAACTGAAACGGACGACGCTCAGAGTCCGGCGACAAGGGCGGCGCTTTCCAGCGCGCAGCCGTATCCGATGGTGATGCCGGAGCCGCCGTGGCCGTAATTGTGGACGACGGGAATGCCCGGCAGCACGGCGGTGTCGAGTTCGAGGCGAACTTCGCCGCGGCCAGGACGCAGTCCGACCAAGGCCTCCACCACCTCGCTCTCGGCGAGCGCGGGAGCCAGATCGCGGCAACGCCGCAGGATCGACCGGGTGAGCTCGGGATCCGGCGCGGTCTCCCACTCGCCCGGCTCCAGTGAGCCGCCCAGAACGCAGTCCGAGGCCCTGGGGTGGACGTAGGCGCGGCCGAGAGGATGGGCCTGGTCCCGGATCGACAACGAAAGCCCCGGATTGGTCACCCGTACGATCTGGCCACGGATCGGGTACACGGCGGGGTCGCCGACGAGTTCAGCGGCGCGCAGACCTGCACAGTTGACCACGACGTCGGGCGAAAGGTCGGCGAGGTCGTCGAGCCGGTGGACAGTGCGCAGCACGCGCCGCGCGCCTGCCGCGTCCACCTGCGCGCTGAGAAACGGCAGGTAGGTCGGCATCTCCACCAGTGGTACCGCGAAACGGAAGCCGAAGCCGTAGCCGGGCGGCAGTTCACCCGGATCGGCGTCCCGGAACGAGCGCACCGACCGTGACCAGTCCGGAACCGCGGGCTCGTCCCGATAGAGCGCCATCGACTCGCACATCCGCACGCCCGGCGCGCCCGCGGCGGCCAGCGCGGCCAGATGCTCGAAGGTGGTGTCGCTCCACGCCCGGACCCGGTCCGCCGGGCCCGCCGCGGTGGGAAACCACACGGCGGCGGCGAGAAAAGAGGTGGTCGCCGTAATCGGCGTGGCGCTGACGACGGTTACCTCGTGCCGGTCCCTGAGCAACTGCGCCGCGGTGGAAAGTCCCGAGATGCCCGAGCCGAGGACAACGATCCGCATGCGAGCGAGACTATCGAGCTCCACCGCTTGCGTGACGTTTCCGCAGCGCCGGCCGTGGGAGGTGGGCTCGATACGCGGCCGAGGAGGTCAGTCCTCGTCGTCGAGTGAGGTGACCCCGGTGGTCACGGCCACCATCGGCAACTGTGGCCCGACGCAGGCGGCGGTGACGGTGCTGCCCGCCGCGAACCCACCGCGGCTCTCGCCGTTGCGCGCGACATCCGCCCGCAAACCGGCCTGTTCGCCTGAGCCGACCAGCGCACAGGTCCAGCTCTCCGACGCCGGTTGGCTGCTCACCGCGATGGTGCCTTCTTCCTGGGTGTCCGCCGACAGCGTCGGCCCCGCGGCGGCGAGCCCCGCACCGGTCCCGGCGACCACCACGGCGGAGCCGGTTGTCACGACAAAACGTACAGCGATCCGAAACATGCGATGTCTCCCTGTCATTGGTGCAGCCCCCTCGTCGGCAGTTTCCGCCTCGACGCCGTTCAAACCGACGGTCCAGCCCGGGCGCGACCGGCGACCGAACGGCAACTTCGCGCGCGATCCACCGACTAGGCATGCTGACCTGGGGTATGTCATTGACATGGACGATGGCCGCGCGACCGTGGGTGTGGAAGAAGAGTTCCTGCTGGTCGACCCGCGTACCGGCGCACCGTTGGCACGCAATGTCGAGGTGGCGCGTACGGCCGAGGACATCGGCATCGACCTGCAACTCGAGCTGACTCGTTGCCAGGTGGAGGTCAACACCGCGGTCCACACCGATATCGCCGCGCTGCACCGGCAACTGCGTGAGCTGCGGCGCGGTGTCTCCTCGTGCGCCGAGCAGAACGACGCGCGCTTGCTGGCAGTGGGCATTCCGCCGACCGTGCCGCATGAATTCCCGGTCACCCAGACACCGCGCTATAAGCGGATCGAGGAGAACTACGGTCTCCTCGCACATGAGCAGGGGTTGTCGGGGTGCCACGTGCACATCGGCATCCCCGATTGCGAGACCGCGATCCAGGTGAGCAACTATCTGCGGCCGTGGCTGCCGCAACTGCTGGCGATGACGGCGAACTCGGCGATCTACCGCGGCACCGAGACCGGATTCGCCAGTTGGCGCAGCATCTTGTGGCGACGCTGGCCCAGCGCCGGACCGCCGCCGTACTTCGAGTCCGCCCGCGACTACGAGGCGATGGTCGCGATGATGCTCAACAGCGGCAGCATCCTGGACAAGCAGATGGTCTATTGGGATGTCCGCCCGTCGGTGTCGTTCCCCACCGTCGAGATCCGGGTGAGCGATATACCCGCCACGGTCGAGGAGACCGCGCTGTTGGCCGCGCTGGTGCGCGCGATCGTCGTCATGGCGCGGAAGTCCTTGGCCGAGGGGCAGGTCGCGCCCGCGGTGCCCGCCGAGGTGCTGCGAGCGGCGTACTGGAAGGCGGCGCGTTCGGGACTGGTCGGAGACGGTGTCGACCCGCACGACGGCCAGGTGGCGCCCATCCGCACGCTGCTGCGCCGCCTGATCGACTACGCTGCCCCCGCCCTCGAGGAGGCGGGAGACCGCGAGTTCGTCGACGAGGCGTTCGCCCGTCTGCTCGCCCGCGGCAACGGTGCTTTCCGGCAACTGACAGCGTTGCGGGAGCATGGTGAGGTCGATGACGTCGTCGAAGAGGTGGCTCGCGCAACGCTCGAAGGGTGCTGAGCTCCCCGTGCTCGCGGGTCGTGCGGGCGGGAATTCGACCCGGTGGGATCGGTGTGCAGCTCAGCCGAGCGCGACCGTCGCCAAGTGCGGTGACGTCGGCCGCGGCGAACCGTTCGCCGGTTCGATCGTGACAACGAAGACGTCCGCCGGATCGAACCGGGTCGACACGCCGGCCTGCGGCACCGTGGTCAGCACACCCGCCGAGCGCACGGCACCCGTGGAGGACACCACCCACAGCTGATAGGCCCGTCCCGGTGGCGGCGCGGGCACCGCGTCGAACGTCACCGCGACGGCATGCAGCCGGTCCGACGTGCTCACCGTGAGGGTGCCCCCGACCGTCGGCTCGACCACGCGGGACCGCGAATCCGGTTGCTGCAGAATCTGTTCGGCGGTGACCCGCGCGGTATGATGCCCCGCGACCCGCTCGGCGACCACCACGGCGCCCGCACCGGCGCCGATGATCACGGCGACGGCGACGGCCAGGCGAGCCGCCCGCGGCAGGCGACCTGACACCGATCGGGCACCGTGCCGCCGGGATCGCGCACCCTGGCACGAGTCGTCGATCGCTCGGAGGATCTTCGACTCCAGCGTCGGCGGCGGATTCACCGCGTCGACCGCGCTCAGCGCCGCCAATGTCTCCCGCGCCCGGTGCACCGTGGCGGCGAATGCCGCAGCGGTCCCGGAATCGGCCTTCGCCACCCGGTTTTCGATGTGCCTGCGCTCGATCTCGGCCACCGCGTTCATCGCGTAGGGGTAGGCCAGGTCGAGCAGGTCGGTGCGGGACTGCTCGGTCTCGGTCATGATCCGCCACCTTCGCCGAGAAGAGCATCCGCGGCCGCCGGTCGCGCCTTCGCGGCTGCCTCGCGAACCCGGTACATCGGTGGCGACGAACCGCGGGCGCGGGCTCTCCCGCCATGGCGTCGGCTCTCGTGCTTTATGCCAACCCGCATGCCTTGACTTCGCGGCGCACCGCCTCATGGATTGGATTCCTCGCGATATTCGCCGCGATTCGGGTAGGCTGCGCCGATCATGCGTCACTGTCGGGTGCGCTGGTGAGCGTCGCGGGGGGCTTCAGCGGCCCGTACGCCGGACCACGGAGATCGCCGCAAGACCCGGTCGCCAATGCAGAGGGGAACACGGATGTCCGCGAGGCTGCCCGACGAGCGCGACACCCCGCTCGACCATGTCACCGTGACGCTCGGCTGGGACCCGGCCACGCCATCGCGCTGGTTCGGCCGACGGAAGGACATCGATCTCAACGCCGCCGCGCTGCTGTTCGCCGCCGACCGGCTCGCCGACGTCGTCTATCACGAGCGGCTCAGCTCGACGGACGGCTCGGTGCGGCTGCACGGCGACAGCATCACCGGTGAGGGCGAGGGCGACGACGAGATCATCACCGTCGACCTCACCCGGATTCCCGCCGAGGTCACGGCGGTGCTCTTCCTCGTCACCTGTTACACCGGGCAGACCTTCGAGCAGATCACCAACGCCTACTGCCGGGTGATCGACAGCGCCGCGGGTACGGAGATCGCCCGTTACGACCTGACCGGCGGCGGCGACCACACCGGCTTGGTACTGGGCAGAGTTCGGCGCTCCGACGGTGTCTGGCACTTCGACACCGTCGGCAAGGGTGTGCGGGCGCGGCATCCGGTCGAGGCGGTGCCGCTGCTCGCCGACTTCGTCTAGCGCGAGCACCGGCTTCGGCTGCGGCCCAATGCTTTCGCCGCCCAGCACTCCGCCATTGGGTAATCCGCATATCGTCCACTCGTGTCGCGGGGAACCTCCGGGCCGCCACCGCCGCAGCGCCGAAGACGCAGGCGCGGATGCCGTCCGATTGGAACGCCTGCACGCGGGTAGTCGCCATGCAGGAGGTGTGACATGCCCAAGGAATGGACGGAGAAGGAAGAGCGACAGTACGAGCACGTCAAGGACTCGTCGAAGAGCCGGGGCGCGAGCACGAAGCGCGCGAAGGAGATCGCCGCGCGCACGGTGAACAAGAACCGGGCGCAGGAGGGGAAGACCAAGACCGCGAGCCGGACCTCGACGCGCGACAAGTCCCCGCAGCAGCGTGGCGGCCAGCGCTCCGGACGCAGCGGGCCGAAGGGCCCGACCAGGGACCAGCTGTACAACGAAGCGAAGAAACGCAATATCAAGGGCCGCTCCACGATGACCAAGAGTCAGCTGGAGAAGGCGCTCGGCCGCGGCTGAGGCCGCCCGGTCCCGGCGGTCCTCGGCGGGTGCGGGAAGACGAGGCGGAGAACGCCGCTTCGCCGATACCGCGGAGTCGGTCGAGGAGTGCACGAGGACATCGAGGACAGGAGATGAAGATGAGCAACACCCGGCCGCCCGCCGATGGCGGCGCGGCCCTGCGCCGCGCCCGCGACACCGCCAGGGAGGAACTCGTCAAGGCGGTCGAAGAACTCGGCCACAAGCTCGATATGCCTGCGCGGAGCAAGGACAAGGCGCACGACGCCGTCGAGGCGACGAAGCACGCGGCATCCGAAGCGGCGCTCGCGGTCTCGGACAAAGCCGAGCATGCCAAGGCAAGCGCCGCGGATCTCGCCCACCGTGTTGCGGCGGCGACGCCCGCACCGGTGCTCGCGCGCGGCAAGCACGCCGCCGGAACGATGCGCGCGAACCCGATCCCGGCCGCCCTCGCTGCGGCGGCAGCCGCGGTGCTCGTGTGGCGAATCATGCGCTGGCGGCGATGAAGACCCTCTACAAACCACTCGGCCTGCTGATCAGTGTTCTCGGCGGCCTGGTCGCGAACGCGGGGTGTTCACCCGGGTGTGGACCCGGGGCACCGGCGAGGAAAAGGCTCCCGCCGCGACCGCGCGGAATTATTCCTGGCGCGAGGTGCTGTTCGCCGCAGCACTGCAAGGCGCCGTCTTCGGTTTGGTGAAAACGGCGATCGATCGCGCGGGGGCGGCGGGTTTCCGCTCGCTTACGGGCACTTGGCCCGAATAGCTCTGCTACACAGGGCTTTCTGTGGGCGTATGTCCGAGCTCGGACTCCGGTGTTGTACCGAGTAGCATGCCCGCAAGCCCGCCGCGAGTTCAGGACAAGGGTTTGTGCAAACCTTCCTCCAAGTGCCGCGATTCATCCCCTTCACAACGCCGCCGGCACGCTCCGCGCGGTGCTGCCGCAGACCGACGCCTTGACCGCGCCCGAAACGCGGCCTCATGCAGGAATCGCTCGACCGAATCGCCAGGAGGGGCAGCAGCTGATCCTGGTACGTTGCGCCGCTCGGCCCATCCGGCTGGCCGACCGGCGGTGAGTTGGCAGCATTGTTCGGATCTCCGACCACGACGACGTCACCGTTTTCAGCGAACGATCCGGTGACGGGACTACCGAACCACACGATGCGGTAAGTTGACCGGCGGAATGCTCGCTCTGCGCCGTGCCCGTGTGCACGCCGACGGCACGACCGCAGCGGAGGTCGACGTGGCGTACTCTCCAGGACACGCCACGGCACGGGAGGTGGATGGTGAGTTCCGAAAGCGCGCACCGGGCGCTGGAGGTCCAGGTGCGATCCGCGGACGACGTGGTGATCGTCACCGTGCACGGCGAAATCGACATGGCGTCCGCTCCGCGCCTGCAATCGGCACTCGACGAGGCGCTGCGTGATACGCCGCCCGCCGTCGTGGTGGATATGTCGAACGTCGGATTCCTCGGCTCCGCGGGCTTGAGCGTCCTGGTGGCGGCCTCGGAAGCAGCCGGTTCCGGCAGGTTGCGCGTCGTCCCCAGCGACGCGGCGCGCAGGCCGATCGAACTGACCGCGTTGGACCAGCTGCTCACGGTGTTCGACAGCGTCGAGGACGCGCTGGCAGTCGACGAGACCCACCCGCCGAGCTGAGCTTCGCGGCGCCGCGAACACATCCCTGCGGTTTCAGCCACGCATTCTCGGGTACCTGACCGGAGGTCGGCACCGTGTCGACTCGAGCACGCCGGGAGGAGGCCGGATGGCAGACAACCGCGAACACCGACTGGTGGGGGTGCCCGCGGTAGCGGCATTGGCGGATCTCGGATTCGCCTCGGTGGCGTCCGGAGTGATCGCCCGACGGCGGCCGGTGCTGGGCTTACTGGAACGCACCGGCGCCGATGCCAGGGCGATCGAGCGCGTGCGGCAGCTGCGCCGCGAATTCGGCTCCGGCCCGGTCGAGCTGGTGGTGCCGGGACGGCGCATCGTGGTGATTCTCGACCCGGCAGACGTCGGCCGGGTGCTCGCCGACGCACCGACCCCCTTTCACCCCGCCAATCGGGAGAAGCGCGCCGCACTGCGGCAGTTCCAGCCACACGGCGTCCTGCTCTCCGACGGTCCGATCCGCGCGCAGCGCCGAGCGTTGAACGAGGCCGCGCTCGACAGCGGCGAGCCGCTGCATCGTCTCGCCGGCCCCTTCGCGGCGGGGATCGCGGAGGAGGCGCAGGAGATGATCGTGTCGGCGCTGCATCGCGGGCACATGGACGCGCGGCACTTCACCACCCAGTGGTGGCGGCTTGTCCGGCGAATCGTGCTCGGCGAACGGGGACGCGACGACACCGTCCTCACCGACGAACTCGCCCGGCTGCGCTCGGCGGGCAACTGGTCGTTCCTGGCCCCGGCCCATCGCAGGCAGCGCGATCAGTTCACCAATCGCCTCTACCGGCATGTGGAATCCGCCCCACCCGACAGTCTCGCCGGTGCGCTGGCCGCGGTCCCCGCCGGCGGCGCCGTCGATCCGGTCGGGCAGATTCCGCACTGGCTGTTCGCCTTCGACGCGGCAGGTATCGCGCTCAGCCGCGCGCTGGCGGTGCTCAGCACCCACCCGGAGCACCATGCCCGCGCGCTGGACGACGCCGTCGATCCCGAGCGCGTCGAGGTGCGTGCCTATCTGCGTGCCTGCGTGCTCGAGTCGGTGCGGTTGTGGCCGACCACGCCCATGTTGCTGCGCGACATCACCGCCGACACGCAGTGGCGTGACGGCGACGAACGTTTCACCATCGCGGCGGGCGCCGCGCTGATGATCGCGGTGCCGGCCTTCCACCGGGACTCCGAACTGCTCCCCTTCGCCGACACGTTCGTCCCGGATATCTGGCTCGACGGCCGCGCCGAGCAGTACCCGCAACTCGTGCCGTTCAGCGCGGGCCCGGCCGATTGCCCGGGCCGCAACCTGGTCATGTTCGTCACGAGCACGCTGCTCGCGCACCTGCTGACCGCAGCGGACTTCCGGCTGCGGTCCACACCGCGGCCGAACCCGGACGCGCCGCTACCGGTGACCTTGAACAACTTCGGCCTCGACTTCACCGTCGAGCCGTGCATGACACAGACCGGCTAGCTTCCGGCCTTATCACGGAAGAGTTTCTTCCGCGAGTTCTGTCATGATCGAAGAATGCTGGAAACCTCCGCACGCCTGTTGCGGCTGCTGTCGCTCTTGCAGACCCGCCGCGACTGGACCGGGCCGGCGCTGGCCGAGCGGCTCGGCGTCTCCACCAGGACGGTGCGCACCGACATCGAGCGGTTGCGGACGCTGGGCTACCCGGTGCATGCAACGCCCGGCGTTGCGGGCGGGTACCGGCTCGGCGCCGGGTCCGCGCTGCCGCCGCTGCTGCTCGATGACGAGGAGGCCGTTGCGGTGGCGGTCGGACTGGTCACCGCCGCCAATGGCGCGGTCACCGGCATCGAGGAAACATCGCTGCGCGCGCTGGCGAAACTGCAGCAGGTGTTGCCCGCACGATTGCGGCACCGGGTCGAGACGCTGACTTCCGCCACCGTGCACGTGCCCGGTCGCGGAGAGCCGACCGTGGACGCGGCGGTGCTCACCGCGGTCGCGGGCGCGATCCGGGCGAGCGAACGATTGCGGTTCGACTACGAAACCCATTCGGGGACCTCGTCGCGACGGGATGTGGAACCGCACCGGATGGTGCACTTGCGTGGCCGCTGGTATCTGGTCGCCTGGGACGTCGCGCGCGACGACTGGCGCACCTTCCGCGTCGACCGGATCACGCCGAAGATTCCGAACGGTCCCCGGTTCACCCCGCGTGCCGTACCCGAGAAGGAGATCGCCGAACGGGTGCAACGCGGGGTGGACGCCGCTACGTGGCGCTATCGCGCGCGTGTGCGCATGGCCGCGCCGGCGCAGGCGATCCGGGCGCGCCTGCCCGCGGCGGTGGAGGTCGAGCCGGACGGTCCGCAGCACTGTGTGGTGCACGTGGGTTCGGACTCGCCCCAGCTACTGACGCTGTACCTGGGCCTCGCCGACGTCGACTTCGAAGTCTTGGACGCGCCGGCCCTCGCTGAACACCTCGCCGCCACCGCGGCACGATTCCGGCGCGCCGCGGGACAGGGATAGCGCCGGTACCAACGCATTCGCCGGACACGCGAGCGGCCGCGCTCGGCAACTGGACACCGAGCGCGGCCGACGCCGACACTCTCGCTCAGCCCCTACCGGCTCGCGCCCGCGGCCGCTCCGATCAGACCGCCCACCACGCAACCGGGGAAGACCCCGACGATGAAGAAGATGAGGCCCACCGCCGCCCCGATGGCGCAGCCGATCGCCAAACCCCCCAGCGTGGTCTGCGGGTCACCGATGAACCGCGGCGCGCCCAGCGCCGGGATGGCGGCTCCGACCGGTGTCAATGTCAAGGTCGTGGCGGCCGCATCGAGTTGCGGGGACACCTCGACGTGCCGGCCCATCGCGGTCTGCAGGGTCGTCGGCACCGACGCGACCACCTCGCCATCCGGGGCCAGCACCGTAATACCGTCCGGCGTCAGGGCGAACGTGCCGGAAGCGAGCGTGACCGTCGCACTCGACCGATCCGGCGCAACCGTCGCGGTATAGGCGACACCACGGTCGACGCCGCTGATCGCGGGGTCGGAGACCTCGGCCTGGCCGTACGCGGTCGCCGCCGTGACACCGGTGGCGGCAATGGTCAGCAGCGTGGTCGCAACCACTTTTCTGAGCTTCATGAGCCATCCCATCCTCAGCAGATTCGATCTGTCGTTACCTGGGTACAGCCGTGAAATACTAGCAATTATAGACATTCCGCATGACTATTTTCCGAACGCTGCAGATGCCCGGAATGTCTTGCAAGGTCGAGTATTTCGCGGCATATCCGGCCGATCAGGGGATGGAAATGCCCGCTACTCCAGTTCTCCTTCGGTCTCCAGGTAGACCTGGCGCAACCGCTCGAGCGTGTCCGGTTCCGGATGCTCCCACAGTTTCCGTTCGGCCGCCTCCAGCAGCCGCTCGGCAATGCCGTGCAGCGCCCACGGGTTGGACTGCTCCATGAACTTACGGTTCACGTCGTCGAATACGTAGCTCTCGGTGAGCTTCTCGTACATCCAGTCCGCCACGACGTTGGTCGTGGCGTCGTAGCCGAACAAGTAGTCGACGGTCGCCGCCATCTCGAACGCGCCCTTGTACCCGTGCCTGCGCATGGCCTCCAACCACCGCGGGTTCACCACGCGGGCCCGGAACACCCGCGAGGTCTCCTCGGACAACGTCCGGGTGCGCACCGCGTCGGGCCGGGTGCTGTCGCCGATGTAGGCCTCCGGGTTCTTGCCGGTCAGCGCGCGAACCGTGGCGACCATCCCGCCGTGGAACTGGAAATAGTCGTCGGAGTCGGCGATATCGTGCTCGCGGGTGTCGGTGTTCTTCGCGGCCACCGCGATTCGACGGTACGCGCCCCGCATGTCCGCCGCGGCGGGCGCGCCGTCCAGATCGCGGCCGTAGGCGTAGCCGCCCCAGGTGGTGTACACCTCGGCGAGGTCGTCGTCGGTGCGCCAGCTCTTCGAGTCGATCAGCTGCAGCAGGCCCGCGCCGTAGGTCCCCGGCTTGGAACCGAAGATGCGGGTGGTGGCGCGCCGCTGGTCGCCGTGCTCGGCCAGATCGGCTTCGGCGTGCGCGCGCACATAGTTCGCTTCGCCCGGCTCGTCCAAGCCGGCGACGAGGCGGACCGCGTCGTCCAGCAAGGCCAGTACGTGGGGGAAGGCGTCGCGGAAGAAGCCGCTGATGCGCACGGTGACATCGATGCGGGGACGGCCCAGTTCCTCGAGCGAGATCACCTCGAGCGTGCTGACCCGGCGGCTCGCCTCGTCCCAGACCGGCCGGACACCCAGCAGCGCAAGGACTTCGGCGATATCGTCGCCCGAGGTGCGCATGGCGGAGGTGCCCCAGATCGAGAGGCCGACCGACCGCGGGTATTCACCATGGTCGGCCCGGTACCGGTCCAGCAGCGATTCCGCCATGGCCTGGCCGGTCTCCCAGGCCAGCCGCGACGGTACGGCCTTGGGGTCGACCGAGTAGAAGTTGCGTCCGGTCGGCAGGACGTTGATCAGCCCGCGCAACGGCGAGCCGCTCGGGCCCGCCGGGATGAACCCGCCGTTCAGCGCGTGCAGCACCCGGTCGAGCTCCACGCCGGTCTGCCGCAGGCGCGGTACCACCTCGGTGGCCGCGAACCGCAGCACCCGGCGGACCTCGGGATTATCGGTGATGCCGTCGACCGCGTCCGGCGACCAGTCCGCCGCCTGCAATTCCGCGACGAGGGCGCGCGCGCTGCCCTCCACGGCGTCGACGCGCTCGCGCGCCTCGCTGCCCGACTCGTCGAGCCCGAGCGCTTCGCGCAGGCCTGGCACGGTGCGCTCACCACCCCACAGCTGGCGCGCGCGGAGCATGGCCAGCACGAGGTCGAGTTCGCCCTCCCCCGCGGGCGCCTGGCCGAGCACGTGCAGGCCGTCGCGGATCTGGACGTCCTTGATCTCGCACAGCCATCCGTCGACGTGCAGCAGCATGTCGTCGAAGGAGTCCTCGTCCGGCCGCTCGGTCAGGCCGAGGTCGTGGTCCATCTTGGCGGCGCGCATCAGCGTCCAGATCTGCTGGCGGATGGCGGGCAGCTTGCCCGGGTCGAGTGCGGAGATGTTGGCGTGCTCATCGAGCAGCTGCTCCAGCCGCGAGATATCGCCGTAGCTTTCGGCGCGGGCCATCGGGGGGATCAAGTGATCGACCAGCGTGGCGTGCGCGCGCCGCTTGGCCTGGGTGCCCTCACCTGGGTCGTTCACCAGGAACGGATAGATCAGCGGCAGGTCGCCGAGCGCCGCATCGGTGCCACAGGAGGCCGACATGCCGAGCGTCTTGCCAGGCAGCCACTCCAGGTTTCCGTGCTTGCCCAGGTGCACCATCGCGTCGGCGCCGAACCCTTCGGGGGCGCTGAGCCACCGGTACGCGGCCAGGTAGTGATGGCTGGGCGGCAGGTCGGGATCATGGTAGATCGCGACGGGGTTGTCGCCGAAACCGCGTGGCGGCTGCACCATGAGCACCACATTGCCGAAACGCAAGGCGGCGATGACGATCTCGCCGTCCGGATCGGACGAGTGATCGACGTAGAGTTCGCCGGGCGGCGGGCCCCACGCCTCGACGACGGCGTCGCGCAGGTCGCCTGGCAGGGTGCCGAACCAGGCGGCGTAGGCCGCGGCGCTGATGCGGATCGGGTTGCCCGCCAACTGCTCGGAGGTCAGCCAGTCCGGATCCTGGCCGCCGGCCGCGATCAGGGCGTGGATGAGGGCGTCGCCATCGTGCTCGTCCAGGCCGGGGACCTCGCCGGGCGCGCCGAGGTCATAACCGGCGGCACGCATTTCGGTGAGCAGGCGGATCGCGCTGGCCGGGGTGTCCAGACCGACGGCGTTGCCGATACGGGCATGCTTGGTCGGGTAGGCCGACAGCATGATCGCAACGCGTTTGCGCGCGGCGGGGATGTGGCGCAGCCGGGCGTAGCGGGTCGCGATGCCCGCGACGCGGGCCGCGCGCTCGGCGTCGGGGGCGTAGGTGGACAGCCCGTCGGCGTCGAATTCCTTGAACGAGAACGGGACGGTGATGATCCGGCCGTCGAACTCCGGCACCGCGACCTGGGTCGCGACGTCCAGCGGCGACAGGCCGTCGTCGTTGGCCTCCCATTGGGCGCGGCCGGTGGTCAGGCACAGACCTTGCAGGATGGGTACGTCCAGGTCGGCGAGCGCGCCGACGTCCCACGCCTCGTCCTCGCCACCCGCCGAGGCGATGGCCGGTTTGGTGCCGCCCGCGGCCAGCACCGTCACCACCAGCGCGTCGGCCCGGCGCAGGGTCGCGAGCAGCGCGGGTTCGGCGGTGCGCAGGGACGCGCAGAACAGCGGCAGCGGACGCGCGCCCGCCTGTTCGATCGCGGTGCACAGCGCGTCGACGTAGGCGGTGTTGCCCGCGAGATGCTGGGCCCGGTAGTAGATCACCGCGACGGTCGGGCCGTCGACCGGCACTGCCGCGACCCGGTCCAGCTCGCCCCAGCTGGGCAGCTGGATCGGCGGCTCGAAGCCGTGCCCGGTGAGCAGCACGGTGTCGGACAGGAAGTTGTGCAGCTGGCGCAGGTTCCCCGGACCGCCGGCGGCGAGGTAGTTGTGCGCGTCGGCCGCGACGCCGCCCGGCACGGTGGAGCATTCCATCAGCTCGGCATCCGGTGCGAGCTCGCCACCGAGCGCGACCAGCGGAACGCCGCTCGCGCGCAGCGCCTCCAGCCCGTCCTCCCACGCCCGCTTGCCGCCGAGGATGCGCACGATCACCAGATCGGCGCCGTCGAGCAGACCGGGTAGGTCGTCGACCAGCAGGCGGGCCGGATTTCCCCACCGGTAATCGGCGCTGCTGGCGCGGGCGCTCAGCAGATCGGTGTCGGACGTGGACAACAGCACAATCACGGTTGGCAGCCTTCCTCGGGTGACGCGCCCATCGGGGGTTCGCTGCTCGCCGGAGAGGGTCTGGCTTTCTACAGTGGCGCGACCGCACCGGATTTCCACCGGTTTCCTCGTCGCCCGCCGAGCATGCCGATGCTACCTGCCGCCCGGGCCCGGCTCGTCGGCGTGTCCGGCCCGGCCATGCCGCCCGGCAGCGACCACCGCTCGGCGGCCGGGCCGGACCCATGATTCCGCACGGGCACCTAGGTCAGGTCGGCGTTTCCGTCGATCACCTTGAGGTGGTAGCGGAACCGGTTGACCCGCCATCCTTCCGCGGTGCGCTCGGCGCCGAGCGAGTAGCTGCCGACGAACGTGCGCGTCTTGCCGTTGACCGCGGCGTTCTTCACGTGCACGGCAATCGCGTCGGCGTGCACTGTCGCGGTGTCGCCGTGCAGATCGATCAGGTGGTTACCGGACTGGTGGTGGACGCCGTCCAGGTCCGCGAGCCCGGTGCGCCAATCCTCGACGATGTCAGCCGCGGCCCGCTCCCCGACCGGCCCGCCGAACCCGCCGTCGAAATCGACCTTCGGCGTGAACACCTCCCCCGCCAACGCTTCCCACCGTCCCTGATCGGTGTAGACGAACATCTTGGTGATCACGTCGACGATGGCGATCCGGTCGGCGAGAGAAGAGATTTCGGACATACGCCGACCTTAGCCGTCGTGCGCACGTCACGCTTTGCAGACTACCCCGCCCAGGAGCACCAGCCGCGTGTCCGGCAGGTCGTCGTCGAGCCACCGTTGCAAGGGAACCAGGCCGGGATCGAGCATGTCGAAGCCCTCGAAGAACGAGGCGACCCGGTCCGCGGATCGATACCGCACCTGGGCCGAGGACTTGGCGGTGTCCGCCGAGGACTGACTGATGAAATCCGGATCGCTGCTGTCGGAGCCGTGCGTGAACGCGAGATAGCTTCCCGGGGCCATCGCGTCACGGAATCGGGCGACGATCTCGGCGGGGTGTTCATCGTCCATCACGAAGTGCAGCACGCCGACCAGCATGATCGCAACCGGCTCGTCGAAGTCGATCAGCTTCCCGGATGCCAGCCGGTCCAGGATGTCGTCCGGACGGCGAACATCGCCCAGCATCGCCGCCACACCGTCCGAAGCGGCCAGCAGAGCGTTGCAGTGCACGTGCACGACCGGGTCGAAGTCGACGTACACCACCCGCGCCGACGGATCGGTCTTGCGTGCGACCTCGTGAACATTGGGCGAGGTCGGAATACCCGCGCCGAGATCGATGAACTGCCGGACGCCCGCCTCGGCCGCCAATTGGACCGCGTTCACCAGGAATTGGCGGCTGAACCAGGCCAAGGTCCTGGTGTCGGGCGCGATCGAGAGCATTCGACGGGCGACCGCCCGGTCCACCTCGTAGTTGTCCTTGCCGCCGAGCAGATAGTCGTACACCCGAGCGGAGTTCGGCGTGGTCGGATCGACGCCACGCGGTGCTCGCTCCATGCTCGACACCGTACCTCCCCGATATCCTCGGCCAAATCGTAACAAACCGTCACCTACAGGTGACGCGGTATGTCGAGGAAGCCGATATCGGCGGCGACCCGGCCGTAGTGCGCGAGCACTGGCATCATGACGCGAAAAATGCTGCCGCACTCAGTCGTCCGCTGCTCCCGCCAGCGCATCGGCTCGCGCCATGAGCACGTCAGCAACCGGGCGGGGACGGCGGCCGAGTCCACATGCGCTGGCGACCCCGTCGACGGGGCGCCCGAGTGCGTGCTCGATAGCCGCCAACGTCTCCAATTGTTGCGCCTCGCTCGGAATGTCATGCACCAAACCGGCATAGAAGTCGGTGCCTTCGCACAGGGACAGATTGGCGAGCGGCGCATAGAATTCGGTGCTCGACGAGGGCGGTCTGTCTCCGGCCGCGAATGGTCCGTGCAGGTATTCCAGAACGCGCCCGTGCGGCCAATGCCGGACGACGGAGTTGGCCAGATCTACGAACGGCCGCGCGTCACGCAACCTCCCGCGGGCTTTGTTGCGCAGACTGCCCAGGCAGAGGTGTACCCCGAATCGAGTCCCCGCAGGGGCGGCCGCGGCCAGCGCGGCGATACCCCGGCTCAATCCCAGCATTCGGTCCACCACGCGGTGGAACGGCTGCGCCTTGGCCAGCAGCACCAGTTCCGCGGTGGCCTCGAGTTGCACAACGACGTCGTCACCGGCCAGCTCGCGAATAGCGGTGATGTCGCGCACGGTGGCGTCGATGAACGCTTGCCGGTAACGCCGTATCCCGGACCCTCCCATGGCGATGAACGTCAGCGTGAAATCGGTCGGCATGCCGATCTGCAAGGCGAGATCGGGTAACTGCCGCTCCTCACGCAGCTTTCGGAAGATCGGCCATGCCTCCTCGGCCTCTCGGAGATACCCGAGATCCATGACAGCGCCGCTCAATTCGGTCCCGCGCGCGACACGATGGATCGTGCGGTCCCTGCTCGACTGCCACGCGCCGGGTTTCTTCACTTCCAAGACGCCCTGGGACACCAGATCCGCGATTATCGGCTGGATGTAGAACTCGTACCGCCGAGTCTCTCCCGTCGGCAGGGTACGCAACCGAGGACCCGCGCCATCGAGCATCGCCCGCATCGCGACATCCGTGCTCTCGGCCGGAAAACTTCCGACGAAGTGCACCGCCCGCGTGCCCGCCCCTTGCACCATCGAACCCACGTTCCCGCGCTCCTCAGTTCACCGGGTCCTCCCGGGCATCCAGCCGACGCGGTGTCGGTGGCGGCCGGGTGACGCTCATGCGGATCTACTCCGCGATAGCCACGGATCATTATGTGCGGTAGGGGCGTTCGCCGGATACCTCGACACAAGACGGGCCGCCTACTAGACGACCGCGGTGGATACAGCCGAGCCGGCCCCTCTGCGGCAGATGTACCCGGTGTGGCATCTGACGGACTTGTCCCGCCCCATGATGAAAGACATTGGTGGAGAGTGCGTTACGGATGACCCCCCGGTAAGGGCAACCAATGCCCGACAAGTAGGCCGGTATTGCGCCTGACATAGTTCGCGCATAGCCTGCGTCGCGTGCGAACCTCGGTACGGTCGATTCTCGCGTCCGCTGCGGCAATACTCCTCTGCCTCACGCCAGGGGTGGGCCGTGCGGAGGATACGCCGCCGGATCGCTGTGCACCGATGTCCATTCCGGTACCGCTCGGGGTGATGGTGGGCACCTTATGCGTTCCCGCAGCGCAGCCGACCGACACCGTCATGGTGCTGATCGCGGGTTCCAACTACAACCACACGTACTGGGATTTTCCCTACGCCCCGGAGACTTACAACTTCCGGCGCGCGATGAACGCCGCGGGTTACGCGACCCTCGTGGTCGATCGGCTCGGTAACGGCGCGAGCACCAGGCCGCCGAGCACGCAGCTGACGGCGTCGGTGTCCGCGCGCGCCTTGCATGACATCGTGCAGTCCCTGCGCCGGGGACTGGACGGCGCACCCCCGTTCGGCAAGGTCATCACGGGTGGCCATTCGCTGAGCTCCGGTATCGACGTACTGGAGGCGAGCACCTACCAGGATGTCGACGGCGTTTTGCTCACCGGGTTCTCCCACGCCCTCAACGTTTCCGAAGTCCTCGGCGTGATCGCTACCTACCATCAAGCCGCCGGGGATCCCCAGTTCGCCGGGCACGGATACGATCCCGGCTACCTCACCACGCAGCCCGGAACCCGGGCACGCAATTTCTTCGCGCCCGAGACCGCCGACCCCGAGGTTCTCGCGGTCGACGAAGCATCCAAGGAAGTCTTCTCGCCGACGGAATATCCCGACGGGCTGACCTCCACCCTCCCGCCGATGACCAACTTCATCAGCGCCCCGGTCCTGATCGTCAACGGTAGCTCGGACCGGTTGTCCTGCGGGCCTGGCTACGCGGTCTGCGCGAATGCCGAGACGCTGCATGCCGCGGAAGCGCCGTTCTTCGGTCCGGCCGCACGATTGCGCACCTTCGTGCTGCCCGGTAGCGGCCACTCGGTCAATCTCGCACGCAACACCGCCGAGTACCGGTCCGCCGTGATCGACTGGCTGGCTTCCATCGTCGAGTGACCGATCTGCCCGGCCGCCGTCCCGCAACGAGTGCCTCGGTGCTCCTCGTGCGGGCGCCATCGGGGCCGTGCCAGCAGGTCCGTAGGCTGGACTCGTTATGACACGAGGTGTTCCCGATTCCTGTCCAGGTGCGCTGCGGCTGCACGAGGCAGCCGACGGGCCGCTGGCGCGGATCCGGGTGCCCGGTGGGCGACTGGACTCCGCTCAGCTGCAGGCACTGGCGGAGTCCGCCCGTGACCTAGCGGACGGAAACATCGAACTCACCTCTCGCGGCAATGTCCAATTGCGGCAGGTTCGCGACGCGGCGGAGCTGACAGACCGGCTCGCCGCCGTGGGTCTCCTGCCCAGCCGCACCCACGAGCGGGTACGCAATATCATCGCCTCGCCGCTGTCCGGACGCGTCGGCGGCCTGTCGGACGTGCGCGCACTGGTCCCCGCGCTGGACGCCGGTCTGCTCGCCGCGCCACGGTTGGCCGACCTGCCCGGCCGGGTGCTGTTCACCCTCGATGACGGCCGCGGCGACGTCAGCGGGCTCGGCGCCGACATCGGTGTGCACGCGATCTGCGCCGAGGAGTTCGCATTGCTGCTGGCGGGCCGCGACAGCGGTGTCCGCCTCCCGGCCGCCGACACGGTCGACGTCATGCTCGCCGCAGCGCACGGATTCCTGGAGCTGCGCGGCGAGGACGCGGGCCGGTGGCGGTTGGACGACATCGAACAGGGCGCTGATCGCGTGGTCGATCTCCTCGGGCTCTCGCCTGTCGCCGATCGGCTCGAGTTACCTGGGGCGCGCAGCCTTCCGATCGGCTGGCTGGAGCAGGACGACGGGTTGGTCAGCCTGGGCGCCGGTGTGCGCCTCGGCTGCCTGCCCGCCCGCACCGCCGAATTCCTCGCCGCGGTCGAGCGGTCTATCTTCGTCACGCCGTGGCGCGGCCTGGTGGTCACCGACCTGGAGGAGTGGGCCGCCGAACAGGTCGTGCGCGTACTGGCCCCGATGGGGTTGATCTTCGACGCCGACTCGCCGTGGCTTCTGGTCAGCGCCTGCGCCGGGCAGCCCGGTTGCGCGAAATCGCATACCGACGTCCGGGCCGATGTGTCCGACGCGGTCGACACGGGCCGTGTGCTGCCCGCGGCATACCCCATCGAGCATGGAGCGGATGACCGGCATTCCGAGCCGGAAGACTCTGCGCACCAGCATGTGTCGGAGCGGCCGCCGATCGCCGCCACGGACATTTCGGTGGCCGGGCGTCAGCATTGGTCCGGCTGCGACCGCCGCTGTGGCCGCCCCCGGGGCGAGGTCACCGATATCGTCGCGACAGACAAGGGTTACCGCATCGACTGATCGTCGTCTGCGGCCTCGGAACATGATCGCCTTTCCGCGTCACCTTCCGTGGATCTCGAGGGTGCAGCACTTGACGGCTCCTCCCGCCTTGAGCAGTTCGGACATCTCGATCCCGACCGGGTGGAAGCCGCGGTCGCGCAGGGCTTCGCTCAGATCGGTCGCGCGGCTGCTGAGGAATACGTTGACACCGTCGCAAACACCGTTCAATCCGAGCACCTCCGCGTCCGCGTCGGTGGCCACGATGGCGTCGGGGTAGAGCTCGGCGAGAACCGCGCGGGCCGCCGGGGCGAAGGCGGGCGGGTAATAGGCGACGGTGCGCGCGTCCAGCGGAAGCAGCACGGTATCCAGGTGATAGAAGCGCGGATCGATCAATTCCAGCGACACCACGGGCAGACCGAAGTGGCGCGATACCTCCGCGTGCGCCTCGAGCGAACTGCGGAAGCCCATCCCCGCGAGGAGCCGATCACCGACCAGCAGGAAATCACCTTCCCCCTCGTTCAATTCGCTGGCGGCCACCAGATTCGGCAGCCCGGCCCCGGCGAACCATTGGTGGTAGGCGGGGCCTTCGGCAGCGCGTTCCGGATGCGTGAAGCGGGCCGACATCGCCCGGTCGCCGACGATCAGACCGCCGTTGGCGGCAAACACCATGTCGGGCAGGTCCGGGATGCCGGGCACCACCTCGACCGTGTGGCCGTATTCCTCGTAGGTGGCCCGCAGCGTCTCCCACTGCTCGATCGCCAGCTCACGATCGACGGGCTCCTCGGGATTCATCCAGGGGTTGATCGAATAGGTGACGTCGAAGTAATCGGGTCGGCACATGATGAACCGGCGCGGCGACGAACCCCGCGCGGCGGACTCGACTCCGAGGGTGGCTACAGACGTCAACGGAACTCCCTGAGGTCAGCGGGGACTTTCGGCTGACACGAAGTTAAGTTGACTAGTGTTGCGGCAGAAACAACGATTTGTTGCTTATCTAGGCCAGAAATCAACAGATCATTGCGTGAAGCCCAAGGAGTGTGATGTGGACGACCTCGATCGGCGGATTCTCGAACAACTGCTGAGGCACGCGCGCGCCTCGTTCCAGGAAATCGGCAGCGCGGTCGGGCTGTCCGCGCCCGCGGTGAAGCGGCGGGTCGACCGGTTGGTCGCGAACAAGCAGATCACCGGATTCACCGCGTTGGTCAACCCCGCCGCGCTGGGCTGGAAGACGGAGGCATACGTCGAGGTCTACTACCGCGACAACATCTCCCCCGCCGAATTGAAACGGAGCCTGGAACCGATCCCGCAGGTGGTCGGCGTGTGGACCATCGCGGGCGAGGCCGACGCACTGGTGCACGTAATGGCCACCGACATGGCCGAGATCGAGGTGACCGTGGAGCGGATCCGGGAGAACGCGCGCGTCGGGCGCACTCGGAGTTCGATCGTCATGTCCCGGATCCTCGAGCGTCCGCGAACCTGATCGCCATCTCATCCGGGCTCAACATGGTGCGGTGGTGTAGCCGCGAACCCGGACCGCCCGGTCCGGACCCGCACCCATAGGGTGGACCGTATGTCCGACGTACGTGCCAGCTACCTGACCGACGGGGCCGAGATCTACCGTCGCTCATTCGCGACGATCCGCGCCGAGGCCGATCTGAGCGGGTTCCCCGCGGATGTGGCACACGTGGTGGTGCGGATGATCCACGGCTGTGGTCAGGTCGATCTCGCCGAGGACATCGCCTTCTCGCCCGGCGTCGTCGCGGCGGCGCGGGCGGCACTGCGCGCTGGCGCACCGATTCTGTGTGACGCGACCATGGTCGCCTCCGGCGTGACCCGGAAACGACTGCCCGCCGACAACGAGGTGGTGTGCACCCTCGCCGATTCGCGCGTACCGGAATTGGCCTCGGCCATGGGCACTACCCGCTCCGCCGCCGCGCTGGAACTGTGGCGCGACCGCCTCGAGGGCGCCGTCGTCGCGATCGGCAACGCGCCGACGGCGCTGTTTCATCTGCTCGATCTACTGGACGCGGGCGCACCCCGGCCGGCCGCGGTCCTCGGCATTCCCGTCGGATTCATCGGCGCCGCCGAATCCAAGGACGCGCTGATCGCGACCGGGGGCATCGAATACCTCACGGTTCGCGGCAGGCGCGGCGGCAGCGCGATCACCGCGTCCGCGTTGAACGCGATTGCGAGTGAGCAGGAATGAGCGTCGCGGGCAAACTGTGGGGCGTCGGACTCGGCCCCGGCGATCCCGAGCTGGTGACGGTCAAGGCGGCCAAGGTGATCGGGACAGCCGATGTCATCGCGTTCCACAGCGCGCGCCACGGTCGCAGCATCTCGCGCCGAACCGCCGCGCCCTACATGCGCCAGGGCCAACTCGAGGAGCACCTCGTCTACCCCGTGACCACCGAGACCACCGACCATCCCGGCGGCTACCAAGGCGCGATCGACGAGTTCTACGAACAGGCCGCTGAGCGGCTGGCCGCGCACCTGGCCGCGGGCCGTTCAGTCGCGTTGCTCGCCGCGGGCGACCCGCTGTTCTACAGCTCCTACATGCACATGCACCGCCGGCTGGCCGACCGATTCGAGACCGAGATCATCCCGGGCATCACCTCGGTGAGTGCGGCGTCGGCCGCGTTGGGCACGCCGCTGGTCGAGGGCGAGCAGGTGCTCACGGTACTGCCGGGCACCATGCCGGTGGACGAACTCACCCGGCGCCTGCGCGCGACCGACGCAGCCGCGATCATGAAACTGGGCCGCACCTATCCTGGTGTGCGCCAGGCCCTTTCGGATTCGGGTCGGCTCTCCGGCGCGTACTACGTCGAGCGCGCGAGCACGACCGATCAGCGCGTCCTGCACGCCGACGCGGTGGACGACGCCGAGGTCCCCTACTTCTCCATCACCCTCGTTCCCGGCCCGGAACCGACCACGCCGCTGCCCCGCGCCGAGACGAATCCGGCTGCCCGGCAGCGGATTGCCGACCCGGGAACGACCGGGCGAGTCGGCGAGGTCGTCGTCGTGGGGCTGGGTCCCGGCGCGCCGGAATGGACCACCGACGAGGTGCGCGCCGCGCTGGCCGACGCCACCGACCTGGTCGGCTACACCACCTATTTGAACCGGGTGCCACAACGGCCTGGCCAGCGCCGCCACGTCAGCGACAACCGGGTGGAGTCCGAGCGCGCCGCCATGGCCTTGGATCTGGCCGAGCGGGGCGCGCGGGTGGCGGTGGTCTCCTCGGGTGACCCAGGGGTCTTCGCGATGGCGGCGGCCGTGCTGGAGGAAGCAGCGGACCCGCGGTGGCGCGAGGTCCCGGTACGCGTGCTTCCTGGACTCACCGCGGCCAACGCGGTGGCGAGCCGGGTCGGCGCGCCGCTCGGACACGACTACGCGATGATCTCGCTCTCCGATCGGCTCAAGCCATGGGAGATGGTGGCACAACGCCTTTCCGCCGTCGCGGCGGCCGACATGGCCATCGCGGTCTACAACCCGGCGTCCTCGCAGCGCACCTGGCAGGTCGGCGCGATGCGGGACCTGCTGCTGGAGCACCGCAAGCCGGATACGCCCGTCGTCGTCGGGCGTGACGTCGGCGGGCCGGCCGAATCGGTCCGCGTGGTGACGCTCGGCGATCTCGACCCCACCGAGGTGGACATGCGCACACTGCTGATCATCGGCGCGTCGACCACGACCGCGTTCGGGACCGGCCACGGGACGCGCGTCTACACCTCCCGGCGCTATGGAACGGTACGCGACGCGGCGGCCGACAACGCGTAAGATCGCCTGACGCACCGGAGATCGGGAGGGAACTTGGCCGCGACACTGGCGGAGCTGACGCTGCGCACCCGAGCCTTGGAGGCACGGGCGACGGCGACCGAGCAAGCAATCGATGAACAGGGCGTTGTCCTGGGCGAAGTCGCGGCGCTGACCAGGAAAACGCTGGACGGCATCGATCGGGTCGATCGGCGCGTGGAAAAGCTCGATCAGCGCGTGGAAAAGGTCGATCAGCGCGTGGAGAGCCTCGAGAACGCTGTCACAGAGCTTCGTGGGGACGTCGGCGAGCTGCGCGAAAACTTCAGCGGACTGCATGAGACCGTCGGCGAGCTGCGCGAGAATGTCAGCGAACTACACGAGACTGTCGGCGAGCTCAACCGGCGGGTCACGGTACTCGAAAAGGGGCAGGTCCGCCTGGAACAGGGCCAGGCGCGACTGGAACAGGGCCAGGCGCGCCTGGAGGAGGGCATGACCGCCGTGCTTGCCCGGCTCGACCGGATGGCCGGAAGCGCGTAGCCAGTCCGTTCCGGTAACATTCCACTATGGAGTGTTAGGCAGAAGGGAGCAGTCGTTGACCAACGCTACGACCACGCGCAAGTCGCTGAACTCCACGGCGGCGTCGTTGCTCGGATTTCTGCACGAAGGCCCCATGTCGGGGTGGGATCTGGTGGCCACGGCGCAAGACCGCATCGGCGACTTCTGGACGATCACGCAGAGTCAGGTCTATCGGGAGCTCGCCGCGATGGACGCCGCGGGACTGGTCGAGAAAGGCGAGACCGGCGCGCGCGAACGGACCCCCTATCACATCACCGACGCCGGGCGGGAGGCATTCCTGGAATGGGTGGCTCGTGATCCCGGCGGGGAGACCATCCGGGTGCCGCTGCTGCTCACACTCTCGTTCGGTGAACATCTGGACCGCGATCGGCTCGACGGCATCGTCGCGGCCAACCGGGAGATCCATCAGGCGCGGCTCGCGCGGTATCTCGCCGAGGATCCGGAGACGATGTCGGCCTTCGCCCGCGCCACGCTGGATTTCGGCATCCGCTACGAGCGGGCGGTGCTGGATTGGTTCGATCACCTGCCCGAGCTTCTCGGCCGTTGATCGTCATGCGTCGCGACGGCTCTTCCGATACGAGCACGCCAGGATCAACCCCCGCGATCGATTCGCTTCTCGGATAGCCAATCAATTACTTGCGCAACGGTTTCCACGGCCTCCACGCCCTCGGGTAGCGGCGGGCGGTCGATCACGACGACCGGAATTCCGGCCTCGCGGGCGGCGGCCAGCTTGGCTTCGGTCTGATCTCCACCGCTGTCCTTGGTGACCAGCACGTCGATCCCGTACTCGGCGATCAGCCGGGATTCGTCCGCGAGCGCGAAAGGCCCGCGGGCGAGGATGATTTCGTGTCGAGGAGGCAACGGACCCGCCGGCGGGTCGATGGCTCGGATCAGGAACCACTGCCGCTCCTGCCCCGCGAACGTGTCCACGCCTTGCCGGCCGATAGTCAGGAACACGCGCTCGCCGAGCGTCGCGGCCGCCTCCGCCGCGGCGACGAGATCAGGCACCCGTACCCATTGATCACCCGGCCGCTGCGGCCAGTTCGGCCGCCACAGGCGCACCAGCGGAACGCCCGAATCACGCGCGGCCGCAGCGGCATTGGCACTGATGGCCGCCGCGAATGGATGGGTGGCGTCCACTACAGCGGCCACGTCGTTGTCTGCGACCCAGGCACGCAATCCCTCGGCGCCACCGAAGCCACCGACCCGTACCGCGCCCTCGGGCAACAGGGGCGCACGCACACGACCGGCGAGCGAGGACACGATCTCGAATCCTCGCTCGCCGGAAGCGATGCGGGCCAGGTCCCGGGCTTCCCGGGTGCCGCCCAGAATCAGAATTCTCAGGGCTGTCCGCTGAAGTAGGCGATACCCGCGTTCAGCAGCGACGGTCCGCCCGCGACGGCCAGACCGATCAGCGCGCCGAGCACGGCGCCGGGCAGGATGCCGATGCCGAAGAAGACGATGCCGATAGCGGCGCCGATCAGGCCGCCGACCAGGGCACCGAGCGAGGCGCGCTGCAACTCTGCGAAGAACCACTCCTGTGCGCCGATGAATTCGGCGGCGACCGGCGCGTTCGCAGTCGGGGCGACCTGCGGGGTCAGCGTGAGCTGCCTGCCCTCGTCGGCGACGTTCGCGGCGATCTGGACCTCCTGGCCCTTGGCCGTCGCGGTGAGCGGGATCGTGGTGACGGTCTCCCCCGCGGAATTCTTCAGGCTGACCGACTGGTTGTCGGCGTCCACGCTGAACGCACCGCTGGTCACGCTGGTGACGACCGACTTACCCGCGTCGGCCAGCCGCAGCGCGTAGCCGACACCCTGATCGGTGCCGGTGACCGTGGGCTCGGCGGCCGCCTGGTCCTGCACCGCGGGCGGCGCGGGCGCGGCGTAGGCGGTACCGGCGGTGACTCCGGTGGCGGCGACAGCCAACAATGCGGTTGCGGCAAACTTCTTGTATTTCATCTATCTCCCCAACAGGAACCGGATTTCCGATCATGATCGGAACTCGGCCCCGACCATACCCCGTGACCGGTAACGTGTTCACCCATCGGTGGGGAATCCCGGCGCGATATCGCGCTTTTTCACCACCGACCACTGCGCCACCGGGAGCTGGGGCCGCCATGCGGTGAAGGATCCCAGCGGTTCGCCGCGGTAGATCTGGAACTTACGCAACGCGCCGCCGTGGGCGGATGCCCAGCTGAGCAGCAGTGATTCAGATTCGGCGGTCACCGCGTTCGCGACGAGCCTGCCGCCTGGACGCAGCTGCGCCCAACATGTCTCGGGCAGGCCATCCTGGGTCAGCCCACCACCGACGAAAATCGCGTCGGGCGAGGCGATTTCGGTGTCATGCGCGAGTTCGGCGCGCAACTCGCCGCGAATCAGGATGTGCGGAACCCCCAGAGCGGCGGCGTTGTCGGCGATCTGCCCCCGGCGGCGCTCGAGCCGCTCGAACGTGACGGCGCGGTTGGCCGGATGCGCGCGGCACCATTCGATCGCGATGCTGCCGGACCCGCCGCCGACATCCCAGAGCAGCTCGCCCGGGGCGGGCGCCAGCGCCGCGAGCGTCAGCGCGCGGACCTCGTGCTTGGTCAGCTGGCCGTCGCCGCCGAACAACTCGTCCGGCAGGCCGGGCAGCCGCGTGGCCCGTGGCTGGTCAGGGTCGGCAACGCAGCTGATCGCGACGATGTTCAGCGGGTCGCCGGGTGGGCGATCCCACTGCTTCGCGAGACCGGTGTGCAGACGTTCGGCCGGGCCGCCGAGCTGTTCGAGGACGGTCAGCTCGGAGGCGCCGTAACCGTGCCGCCCCAGCAAGCGCGCAAGCACCGGTGGCGTGTGCTCGTCGGCGCTCAGCACCAGCAGCCGCCTGCGGTCGGCCAGTTCGGGCAGAACCGTGACCAACGGCCGCGCCACCACGCTCACCACCGGCGTTTCCGCGAGTGCCCAGCCCAGGCGGGCGCAGGCCAGCGATGCGGACGACGGCTGCGGCAAGACCCGCAGCGCCCGCGCTCCGAACAGCCTGGCCAGGGTCACGCCGATTCCGTGGAACATCGGATCGCCGCTGGCCAGCACGCACAGCCGCGCCCCGCTGTGCCGCTCGAGCAGTTCGGGTAGTGCGGGCAGCAACGGCGAAGGCCAGTTCACCCGCGTCGCCGTCACCGCCTCGGGCACCAGCGCGAGCTGCCGCGTGGAGCCGAACAAGATCTCGGCGTCGCCGACGGCTTCGCGGGCGGAGCGACCGAGACCGTTCCAGCCATCGGCGCCGATCCCGACCACCGCGATCGGCGGCCCGGTCCACGGCAGGGGCGCTGCGGCACTCACCGCGGCATCCGGCGCCAGATCGGTTGGGGCAGCAGGCGCATCGCGAAGAACACCGGCTGCAGGACCCGGGGCACCCAGATCCGGCCCGCGCCTCGGTGCAGACCCTTGACCACGGCGTCGGCGACCTGGCCGGGGGTGCTGGAGAACGGGGCCGGGGACATGCCCTCGGTCATCCGCCCGATGACGAAGCCCGGACGGACCAACAGCAGTCGAACACCGCTGCCGTGCAACGCGTCCGCGAGGCCGCTGACGAATCCGTCGAGTCCGGCCTTGGCCGACCCGTAGACGTAGTTGGCGCGCCGGACTCGGGCGCCCGCTACCGAGCTGAACACCACGAGCTGCCCTTCGCCTTGCGCGCGCAGAAGGTTCGCCAGGACGGTGAGGACACTGGCCTGCGCGACGAAGTCGGTGTGCAGAATCGCCACAGCATGGGCGGGGTCTTTCTCGGCACGCCGCTGATCGCCGAGCACGCCGAACGCCAGCACCGCGATACCGATTCGCCCGTGCTCAGCGGCGACCTTCTCCAGCAGCGCGGGATGACTCGCGGTGTCGTCGGCGTCGAACTCGATCGTGTGCACAGCGCTCGCACCGGCAGCCGCGATCTCCGCGCACTGTTCGGCCAGCTCGTCGCTGCGCCGCGCCCCGAGAATCACCACCCGTCCCGGCGCCGAGCGCCGCGCCACTTCCAGCCCGATCTCGCTACGCCCGCCCAGGAGCAGCACGGCCCCGTCGACCAACCCACGCGTTCCCATGCGCCACAGTCTGTCATTGCACCGCCGCAGCGTCGTACACCACGGTGACCTGTTGTCACCGCCTGCTCGACGATCCGATGCAGCACCACCTCCGGCTGCGTCCATCAGGCGGTCGGAGGCTACGGTCGGAGGATGCCGACCACCACTGCTGAATTGTCGACCGCCGCCCTCGAGTTCGTCACCGAGCGGCATCTGGCCACGCTGACGACGTTGCGGGCGGATGGGACGCCGCACGTGGTCGCGGTCGGGTTCACCTGGGACCAGGACGCCGGGATCGCCCGCGTGATCACCAACGACGGCTCGGTGAAGGTGCGCAACGTGCGCCGTTCGGGGTACGCGGCGGTCAGCCAGGTCGACGGCATCAGGTGGATCACACTGGAAGGCCCGGCGACCGTCCTCGACGACCCGGACAGTGTCGCCGACGCGGTGGAGCGGTACGCGGGCCGCTACCGGGTGCCCAGGGAGAATCCGACCCGGGTGGTGATCGCCATCCAGGTCCGGCGCGTCCTGTCCAGCAGCACCCTCGTCGCACCGGCTACCGAAGGCAACGGCGCCACCGCTTAGCGGCACGGTGGCGACCGCGTCCGTGCGTCACAGTGCCGTGAGGCCGTGCGGCTGGTTGTTCAGCGACTCGCTGCCGTCCTCCGTGACGACGACGATGTCCTCGATGCGCGCGCCCCACTCGCCGCGGAAGTAGATGCCGGGCTCGACGCTGAAGGCCATACCCGGCTGCAGAACGAGGTCGTTGCCCGCCACGATGTAGGGCTCCTCGTGCACCGAAAGTCCGATGCCGTGTCCGGTGCGGTGCACGAAGGCGGGACCGAAACCCGCCTCGGTCAAGGGGTTTCGCGCTGCCGCGTCCACGGCGGCGGCCGTCACACCGGGTCGGACGGCCGCGACCGCCGCCGCTTGGGCGCGCTCGAGTGCGGCGTACCGGGCGGCCACCTCAGAATCGGGTTCCCCGAGCGCGTAGGTGCGCGTCGAGTCCGAGTAGTAGCCGGGTTCGACCGGGCCGCCGATGTCGACGACCACCACGTCGCCGGACTCGATGCGCCGCTCCGAGACCCCGTGGTGCGGGTCGGCGCCATGGGGGCCACTGCCGACGATGACGAATGCCGCCTCGGTGTGCCCCTCCGCCACGATCGCGTCCGCGATACTGCGTCCGACCTCCGCCTCCGTGCGGCCCACCTGCAGGAACTCCCCCATCCGCGCGTGCACCCGGTCGATCGCCGCGCCGGCCCGGCGCAGCGCGTCCACCTCGGCCGGGTCCTTGATCATGCGCAGTTCGCGCAGCACCGGAGTGGCGGACACCGGGAGGCCGGTGAAGGATTCGGCCAGCGGCAGCAGGTGCAGCGCGGGCATGGCGTCGGCGACGGCCACCCGGGAACCCACGTGCAGCGCGGACTTCACCAGGGCATATGGGTTGGTGCCATCCACCCAGTCCAGCACCTGCAAATCCAATTCGCCGGCCGCCGAGGCGTCCAGCGAAGCCAGCTCCAGTTTCGGGATCACCACCGACGGGGTCGCCCCATCCGCGGGGATCACCAGGCAGGTCAGCCGCTCGAACGATTCGGCCGCCGACCCGATGAGGTAGCGCAGGTCCGGCCCGGGAGTGATCAGCAGGGCATCCAGATGGGCGGCCCGGATCAGCTCCACCGCCCGCTCCAGCCGAGCACCGTAGACGTCCGCCGCGAACCTGGAATCCGTATGCGAGCTCATTCGCCCGACGTTACCCGCCACGCGTTCCGGAGGAACGCCGAACTTCGCCAGGCGGTGTCGGTGCGGGCGAGTAACCTCAGCGGGTGACCTCTGTTCCTGGTGAGCCCCTGCTGCTGCTGGACGGTGCCAGTCTCTGGTTCCGCGCCTTTCACGCGATCCCGGAGAAGATCACCGCGCCCGATGGCCGGCCGGTGAACGCGCTGCGCGGTTTCACCGACATGGTGGCCGCACTGATCACCAAGTACGCGCCGGTCAGGCTGGTGGTGTGTCTCGATCTGGACTGGCGGCCCGCATACCGGGTGGAGCTGGTGCCGTCGTACAAGGCGCACCGCCTTGACACGTCCCCGGAGGCCGCCCCCGGTGCGGAAATGGTTCCCGACACCCTCACACCGCAGGTCGAGATGATCCTCGAGGTGCTCGACGCGGCCGGCATCGCGACCGGCGGGGCGGCGGGTCTGGAGGCCGACGACGTCCTCGGCACCCTGGCCACCCGGGAGCGTACCGACGCGGTGATCGTGGTCAGTGGCGACCGCGATCTGCTGCAGCTCGTGCGGGACGAGCCCGCGCCTCCCGTGCGGGTGCTCTACGCCGGACGCGGGCTGGCGAAGGCGGAACTGTTCGGCCCGGCCGAAGTCGCGGCGAAATACGGTGTGCCGCGGCGGAACGCGGGCCCGGCCTACGCCGACCTGGCCACGCTGCGCGGCGACGCCTCCGACGGCCTACCCGGAGTGGCCGGCATCGGCGAGAAGTCCGCGGCCACGCTGATCTCCCGTTTCGGCTCGCTAGACGCGCTGCGCGCGGCCGTCGAGGACCCCGACGCCGAGCTGTCCAACGGCGTACGCGCCCGGCTCCGGGCCGCCGAGGACTACCTGAAGGCCGCCGCGCCGGTAGTCCGCGTGGTCCGCGACGCCGACGTCGCGCTCTCCCGCTCCGACGTCCTCCCGACCGACCCCGCCGACCCGGACCGGCTGCGGGCCCTTGCCACCGCCTACAACGCCGAAAGCCCCGTGACTCGGCTGATCACCGCGCTCGGGGCACGCACCACCTGAGCCCGATACGAAGAACCCCTGCTTTCGAGCGAAGCGAGACCGAGCACTGCCCGTTCGCGGCCCGGCTCGCGGCCGAGTGGCCGACGCGTCCGTGACGAAGTCGCCGGCGGCGGTAGCTCGGACGCGAGCCATCCGAATACAGCTAGCTCGGCCTACCGACCTCGTAGGTGCCGTCGTCCTTGGTGATCTTGATGCTGACCTTCTTGGCCTCACCACTGACCTTCACGTCGCACACGAACGTGGCGTCGACCTTGACCTCCTGGCCGGAGGGGCAGGATACGTCGCTGACGTCCTGGATGCCGTAAGAGTCCGACAGCACCTTCTTCACGCCGTCCTGCACCGCCGCCTGATCCAGTTGATCCTTGGCGGTCAGCATGAGCACGAGGGCGACGATCGCACCGAGGACAACGACGCCGAGCAACGACAGGCCGATGACCAAACCCTTGCCTTTGCCGCCCTGCTGCGGCGGTTGCGACGTGGGGGCGCCCCACTGCGGCTGCTGCTGACCCCACTGCTGCTGCCCCTGCTGACCCCAGTCCTGCTGCTGCGGCTGACCCCATTGCGGCTGACCCTGGGCAGGCTGCTGACCCCACTGTGGTTGCTGTGGTTGCTGTGGTTGCTGTGGTTGCTGTGGTTGCTGCGGCTGCTGCCCCCACTGCTGCTGCGGCTGTCCCCACTGCTGCTGCGGCTGCTGCTCACCCCAGTGCTGGGTCGGCTGAGCCGAAGCCGGGGTCTGCGGCTGACCGCCCCACTGCTGCGTGGGACCCGCGCCCCCGGGCGCCTGCTGTCCACTCCACTGCTGGGTGGGATCGTTGCGTCCCTCCCCGGGTTCGTTCGGTCCGAAAGGGCCGCTCATCTGCTTGCCTCCACTCGCATCGTTGTACACACGGTAGCCCCCCGCACGGGCCTCGTCGCATGACACGACTCTTCCGCCACGGTCGGTACGCGAAAGAAATCAAATCACAATCGAATCCGCCGTGTTGACATTGGCGGCGTTCGCGGTGTCCGCCGTCGTCAGGCGAGCCACCGAACCCGTCGCCGACACCCCTCAGGCGGCGTCCACCGCGACGACACCGCGCCGGATCGCCCGCACCGCCTTGGCCGCCGTGGCGGCGACCTCGGGATCGTCGGCGGTGCTGTGGATCTGATCGAGCAGATCGATCACCTGCCTGCACCAGCGCACGAAGTCGCCCGCCGCCAGCGGTGCGCCCTGATCACCACTGGCGAGCAACGACTCGGCCAGCCCGTCCCCGCGCGCCCACTTGTAGACACCGGTGACGAAGCCCAGATCCGGTTCCCTGGTCGGCGGCAGCTTGTGCCGCGCCTCGTCGGTCCGCAGTTCGGACCACACGCCGATGGTCGCGCCCACGGCTCGCCGGATCGGCGCCGTCGGTCCGCTCGCGCCGAGATATCCGCCTTCCTGGCGGGACTCGTACACCAGGATCGACACGACACCGGCCAACTCGGCCGGACCGAGGCCGCGCCACAGTCCCTGCCGGAGGCATTCGGCGACCAGCAGGTCACTCTCCGCGTAGATGCGGGCCAGCCTGCGCCCCTCGGGGGTCACCTCGCTGTCACCGACGAACCCGCGTTCCTCCAGCAGACCGAGGATCCGATCGAAAGTGCGCGCCAACGAGTTCGTGGTCGCGGCAACCTTCTGGCGCATGGATTCGGTTTCGCGGAGCAACCGGCTGTAGCGCTCGCCGATCCGGGCCAGCTGCTCGCGATCGGGCCGGGTGTGCGCCGGATGCGCGCGCAGGCTGCGACGCAGCGTGGCCAGTTCGCGGTCGTCGGCCGCGGCGGAACGCTTGTCGCGCCGCGGCCTGCCCGGCACCGAGATTCCGGTGCTGCGCAGCGCCGAGGCCAGGTCGCGGCGAATGCGCGCGGTCCGGTGGTCCACCCGGCGTGGCAGCCGCATGTGTCCGAGCGCCTCGGCGGGCACCGGGAAGTCGGCCACCGACACCCGCCCCGCCCACTTGTCCTCGGTGAGCACCAGTGGGCGCGGATCGCCCGGCGTCGTGTCCGGTTCCAGGATCACCGCCAGCCCGGCGCGGCGCCCGGAGGGAATGGCCACCACGTCGCCGCGGCGCAAGGCGCCGAGCGCGTCCACCGCGGCGCCACGCCGGTCGGCGCGGTTCTGCTGGGCCAGCTGCCGTTCCCGCTGCTTGATCCGCTCGCGCAGGGCCAGGTAATCCAGGAAACCGCCTTCGGCGCCGCCGAGCTGATCACGCAGCTTGCGCAGCGCGGCATCGTTGCGCTCGATGCCGCGCACCAGCCCGACCACCGAGCGGTCCGCCTGGAACTGCGCGAACGATCGTTCCAGCAGGGCACGCGACTCGTCGGCGCCCATCCGATCGATGAGGTTGATCGACATGTTGTAGCCCGGCCGGAACGAGCTGCGCAGCGGATAGGTGCGGGTGGAGGCCAGGCCCGCGACCGCGCTGGTGTCCACCTCGGGCTGCCACAACACCACCGCGTGGCCTTCCACATCGATGCCGCGCCGCCCCGCGCGCCCGGTCAGCTGGGTGTATTCCCCCGGCGTGAGTTCCGCGTGCGACTCGCCGTTGAACTTGACCAGCCGCTCCAGCACGACGGTGCGCGCGGGCATGTTGATGCCCAGAGCCAGCGTCTCGGTAGCGAAGACGGCGCGAACCAAGCCGTTGACGAACAGTTCCTCGACGGTGTGCCGGAACGCGGGCAACATCCCGGCGTGGTGCGCGGCCAAGCCCCGATGCAGCGCTTCGCGCCACTCCCAGTAGCCGAGTATCTCGAGATCGGTCTTGGGCAGGTCACCGGTGTGCCGCTCGATGATCGCGTCGATCCTCTCGGCCTCGTCCGCGCGCCCCAGATCCAGGCGCGACCGCAGGCACTGCGCGAGCGCACCGTCGCAGCCCGCACGGCTGAAGATGAACGTGATGGCCGGCAGCAGGCCCTCGTCGTCCAGCTTGGCCAGCACCTCGTGCCGCGGCAGCGGACGAAAATCGCGCCGTGGTCCACCGCGGCCGTTGCGCGGGGCACCCCATCCGTTCATCCGGTCGGCGGCTTCCCGATGACGGATGAAGCGCACCAGGTCCTCGTCCACGAGCACTTTCTGTTCGGTGGACTTGGTGTCGAACAGGTCGAACATCCGCCGCCCCACCATGACGTGCTGCCACAGCGGCACCGGCCTGGTTTCGTCGACCACGACCGCAGTGTCGCCGCGCACGGTCTCCATCCAGGCGCCGAACTCCTCGGCGTTGCTGACCGTGGCCGACAGGCTGACCAGCCGAACGTCCGGCGGCAGGTGCAGGATGACTTCCTCCCACACCGCGCCGCGGAACCGGTCGGCAAGGTAGTGCACCTCGTCCATCACCACATACGACAAGCCGCGCAGCGCGTCCGAGGAGGCGTACAGCATGTTGCGCAACACCTCGGTGGTCATCACGACCACCGGCGCGTCCGGATTGATCGACTGGTCGCCGGTGAGCAGCCCGACGTTGTCGCGGCCGTGGCGCTCGGTGAGGTCGGCGAACTTCTGGTTCGACAGCGCTTTGATCGGCGTGGTGTAGAAACACTTTCCGCCCCCGACCAGCGCCAGGTGCACGGCGAATTCGCCGACGACGGTCTTGCCCGCCCCGGTCGGGGCGCAGACCAGAACGCTGTGGCCCTGCTCGAGCGCCACACAGGCGTCGCGCTGAAACGGATCCAGCCGGAACTTCAGCTCGGCGGAAAATGCGGCCAACTCGGCCGTCTGCGACCGGTGATCTGTCACTTGTCAGAGGGTATCGGAGTAGTCCGACACTGGTCGTGTGGATTTCTCCTGCGGAGTTGTGACCGACTCAGCCGGGTCGATCGGCTCGGGCGCGCCCAACTCCGAGGCTTCCTCGTCGGACAGCGCGCCCCAGCCTTCCCGCTCCTTGCGGGCCCGGCGCAGGTCGTTGATCCGGGAGAACTGGATGGCGACCTCGAACAGGACGGTCAGCGCCAGTGCCAGCGCCAGCATGGAGAACGGGTCCTGCGGGGTCACGATGGCGGCGAAGACGAACAGCCCGAACGTGATTCCGCGCCGCCAGGCCTTGAGCTTCTGATAGGTCAGCACCCCGATCAGGTTCAAACCGATGATCAGCAGCGGGGTTTCGAAGCTGACCCCGAAGATGATCAGCAACTGGATGATGAACCCGAAATACTGCGAGCCGCTCAGCGCGGTGATCTGCACGTTGTCGCCGATGGTGAGCAGGAAGCTCAACGCGTGCGCGATGATGATGTAGGCCAGCACAGCCCCAGCGGTGAACAGCACGGTGCCCGAGGACACGAACGCGATCGCGTACTTGCGTTCCTTGGCGTAGAGGCCAGGGGTGATGAACGCCCACAGCTGATACAGCCAGATCGGCGCGGCGAGCACGACACCGGCGGTCATGCCGACCTTCAGGCGCAAGGTGAACTGTTCGAACGGCGCGGTGGCCAGCAGACGGCATTCGCCGTCCGGGCTCAGCGCCGCGCGCGCCGAGGCGGGCAGCGAACAGTACGGCCCGCGCAGGATCTCACCCAGGCTCTCGATGCCCAGGAACGAATGCCCGTACCAGAGGAAGCCGAGCATGGTGGTGGCGATCACCGCGGCGATCGAGACCAGCAGGCGGTAGCGCAACTCCTGCAGATGCTCGACCAACGACATGGTGCCGTCGGGATTGGTCCTGCGCTTGCTGCGCCGCGGATCGAACGGGATTCGCATGGTTGGTGATCGCCCCTGGGTTGGTGTGCCTCGCTCGGCTCGGCAACAGCACTACGACCGGAGTGAGTTCTTCCTCACTCCGGCACGAGCGGACCCGCTCAGACCGACTTCGGCTCGCTGCGGGGCTCGGTCGCCGACGGCGTCGCCTGCTGCGCGGCGGGCAGCTGCGGTGCGGGCTGCGCAGCGCCGGCGTTCGGCGCGTTGCTCTCGTTCTGCATCTGGCTGACCTCGCTCTTGAAGATGCGCAGCGAGCGGCCCAGGCTGCGGGCCGCGTCCGGCATCCGCTTCGCGCCGAAGAACATCACGAAAACGACCGCAATGATCAGCCAGTGCCAGATGCTCAGACTGCCCATGATCTACCTCCCAAGACTGTGATGTCTCGATGCTACCGGACCGTGACGTGCGCGAACGCCGCCGTCACCGCTCGTTCGCCCGGTGTTCGGCCGACCCGCCCGCCGCGGCGTCCCGCAACTGCCGGAGTAGTTCCGGACCGCTCCAGGCGCGCCGGTCGCCCTGTTCGGCGGCCACGATCAATTCGATCAACCGCTGATTCACCGGCGTCGGCATCCCGACCATCGCGCCCAGCCCGACGATTTCGCCGCACAGCCAGGAGATTTCGGTCTTGCGGCCCAGTGCCAGATCGTCCGCCATGGACGACCGTGCCACCGGATCGATGGCGAGCACTTGCCCGGCCACCCGCTGGAACAGGGCGTCGGGGACCGTCAGCAGCGTGGCCATCAGACGGGGTGGCAGCGGGGTCAACCGCGCCGGGCGAATGCGCGCCCGGCTCATCACCGCGAGCGCCTCGCGCTGGGTCAGCGCGAGGCAGCGGCGATAGTCGCGGTCGGCGAGTTCCTCGCGCAGCGGGCGCCCGGACAGCGCGTTGATCGGGTTGTTCAGGTTGAGCAGCAGCTTCGCCCACTGCACCGGGCGCAGATCCGGATACCGGCGCAATTCGAGTCCCGCGCGCTCGAACACGTCCAGGAACGGCGTTAGCGCCGGGTCGTCCTGGACCGCTAGGCCGCCTTCGGTGCCGCGGTGGAAGCGTCCGCCGGGGTGGTGCACGACGTTGAACATCACCATGCCGGCCAGCACCACGCATTGCGGCAGGATCTCCCGGATCACCGAGTCGTTGCCGATGCCGTTCTGCAGGCTGAGCACCACGGTGCCGGGCCGGATCTTCCCGCAGAGTTCGCGCACCGCGTCCGCCGTGGCCGCCGATTTCACCGTGACGAGCACCAGATCGGCCGATCCGGCGTCATCTGGCTCGGTGGCGACGTGGAACCGGTCCGCGGTGAGCGCGTCGTCGCCTCCGTCGAGGTCGGTGAGCCGTAGCCCGGACGCGGTGATCTCGTCGAGCATCCGCGTGCGACCGACCAGGGTGATGTCCGCACCGGCCACGCCCAGCTTGCCGCCGACGAAGTTGCCGATGCTGCCCGCTCCGATCACCAGCACGCGACTGTTCACGCCGTTCCCGCCTCTCGTGTCCGGCGGAAGACCGGCACTCGACCGCTGCGTAAAGCGCCGGGCGAACTACCGCACATCGAGCCTCCGGTGCGTCGCCGCTCGGCGGCGCGCTGTTGGGTTGTCCCTCATCGGGCCTCCAGGTATCCGGCTTCCTCGTAGGCGGCCAGGGCGGCGTTGGACCGCTCGCGCACGGCCGCGACCAGTTCCGGCGGACCGAGAACGGTGACACCTGCGCCGAAACCGAGCAGCAGCCGTGCCATCCAGTCCAGCGTGGCGAACCGCATGGTCGCCTCCAGGCTGCCGTCCGGGTGTACCGCGAGCCGGTGCATCGGGTATTGATCGAGTACCCAAGCGTAGTCGGCGTGGATGCGCAACCGCGCCAGCGGAACCGCCGGATCGTCCTGGAACAGATCGAGGCCCGCGGTCGCATCGGTGGCGTGTTTCGGCGGCCGGGCCGGCTCGTCCAGTTCGGTCGCGGCCTCGATCCGGTCGAAGCGGAACAGCCGCACACCTTCGGCCTGCCTGCACCACCCTTGCAGATAGCTGTTGTCGTCCACGAGGACGATGCGAATCGGGTCGACGATGCGTTCGGACACCACATCGCGGCTGGCGGAGTAGTACACCAGGCGCACCACGCGACCGACCGCCAGCGCCGAGCGCACGGCGGCAACGGCGGGCGCTTCGGGCGGCGGCATGCGTGATCGCTCGTCCTCGGCGGGTGCCGACCCGCCCGCGATGGCCGATTCGATCTTGGCGATGGCCGCGTGCGCCGCGGTGGGGTCGACCATGCCCGGCATGTCCACGATCGAGCGCAGCGCGACCAGCAGTGCGGTCGCTTCGGTCGAGGTCAGCCGCAACGGCCGATCGATGCCGGCGGAGAAGGTGACCTCGATGCTCTCCTCGGAGAAGGACAGGTCGATCAGGTCGCCGGGGCCATAGCCGGGCAGCCCGCACATCCACAGCTGGTTGAGGTCGCTCATCAACTGCTTGGTGGTCACACCCAGATCGGCGGCGGCCTCGGCGGCGCTGATGCCGGGATGGGCGATGAAGTACGGAATCATGTTGAGCAGCCGCGACAGCCGGACCGAGAGCCGGGAACTCATGACGACATCACGCTCATCGAGCTCGCACCTCCGTGTGGTCGAACACCGAGCGCAGCCGGGCGATCACGTCCGACCTGAGGGCCTCGGGGGCGAGCACCACCGCATCCGGGCCGAGACCGGTGATGAGCCGGGCCAGCCAATCACGGGAACGCACCGGCAGTTCCACCACGGAGCCCGGGCGGCCGCCGATGGCACGCTCGCCGGTCACCTCACCGAGCCTGCGAATCTCACGTCCGCGGCCCTCCGCCACCCACACCGTGGCTGTTCCGCTGACCGGCGCCGTGCTGGTGACTTGGTCGACGATGGCGCGCAGGTCGACGCCCTCGGGCTTGCGGACCGCGTTGCGCGGCCCGTACGGGGTCACCTCGTCGCCGATCCGGGACAGCCGGAAGCTGCGCACCGCGTTGCGGGCCCGGTCGTGCCCGACCAGGTACCACCGGCCGTGGTGAGTGACCACACCCCACGGCTCGACGTCGCGCATCAGGTACGGGGCGTTGATCGCGCCGCGGTGCTCGAATCGCACCGCCTGCCCCGCGTCGATCGCGGCCAGCAGCTTGCCCAGCACCGGTTCCGACCCCCGAGTGCGGGCCGGTACGGCGGGCACCGACGCCACGGCGGCGTCGGTCTCCACGTGGATGCCCGCCGCGCGCAGTTTGAGCAGCGCGCCCTCCGCCGCCGCGGCGAGCTCGGGCGACTCCCACATCTGCACGGCCACCGCGACGGCGGCGGCCTCCTCGTCGGTCAGGTCGATATCGGGCAGTTCGTAGGCGTCCCGGTTGATCCGGTAGCCCTCCAGCGTCGAGTACCGGCTCACCGGTCCCACTTCCAGCGGAATACCCAGATCGCGCAGCTCGTTCTTGTCCCGCTCGAACATCCGGCTGAACGCCTCGTCGCTGGCGGAGTCCTCATATCCGGCGACACTGTCCCGGATCCGCTCCGCGGTCAGGAACTGCCGGGTCGACAGCAGCGCGATGACCAGATTCATCAGCCGCTCGACCTTGGATATCGCCACGCGATAGAGGGTAATCGGCATGGTGGCGTCGCCGCGCGGCGGCGCGCGATTCGCCTCGATCACATGTTCAGGAGATCAATTCCACCTGACAGGGCAGACCCGGCGCCTTGGTCAACTTCTCGTCGGCAGTCAACAGCGGAATATCCAATCGAGCCGCCAGCGCAACGTAGAGCGCATCGTAGAACGTCACCGTTTGCCGCAGTGCCCATGCCTCGATCGCGAGCCAGCCATGATGCGCGTACCGCTCGTCCACCATCGACTTCAGCAACCGGAGACCTGTGATTGCGGACTCTTCGTTGATCAGCCCCTGTCGCTCGTGCCGCCGCAGTACGTTCCCGACTTCCGCGTCAATCAGATGCGGCGAGTGGCATACCGACGATGCGATCCGCTCGGCGACGGCTGAGCCGACGGCATCCTTGCGCAGGAGCGCCTCTGCTGCCGCAGACGCGTCGAGCACCATCTCGTCACTCATCACGGGATTCCCGCAGCGCCGCCAGCACGGTCTCGCGGTCACCCCCTGGCAAGGGATCACGCTCTAGTGCGTCTCGGATGGCCGCCATGGCTTCCGCCTTGGTTCGCCGCCGCGCAAGCGTGATCAGCTCCCTACGCATATACGCCTGCAGCGACATCCCAGCGGCTTCCGCTCGGCGGCGAAGTACCTCGGCATCCTCTTCCGGAATATCGCGAATCTGGATCGTGGCCATAGCGCTATACTAGCGCTGCATCAGCGCCGAATCAGCGCTTCGTCACATCGAGGCGATCAGGCGATCCACGCGCTCATCGACCGACCGGAACGGGTCCTTGCACAGCACGGTGCGCTGCGCTTGGTCGTTCAGCTTCAGATGCACCCAGTCGACGGTGAAGTCGCGTCCCGCCTCCTGGGCGGCGGTGATGAAATCGCCACGCAACTTGGCCCTGGTGGTCTGCGGCGGGGTGTCGACCGCGGCGTCCACGGCCTCGTCCTCGGTGACGCGCTTGGCCAGACCCTTACGCTGCAGCAGGTCGAACACGCCGCGTCCGCGCTTGATGTCGTGGTAGGCCAGATCCAGCTGAGCGATCTTCGGATCGGACAGTTCCATGCCGTACCGGTCCTGATAGCGCTGGAACAGTTTGCGCTTGATCACCCAGTCGATCTCGGTGTCGACTTTCGCGAAGTCCTGCGCCTCGACCGCGTCCAGGGTCCGTCCCCACAGGTCGACCACCTGGTCGATCTGCGGATCGCGGTCCCGGTTACGCAAGTGCTCCACCGCGCGGGCGTAGTACTCCCGCTGGATGTCCAGGGCGCTGGCCTGCCTGCCGCCCGCCAGGCGCACCGGCCGTCGGCCGGTCAGGTCGTGGCTGACCTCGCGGATCGCACGGATCGGGTTGTCCAGGGCGAAATCGCGGAACGACACACCGGCCTCGATCATCTCCAGCACCAAGGCGGCCGTGCCGACCTTGAGCATGGTGGTGGTCTCGGACATGTTGGAGTCACCGACGATCACGTGCAGGCGGCGGTACTTCTCCGCGTCGGCGTGCGGCTCGTCGCGGGTGTTGATGATCGGCCGCGAGCGGGTGGTCGCCGAGGAGACGCCCTCCCAGATGTGCTCGGCGCGCTGCGACAGGCAGAAGGTGGCGGCCTTCGGCGTCTGCAGCACCTTGCCCGCGCCGCAGATCAGCTGACGGGTCACCAGGAACGGCAGCAGCACATCCGAGATCCGGGAGAACTCCCCCGCGCGGACCACGAGGAAGTTCTCGTGGCAGCCGTAGGAGTTGCCCGCGGAGTCGGTGTTGTTCTTGAACAGATAGATGTCGCCGCCGATACCTTCTTCGGCCAGACGCTGCTCGGCGTCGATCAGCAGCTCTTCCAGGACCCGCTCGCCCGCACGGTCGTGGGTCACCAATTGCGCCAGGTTGTCGCACTCCGCGGTCGCGTACTCCGGGTGCGACCCGACATCGAGGTAGAGCCGGGCACCGTTGCGGAGGAACACGTTCGAGCTACGGCCCCAGGACACCACCCGGCGGAACAGATACCGGGCCACCTCGTCGGGGGACAGTCGACGGTGACCGTGGAAGGTGCATGTCACACCGAACTCGGTCTCGATCCCCATAATTCGTCGCTGCACACCATCGACATTACAGCCATGACAGGGACTTGCGTGGGGCACCGAACAACCCGTATGCATACGTCTTCACAACGATTTGGCCCGCTTTGTCGGAATTTGCGCGTGCGAAACGGCGCTTCCGCCGGAAGGATGCCCACCTGAGCACCGTATCCGGACATGACGGCGCGGCCCGCGAACGAGCCATCGTTCGCGAGCCGTCGCGCCTCCCCATCCGGGTGAGTCACTCCGCTGAGGGAGTGTCCTCCCCCGGGGCTTCCTCGTCCTTCGACTCGGGCTTGCCGTTCTTGGACGCGGAGGTGCCGGCCTGCGCCGGGCTCAGCAAACGCTCCAGCGCGGCGTTGGTGACCCGGCGGAACGCCCGGCGTGGACGCGCCTGCTCCAAGGTGGCGACCTCGAGCGAGCTCACGCCGAGCACACGCTTCTCCTTCTCCGCGCCCTCCGGCACTCCCGCCTGCAGCGCGCGCACCGCGATGCCGACCGCCCCGGCCAGGTCCAGACCCGACTGGTAGGAGGCCTTCAGCGCGGTGACGATCGGCTCGGTCGTGCCGCCCATCACCACGAACTCCCGCTCGTCCACGATCGACCCGTCGAAGGTGATCCGGTACAGCACCGACTGCGCGGCCTGCTCCGGATAGCCCACCTCGGCCACGCAGATCTCCACCTCGTACGGCTTGAGCTGGTCGGTGAAGATCGTGCCGAGAGTCTGCGCGTAGGCGTTGGCCAGCGCGCGGCCGGTGACGTCGCGGCGGTCGTACTGATAGCCGCGGATATCGGCCTGCAGGATGCCGCCCCTGCGCAGGTTCTCGAACTCGTTGTACTTGCCGACCGCGGCGAACCCGACCCGGTCGTAGAGCTCACTCACCTTGTGCAGCGTCGCGGACGGGTTCTCCGCGACGAACAGCACACCCTTGTCATAGGTCAGCACCACGACGCTGCGCCCCCGAGCGATGCCTTTGCGCGCCAGCTCGGTCTTGTCGCGCATGATCTGTTCGGCCGACGCGTAGTACGGCAACGTCATGATCAGGCGCTCCCTTCTTCGACGGCCTCGCGGTCGGCGACGATCCCGCGAGCGATCTCCGCGAGCCGCGACTCGGTCACCTCGACCGCACCCTCCTCATCGATCAGAATCGCCGTCGGGAAGATGCCGCGCACCAGATCCGGGCCACCCGTCGCGGTGTCGTCGTCGGCCGCGTCGTAGAGCGACTCGACGGCGATGCGCAGCGCGCGGTCCTGATCGATTCCCTTGGCGTACAACTTCTTCAGCGCGGACTTCGCGAACACCGAGCCGGAACCGACCGCGGCGTACCCGAAACGTTCCTCGCTGCGTCCACCCACCACATCGAACGACACGATACGGCCCACTTTGTCCGGATCGGTGGCGTCCAGGTCGTAGCCGACCAGAATCGGCACCACCGCCAGGCCCTGCAGGGCCGCGGGCAAATTCTCCCGCACCATCTTCGACAGTTTGTTCGCCTTGCCGTCGAAGGTCAGCGACACGCCCTCGAGCTTCTCGTAGTGCTCCAGCTCCACCGCGAAGATCCGCACCATCTCCACCGCCATGCCCGCGGTGCCAGCGATGCCCGCAGCGGAATAGCTGTCGGTGATGAAGACCTTCTCGATGTCCCGGCTGGCCAACAGGTTTCCCTGGGTGGCACGCCGGTCACCGGCGATCAGCACACCGCCGCGGTAGCTGACCGCGACGATGGTGGTGCCGTGCGGAGCGATGTCCTTCGCGGAAGTGCCGCCGGAAATTCCGGCGGCACCCTGTCCGAACCTCATGGCGGGCAAGAGGTCCGGGGCATGCACGCGTAGGTATTCGGAGAAGGAAGAGAGGGCGTACCCCAGGTGGAGACGCGAGGGGTCACCGACTGTCACTGGCCACCTTTCTGCACGTACGCGCGGACGAAGTCCTCGGCGTTCTCCTCGAGCACGTCATCGATCTCGTCGAGCAGGTCGTCGGTTTCCTCCGCCAGCTTCTCGCGGCGCTCCTGACCGGCGGCGTCTACACCGTCCGGGCCCTCGTCCTCGTCGCCGCCCCCGGCGCGCTTGGTCTGCTCTTGTGCCATGGCAGCCGACCTCCTCTGTCCTCATCATGACCGGTACCCATCGTGAGCACGATCCCGATCATGAGCATTGTCCGTGCTCGTCCCTCAACACTACCTACCAGCACCGACAGTGTGCCGATTTTGCCGCCGTGCGGTGTCAGGTGGTCAGTTGCTCGACCAGGTCTGCGGCGGTGTCCACGCCGTCGAGCAGCTTGCCGACATGCGCCTTCGTGCCGCGGCGCGGTTCCAGGGTGGGGATGCGCACCAGGGAATCGCCGCCCAGATCGAAGATCACCGAATCCCAGCTCGCGGCCGCGATGTCGGCGCCGAAGCGGCGCAGGCATTCGCCGCGGAAGTAGGCGCGGGTGTCGGTGGGCGGGTTGGTCATGGCGTCCAGCACCTGCTGTTCGGTGACCAGACGCTTCATCGAGCCGCGGGCGACCAGGCGGTTGTAGAGACCCTTGTCCAGCCGCACGTCGGAGTACTGCAGATCCATCAGGTGCAGCTTGGGGGCCGCCCAGCCGAGGCCCTCCCGGTGGCGCATGCCCTCGAGCAGGCGCAGCTTGGCGGGCCAGTCCAGCAGGCTCGCGCACTCCATCGGGTCGCGTTCGAGCAGGTCCAGCACCATGGCCCAATTCTCGATGATGCCCTGAACGCGCTTGTCGTCGTTGCCGGTGCGGTCGACGAACTTGATCACCCGGTCCAGGTAGACGCGCTGCAGTGCGAGACCGGTGAGTTCGCGCCCGTCGGCGAGCGCGACGGTTGCGCGCAGCGTCGGGTCGTGGCTGATCGTGTGCACCGCGGTGACCGGGCGGGCCAGCTGCAGATCCGACAGGTCCTCGCCCGCCTCGATCAGGTCGAGCACCAGGGCGGTGGTGCCGACCTTCAGGTAGGTCGACATCTCGGCCAGGTTCGCGTCACCGATGATGACGTGCAGCCTGCGGTATTTGTCGGCGTCGGCGTGCGGTTCGTCGCGCGTGTTGATGATCCCGCGCTTGAGCGTGGTCTCCAGGCCGACCTCGACCTCGATGTAGTCCGAGCGCTGGGACAGCTGGAACCCGGCCTGGTCACCGGACTGGCCGATGCCGACCCGGCCGGACCCGCAGATCACCTGTCGGGACACGAAGAACGGCGTGAGGCCGACGATGATCTGGTTGAACGGGGTCTCCCGGCTCATGAGGTAGTTCTCATGGGTGCCGTAGGAGGCGCCCTTGCCGTCGACATTGTTCTTGTACAGCTGCAGCCGCGGCGCCCCCGGCACGCTCGAGGCATGCCGTGCCGCGGCCTCCATCACCCGCTCGCCTGCCTTGTCCCAGATCACCGCGTCCAGCGGGTCGGTGACCTCCGGCGCGGAGTATTCCGGGTGGGCGTGGTCCACGTAGAGCCGAGCGCCGTTGGTGAGGATCATGTTGGCCGCACCGACCTCGTCGGCGTCGATCACCGGAGCAGGGCCGTTCATCCGGCTCAGGTCGAATCCCCGCGCGTCACGCAGCGGCGACTCCACCTCGTAGTCCCAGCGGGTGCGCTTCGCACGCGGCACGCCCTCGGCCGCGGCGTAGGCCAGAACCGCCTGTGTGGAGGTGAGGATCGGGTTGGCCGACGGCTCGGTTGGGGTCGAGATGCCGTATTCGACCTCTATTCCGATGATGCGCTGCATGATGTCGAGCCTAGGCGACGCACCCCGCCGCACCTGTCACGACCGGCGGAGTTGAATGTCATACCGCAGGTGGTACTTACGGAGGACCCGTCGTGGCGCAGGTCGGCGCGATAGTCTGGGCATGACCGAATCGATTGCCGACCCGTGCGCCGACACGCCGGGCCGCCGCGGCACGGCGGCTCCGCGGAAGTCATCCGCACCTGCCCGGCTCATCGCCTTGGACGTGCTACGCGGCATCGCCATTCTCGGCACGCTCGGCACCAACATCTGGATCCTGACCAACCCGCGGGGGCTGGTCGGCTACCTCCAAGAGCTGGGCGGGTCATCCGGCGGATGGATGTGGACCGAGCGAGTGCTCCAGCAACTGGCGCAGGGCAAGTTCCTCGGGCTGCTCACCATCATGTTCGGCATCGGCTTGGCCATCCAGCAAGGCTCGGCGACCAAAGCCGGGCGGCGCTGGCCGGGCAAGTACCCGTGGCGCGCGGGACTGCTGTTCCTGGACGGCCTGCTGAATTTCGTGCTCGTCGCCGAGTTCGACGTGCTGATGGGCTACGCCGTGACCGGCCTGGTCGTCGCGTTCGTGCTGGCCACCGGCGAGCGCGCGCAGCGACGCTGGCTGGTCGGCGCGGTAAGCGTGCACGTGGCCATGCTGACCTCGATCGCGATCGCCATGACCTTTGTACCGCAAGAGGATGCGGCGGCGGATCGGCCACTGGACCCGAATCCCTACGCGGATGGGTCGTTCTGGGATCTCGCGCTGTTCCGGCTGGAGAATGCGGGGCTGTTCCGGATCGAGGCGGTCTTCGTGTTCGCGATGTCGGTCGCGCTGTTCCTGGTCGGCGCCCGGTTGTTCCGCGCGGGAGTGTTCCGCCCGGATGGCGCGCGGATCCGCAAGCGGCTCATGATCATCGGCTTGGGCGTCGCCGCGCCGATCGACCTGATCGCCGGTACCGCGGGTGGCGGCGACCTCATCCTGTTCACCCGCTACGGCAGCGCTCCGTTCGTCTCTCTCGGCATCCTCGCGGCGGCAGCCGAGTGGTACGTGCGGCGGCCCCGGGCCGGATTCGCCGGGCGTCGGCTCACCGAGATCGGCCGGACCGCGCTCAGCTGCTACATCCTGCAGAACCTGGTGGCGTCCATCCTGTGCTACGGCTGGGGTTTCGGGCTCGCCGCGCGGGTCTCGCCGGGCGACCGCGTTCCATTCACCGTCGGGGTCTATCTGCTGGTGTCGCTGATCATCGCCCTCGGCGCACACCTGTGGTTGCGCCGCTTCGAGCGGGGGCCGGTGGAGTGGTTGTGGCACGTCAGCTACCGGGCGCTGACCCGAGATCGATGACGTCCACCGGCCCTGCCCGCGTCCTCGACCGCCTCGCTGTGGTCGAGCACGCCGCCCGGCAATTGCCGCCGGTGAAGTGCTCGCACGGCCGAATCCAGCTGCGTCACTTCACGTCTCGCGCTGAATTTCGCAATCCCAGGCCGGAAATAGCGGACATCGTGGTCGGCGACCGCTACCGTCGAGCTGTGACGCTCGCCGACCGCTACCCCTTGCTGCACGCGCCGACGCACTGGGCCTGGGGTGATCTGGACGTGCGTTTCTCCACCACGCTTCCGTCCGACGAGCTGGTCACCAATATCCACGTCGTCTGCTTCGTCGGCGAGGAGATCGTGCTCTGCCGCGACGATCGCGACGTCTGGCTGGTCCCGGGCGGCACCAGGGAGCGCGGCGAGTCCGTCGACGCGTGCGTTCGCCGGGAGTTACGCGAGGAGGCGGGCGCGCGCCCGGTCGGCCCGATCCGATGGTTCGGCGCCCACCACGCGACGAGTAACCGGTCCGCGCCGCACCGCGAGTGGCAGCCGCATCCGCATAAGGCGTGGCTGTGGTGCACGGCGGACGTGGTACTCGACTCCGCACCGACCAACCCCGAGGATGCCGAACAGGTCCTCGAGGTCCGCACCTTCCCCGCCGCCGAGGCCATGCGGCGCGCCCGGACCGATGGCGATCATATGAGCGAACTCATCGCATTGGCCGTCGAACTCCATCGCTCGGCGGCTCGGCCGACCGCGGATCGGAACCGCCCCGCGTAACCGCATGAACTGCCCGAATACGGTAGGACTGGCGAATCCGCCGGACCGGGAGCGGCAAGCTCCGCCCGCCCGCCCACCGTCCGTGGAACTGGGGCAGAATCGAGATATGGCAACGGCAACCTGGCACGGCCGCGTCCTCGCGACCAGCGACGACACCATCATCGTGGAGGGCAACCACTACTTCCCGCCGGATTCGGTGCGCCCGGAGTTCTTCCAGCCCTCCGACACCAACACGATCTGCCCGTGGAAGGGCACCGCCAGCTACTACACCGTGGTGGTCGACGGCGAGACCAACCCGGACGCCGCGTGGTACTACCCCGACCCGAAGCCCAAAGCCGCGCAGCTCAAGGATTACGTCGCCTTCTGGCGCGGCGTGGACGTGACCGACAACTGACCCGAAACCTTCCTCGGCGCCCGCACGCCGGGAGCAGCCCCTGATGAAGGCTGGACCGACAGCGCGGACACCGTCGGGATCGCCGACATCTACGCCGATGTGGCCACCACGAGTCGGCGCAGTCGTCGACGATCTGCTGCCGCGTCACCCCGCGGACGGAACGAGCGAGCGGCACACCGTCGTCACCGCGGCGCTGCACTTGCCGCCCGCGCTGGTGCGGATGGGCTCGGTGCGCGGCGCGGATGTCGCGCGACGCGAGACCATCGAGGCGAAAATGGCTCGCGTTCCACCTACCTGGTTCTCTATCGTCGTTCTCGGTTGCGTAAGGGGCGCACCGGAATCTCCGGATCGCGTTCCCCGTGTCGGCGCAGCCACGTCCTTCAGGTGGGCGCAGACCTTTTAAGTCTGTTGGGGTTCGATTCCTCTCCCGATGTCCTCCGTCATGGCCACATGCGCCAGACGCGGCCCTGCGGGCCGGCCGGCACCGTCCGGCAACGCCCCCGCCGCGTCGCCGCGGCCGTGACGGAGGCATCTGAAGGACAACGCGCACAACGACTTACGTCGGGGGAAGGAGCGAGACCATGTACACCACGGTGATGGAGTGGCAGCGCACGCTGCTGTACCGGGACGGCACGCTGGAGCGGGTTCTGGAGCCGGGACGGCACCGGTACGACGCGAAGCGCTGCACGCTGATCGAGGTCGATATGCGTCCCCGGTTGCTGTATGTCACCGGGCAGGAGTTGCTCACCCGCGACGGGCTGGCACTGCGCGCCAGCTACACCGCGCAGTGGCAGGTCACCGATCCGGTCGCGTTCACCACGGGCGCGCAGAACGCGGAGACGGTGCTCTACGCCGCGGTCCAGGACGCGGCCCGTGGCGCGGTCGCGGCGCACACGCTCGACGAGCTCATCGCCGATCGCGTTTTGCTCACCGGTGATCCCGGCGAGATCGGCACGGCCGTGGCGAGCTTGGGCATCCGGGTCGCCGGGGTCCGCGCTCGCGATCTGATGCTGCCCGGCGAACTGCGCAAGGCAGCGCTGGAGACGGTGCTGGCCAAGGAACGCGGCCGCGCCGAGCTGGAAAAGGCGCGTGCGGAGGCGACGGCGTTGCGCTCGCTGGCCAATACCGCGCGGCTGCTCGAGCAGCACCCGGCGCTGTTGCGCCTGCGGACGCTGCAGGTCGCGACCGTGCCCGGCGCGCAGATCGTGCTGGATCCACGCGACAACGCCTGACCACCACACCGCACACGCGGACGCCGAGCCGTCGACCGGGCTTCGCGGCTCGGCGCCCCGTGTTTCGAGGCGGAAGTGGTAATCGGATCGGGACAGCGAATTGCCGCTGCTCGGTTCGGAGGAACCGGCTCGCTGTTTTTGCCCAGCCACCGTCAGACCGCGGCGGCGCACGGAACCAGGTCGGGTTCAGTCGGCCGCGCGGGCCTCGACGTAGTACTCGGCCGAGATGGTCTTCAGGACCTGCCGGACACCCAGCGGCGCCCAGCTCGCGGACCGGTCGTGCCGAACCACCGGGTCGGTCAGCTCGACGACCTGTCCGCGGGTCTCCAGCGCGAATCCACCCGCGGCGCGAATGTTCTTGACCCAGTCGACGTTTCGCCCGTACGTCAGCGCGATGCGGTAGGCGCCGTCCTGGTCGAAGACCATCACCGGAGTCCGATAGGACCGCCCGGACTTCCTGCCTTTGTGTAGCACGATGCCGAAGCCAGGCGCCCGGCCCGCGACCAGGCCCGTGGTCGGGTTGGTGACATGCCGGTTGAAATTCGCCAGTGCGTGCGGAAGCACCATGGGCGGCGATCCTCTCTCAGGGTGGCGTGCGGTGTTCACGTTACTCTCGATCAATGTCCGCTCCGCCGCATCGTGACTCGCCGTACACCGGAGACCCGCGCATCGAGCCGATCGCGGTCTACGACCCGGCGGGCAACCCGATCGGCGCCGCGGAGCGCACTACCGTCTACCGCGACGGATTGTGGCATGCCAGTGCCGGTGTGCTGCTGCGTTCGCGCGACGGCACACGGGTCTACGTGCACCGCCGCACCGACACCAAACTGGTGTTCGCGGGTATGCACGACTGCCTGGCGGGCGGGGTGGTCGCGCCGGGCGAATCACCGCGCGACACCGCCCTGCGCGAACTGGCCGAGGAATTGGGCGTCACGCCCGAGCCCGAAGAACTCGCCCCACTGGCAACCACCACCTGGGACGGCGAGTGGGACGACCGGCCGATGCGCTGCCATCTGTTCGCGTACGAACTGCGCTACGACGGGCCGGTCCGGCACCAACCCGACGAGATCGCCGAGGGCTGGTGGTGGACCGACGCCGAGCTGCGCGCGCATCTGGCCGACCAGGATTGGCCGTTCGTCCCCGACACCCGGCTGCTGATCCCCGACCTGCTCGCCGCACGGCGACCGGAGGACGCGGCGGGGCACCCACCATGATCAGCTGGACGAGGCGACCGATCCCGCCCAAGCGGCGAACGCGCCGGGGTTGCGGGTCTGCAGCAGCACCCGGCCGGGACCGGTGAAGTCGAACACGAATCCTTCGCCGGACTTCAGCGACTGGATCGAACGGCCTGAAACCGCCCGCCGGATGGTGAAATTCATCGCCAAGTCGTAGGCGACCACATGACCGGTGTCGATCGTGATCGGCTCGCCCGGCTGCAGATCGATCACATCGATCGCGCCGAACACGCCGACGACAACCTCTCCCGCACCGTGCGCGCGCAGACCGAAACCGCCCTCGCCGCCGAAGAGGTTCGCGAAGCCACCCCATTTGCCCTCCACCTGCACGCCGGAGGAATTGGCGATCCAGCCGCCGCGGCTGATGAAGAACGGCCGCTCCTGGGTGATCTGCAGGTTCAGCATGTCGCCGGGTAGCGCGGGTGCAACGTCGACCCAGCCGCCCTCCGGCGGCGCGGTGAACGTCGAGACGAAGAACGATTCGCCGGCCAGCATCGACCGCTTCAACCCGGCCAGGATGCCGCCTTCGGCCTTGGCCTGCAACGTGACTCCCGCCGAATGGGCGACCATGGCGCCGCTCTCGACGCGCATCGGTTCGCCCCCGGCGAGAAAGCACCGCGCGACGGTCGAGGCGGGGCTGTGGCGCAGTTGTACCTTCATGCCCGCCGACCCTACCCGCAGAGCCGGAACCGTAGGGTGGGCCGGATCCGCTCCATACAGCGGACACCGCTACGCGATCTCGGCTGGATCGGCTCGCGAATACGGACGCCGGGATGGGTGCTCGTCAGAGCAGGTCGCGCAGCGCGGCTTCGTCGCGCGCGACCACCGCCGCGCCGTCGACGGTGAGCACGATCGGGCGCTGGATCAGGTTCGGATGTTCGACGAGCGCCTCGATCCACCGGTCCCGGTCCGCGGCGGTGCGTCCCCAGCTCGCCATGCCGAGGTCCTTGGTGATCTGTTCGCCGGTGCGGGTGATGTCCCATGGTTCGGCGCCCAACCGCCGCAACACCTCTCGGAGTTCGGCGGCGGTCGGCGGCTGATCCAGGTACTTCCGCACGGTGTAGTCGACACCGGCATCGTCCAGGAACGCCGTGGCGTTGCGGCTCTTGCTGCACCGCGGGTTGTGCCAGATCTCGGTATGCCCGGAAGTCATACAGGCAGGGTACCGAGGGTGCTGACGGCGATAGTACGGACCACGGTGCAGGCGGATCTCGGCCGTACGGGGGCGTACCGCGGTGCGTGCTTCGATACTGGGTGCATGAGCGAGGCATCTGTTCCCGATTCGTCCGAAAACCCTTACGGCACACCGACCACATCCGGTCCCGAACCCATCCGGTCCTACCAGAAGGTGGTCAACCGGATCGTGCGGACCCTGCTGCGCGTGCCGGGCGTCGCCGGCGTCGTCGGTACACGGCTGATGATCTTGCACGTCGTCGGGCGTAAGTCGGGCACGGTCTACGACGTGCCGTTGGCCTACACCAAGCACGGCGACACCCTGCTGATCGGAACCGCCCTGCGCCCGTGGGTCAAGAATCTGCGCGCGGGCGACCCCGTGCGGGCATCGTTCGGCGGCAAGCCGCGCGCGTTCGACCCCGTGGTCCACACCGACGAAGCCGACGTGCTGCGGCTCTACGAGATCGTCGCCCGGGACAACCCGCAGAACGCGAAGTTCAACGGGATCGGCTTCGCCGCCGATGGCACACCGTCGAAGGCCGACATCTACCAGACCTGGCAGCAGGGCGGCGTCGTGGTCGAGCTGACCCCGCGTTGAGCACTACCACCTCGTCGACGACCGCCAGGCCATCACGCAGTTCGCCCGCCGTCGTGGTCAGCGGCGGCAAAGGCCGCATCCGCAGGGTCTGAGCCCGGCCGCAGACCGATGTGTGCCCGCCTCGCGTGGTGGGTAATCGGGCCGTACGCCCACGCCGTGCGGGGCGAAATGGAATGATTCGCGCTGCATCGTCCGGTGCGTATCCCGAATGAAGGAGATTTCCAGCGGTGAGCAAAGTCCAGGCGCGACAACTCGTCAACGGTCGGCGCGCGGGGCGCCGTCGCTTACCGTGGCGCTCGCTGCGGGTTATCGGCATCTTGGCGGTCGGCGCGACGGTGGCGGTGTTCACGGCGGGCGGCGTCTCGGCGAACCCGGGACCTGCACGGGAGCAAGCGCCTACCACCTGCGCCGCTCCGGTCGCGGGTCAGCCCAACGGCAAGCAGTGGCCCGCCGAGCCCGGCCTCGCCATCGATTCCAACGCCGGATACACGGCGACGCTGGCCACCACGTGCGGCACCGTGACCATCGCGCTGGACGCGGCGCGCGCTCCGCGCACGGTCAACTCGTTCGTCTTCCTTGCCGGTGAGCAGTATTTCGACCACACGAAGTGTCACCGGATCACCACCGAGGGCATCTACGTCCTGCAGTGCGGTGACCCGACGGCGACCGGTATGGGCGGCCCCGGCTATAGCTTCCCCGACGAGAATTTGGCGGGCGCCACGTACCCGGCGGGCACTGTCGCGATGGCGAATGCGGGCCCCGCCACCAACGGCAGCCAGTTCTTCGTGGTCTACCGCGACAGTCAGCTGCCGCCCGACTACACCCCGTTCGGACGGGTCACCGCAGGGATGGACGTGCTCACGTCCATCGCCGCCGCGGGTGTCAAGGACCGTTCGGGCGACGGCGCACCCGCTGTCGATGTCGTGCTGAATTCGGTTGTGGCTGTGCGCAACTGAGCGCCCGGCGCGGTGGCGGTGCGGTACCGCCACCGCGCTGTCCTGCGGGGATCAGCTCTTGCGGTCCTCGAAATACACGACCTCCAGAGATGGCCGTCCGGGTCCGCGAAGTAGCCCGCGTAGATGCCCCTCGGCCGCTGCCTCGCCGAATGCACGATGCTCCCGCCTGCCGTGTGCGATCTCCAAAGCCTTGTCCACCTCCGCGCGGCTGCCGACGAACCACCCGAGGCTGATCGGCGAACCGTCGACCCGGTCGAGCGGGATGCCCGCGCCTGCACGGCGGAACCTCCGAACTGTCGACCGACTATCTGCCGAGTCGAGTCAACTCTCCTGTCCGCCGGGGGTCTTGAACGAATCGGACATCGGAACCGGACGGGTATCCGGCGGAAGGTGTCGGTCAGCAGACACCGTGCGGCGCCGGACCACCATCGCGAGAACCGGCTCGACGATTCGGCTGGCGATCGGGCCGAGAACCGCCATCAGCAGCACGTAGGTGGTGGCCAGGGCGGCGAACTCGCCGGGAACGGCGCCCGACGAGACGGCGAGACCCGCAATGACGATCGAGAACTCACCATGGGCGACCAGAGCGGTGCCCGCGCGCGCCCGGCCGTAGCGGCCCGCACCGGCGCGCTTGGCCGCCCACCATCCGGTGGCGACCTTGCTCGCCGTCGTGACGAACGCCAGCAGGCACGCCCAGCCGAGCACCGGCGGTATGGTCGCCGGATCGGTGCTCAATCCGAACAGCACGAAGAACAGCGCCGCGAACAGATCACGCAGCGGTTCCAGCACCTTCGTGGCGTTGTGTGCGGTCGAGTCCGAGATCGCGATGCCCAGCAGGAACGCACCCACCGCCGCGGACACCTGGACCGCGGAGGCCGCTCCGGCCACCAGCAGCGCGGAGCCCAACAGCTTCAACAGGAAGATCTCGCGAACGTCACTGTCGACGATCGCGGAGACGTAGCGGCCGTAGCGTAACGCGACGATCAGCACCACCGTGACGGCGATCAGGGCGATGCTCAACGTCTGCAGCCCGGCGAGGAAACCGACACCGGCCAGCACGGCCGTGAGCACCGGCAGATACCCGGCCATCACCAGGTCTTCGAACACCAGGATGGACAGCACCACCGGTGTCTCGCGGTTACCGAGCCTGCCCAGATCGTTGAGCACTTTCGCGACGATGCCCGAGGACGAGATATACGTGACGCCCGCCATCGCAATCGCGCCGGTGAAACCCCAACCGAGCGCGAGGGCGACCAGCACGCCCGGTGTGGCATTGAGCACGATGTCCATGACGCCCGCGGCCCACGATCGGCGCATACCGGTGACCAGTTCCGCCGCACTGTATTCCAAGCCGAGCAGCAGAAGCAGCAGGACGACGCCGATTTCGCTGGCCAGGTGGATGAAGTCGTCGACCTGCCGCAGCTCGACCAAGCCGCCGGTGCCGAACACCAGCCCGCCGATGAGGTAAAGCGGGATCGGCGACATGCCGATGCGCGCGGCGATCCGGCCGAGCAGTCCGAGGCCGAAGAACACCGCGCCCAGCTGGATCAGTGCGAGTGCGGTCTCGTGCGCCACCATCGCCGCTCAGCCGTCCGTCAGGATCTTGGCGGCGGCATCCAGGCCCTCCACGGTGCCGACGACGACGAGCACGTCACCGGCGGTGAAGGTGAAGTCCGGTCCCGGCGACGGAATCGGCTGACCGCCGCGCACCACCGCGACGATGGATGCTTTTGTCCGCGTGCGCATCTGGGTCTCACCCAGCCTGCGCCCGTCGTAGCGGGAGCGATCCGGAATGGACATCTGGCGCGTGGTCAGGCCGGTGAACTGGCGGTGCTCTTCGCGTAGCTGCTCGACCAGTTGCGGCGCACCGAGCAGGTTGGCCAGCACGGCGGCCTCTTTCGCGGACAACGGTATCTGTTCGGTCTCGTCGGGGTTGTCGACCTTGCTCACGATCAGGTCCATCGTGCCGTCACGATGATCGATCACCCCTATCCGGCGCCGCGTGTTGGCCAGCGGAAACTCCTTGCGCACACCGATGCCGGGAAGGGGCGTCACCTCAACGTTCACCACTCCACCCTATCGACCACGGGTAGCAGCCAAGACAGCAGGTGACTGAATTGTCCGTATCGATACCGCCGTTTCCGTACGACACTCCAACCCGCTTGATGGACCGTGGTTTACCGCGCGTGATAAGAGAAATGGCGTGCCCCGTACATTCGCTCGTCGCCGAGCCGTCACTTCCGGCATCCGATCCGGCCGCAGCATGCGAGTCCTGTGACGGTCGCCCGTGTGGTGAACCGGTTGCGGCGACCGGGTGCGCTCGTCGTCGCGGCGGCACCGCCGGCGCGCGAGAAGGACAGTGGCTACCGGCACGACCTGGACGGGCTGCGCGGGGTGGCGATCGCGCTGGTGGTGGCGTTCCACGTCTGGTTCGGCCGGGTCTCGGGCGGGGTGGACGTCTTCCTGGTGCTGTCCGGGTTCTTCTTCACCGGCTCGCTGCTGCGCGGCGCGGAATCCACCGGCACGGTCGCGGTCCTGCGCAGCGCGCGCAGGCTTGCCCGCAGGTTGCTACCGGCCCTGGTGACCGTGCTCGCCGCTGTCGTCGCGGCGACGATTCTGCTACGGCCGTTCACCCAGTGGGGCGAGATCGCCGCGCAAACGCTGGCGTCGCTGCTGTACTACCAGAACTGGTATCTGGCGCTGTCCTGGTCGGACTACCTGGCCGCCGATCCGTCCGTGAGCCCGCTGCAACATTTGTGGTCGATGGCGGTGCAGACGCAGTTCTACCTGGCCGCCTTGCTGGGTGTGGCGCTCGCGGCGCGGCTGTGCAGGCGTTTCCTGGGTCCTGTCGCGCTGCGGCCGGTTCTGGCGATCGTCCTCGCGACGGGCGCGGTGGCCTCCTTCGTGTACGCAGCGCACGGCACCGCGGTGCACCAGGGCTGGAACTACTACGACAGTTTCGCGCGGACTTGGGAGCTGCTGGCCGGGGCACTGCTGGCGGTCGCGGCGCCCTGGCTGTCGCCCCCGCGGCCGGTGCGCGTGGCCGCGGCCGTGCTCGGCGTGGTCGCGGTGTCGACCTGCGGCTGGCTGATCGATGGCGCCGACCGGTTTCCCGGTCCGGCGGCACTGGTTCCGGTGGGCGCCGCATCGGCGCTGATCGTGGCGGGCAGCAACCTGCCCGCCGGCGCGCGTCCGCTGCCCAACCGTCTGCTCGGCGCGCCCGGCGCCGTGCGGCTCGGAGCGCTGGCCTACGCGCTGTATCTGTGGCACTGGCCGATCCTCATCTGCGTTCTCACGCGGACCGGAACCGCCACCGTGGGACTCGTCGGCGGACTCGGCGTCGTCGCGGCGTCGCTGCTGCTCGCCTACCTGACGAACAGGTTCGTCGAGGAGCCGCTGCGGATGCGATCGGCCGACCGGACACCCGTTCGCACCAGCCGAACCGGCCGGCTCGTCACCGCGCTCGGCCTCACCGTCCTCACGGTCTCGGTGGGTCAGCAGGTGGTGACCCGGATCAATCCGCCAGAGGCGGTGGCCCTTCTCGACCCGACGCACTATCCCGGAGCGGAAGCGCTGGTCAATGGAGCGAGCGCGCCCCCAGTTCGGATGCGTCCGACCGTATACGAAGCTCCCGCGGACTTCGCCTACCCGGCGCGCGACGGCTGCATCGCCGACTGGGACACCCGCGACGTCATCACCTGTACCTACGGAGACGTGGACGCGCACCGCACCGTGGCGGTGGTGGGCAGCTCACACGCCGAACACTGGGTGCCCGCCCTTGATGTGCTGGCCCGCAAGCACGGCTTCCGCGTCGAGGTCTATCTGAAGATGGGCTGCCCGCTGACCGCGGCGGCGGAACCGAGGTACAAGGGCGAAGCCATCCCGGACTGCCGCGACTGGTCCGCCGAGGTGATCGACCGCTTGGGGGCCGACCGGCCGGACTGGGTGTTCACCACCGCTACCCGCCCACGCGACGGTGTCGGCGACGAAACCCCGGCGGACTATCTGGACGTGTGGTCGCAATTGGCCGAGCGCGGGCTCAACGTGCTGGCCATTCGCGACACTCCGTGGCTACGCCGCGACGGCGTGCGGTACCGGGCGATCGATTGCCTCGCCCAGCAGGGCGACCGGATCAGCTGCGGCATGCCACGCACGGCGGCGCTGGACGAGGTCAATCCGGCCCTGGAGTTCGCCGCCTCGTTCCCCAACGTATTCCTGTTGGACCTGTCCGACGCGGTCTGCGAGCACGAGGTGTGCGCGGTCGCCGAAGGCAACATCTTGATCTATCACGACGAGCACCACCTCACGGCCAGCTACTCGCGATCGCTCGCTCCGGAGCTCGGCAGGCGATTGTCGCCGGTCCTCGGCTGGTGGTGATGCGGGCGGTCAGTTCAGCCGGAGCATGTCCGGCCACGCCTGCGACCATGGCGTGCGCGGTTGCGCGCAGCGCCAGAGGGTGACATCGCGAGTGACGCCGGGGAATCCGAGCCGGGCGTCGACGCGTCCGATCGAGGTCACCTCGGCACAGTGCGCGCGCACATCCGCCTCGGTGCCACCCACCCACAGCACCGTGGTCGCGTCGTCCGGTGGGGTGCCGAAGTAGCCGAAACCGCGGTTCGGGCTGTAGACGGCGGGCAGGCCGTAGGCCGTGCGGTGCACATCCAGAGCGCTTGCCTGCCAATACGAATCGGCGACCACCACGGCCGACGCGCGTTCCGGTTCGGGCAGCGCCCGGTAGGCGGCGGCCGTCTCCGCCGCGAGTTCCGACCAGCCGAAACGTCCGTAGACCGCGATCTCCAAGCCCGCCTTGGCCTGGGTGTCCACCGACTCGATCTCGGACTCCGGGCGCAAAGGCAGCATGAACACCACCAGTGCCGTGGACAGCGCGACGAGCGCGACGGTGACTATCCCACGCGTACGGCTCCAGTTCTCCGTCCAGCGCACCGCGCCCACAGCGATCAGCGCGCCATAGCAGCCCGCCGCGTAGTACGGGCGTCCGTTGGTCGCCACGAAGACCGCGATCAACACCAGCGGCAGCAGCCCGAGAAACCGGTAGGTACGCCAGGATTCGGCTCGAAACAGCGTCCACACCGCATAGATCAGCAATAGGCCGCCGAGCAATCCCGCCGACGCCAACGCCAGCGGCAACCAGACATAGCGGCCGCCGATGGTGGCCTGTTCCGCGGCGACCACTCCCCCGAGACGCAGCTGCGGCCACCCGTGCGCCGCCTGCCAGACCAGGCTGGGCACCGTGGCCAGCGCGACCATACCCGCGCCCCACCACAGGGCCGGGCGGCGCAGCAGCTCACGCGGTCCGTAGACCGCGACACCGATCGCGATCGCGATCCAGAAGAACGGAATCAGCCACTTGACCTGCATGTCCACCGCGGTGACCACTGCCGCCGCCAGCAGCAGCCCGTCGCGGCGGGTCCGGACCCAGCGGATCACCAGCCAGCTGACCACCACCCACAACGCGGTGTCGATCGTGTTGGTGGCCAGCTGGTCGCCCTGCACCAGCAAAAACGGCGAGGTGGCGTACGCCGCGGCGGCCAGCACCTGCGCGGGGCGGGTGCCGCCGAACTCCCGGGCGATCTGAGCCGTCACCACCACCGCGGCCACGGTGATCAGTACGGCCGGAAGCCGCAACGCCACCAGGGAATCCGGGGCGAGCAGATCCATCACCCGGGCGATCGCGGGTACCAGCGGCCCCTGGTCGGCGTAGCTGACCGCGAGCCTACGTCCGGCGGCGACGAAATACAGCTCGTCGCCGAAGAATCCGTACCGCCCGATCGAGACCAGCAGCGCCAGCGCGGCAAGCGCCGCTACCGCGCCGACGCCGCCGAGCGCGAAAGGCGGCAGCGGCGTCCCCGAAGCCGTCCGGCTGCGTTCGGCATCCAGTACCTCAGTCATCATTGCCCGCCTTCCGCGTCGCCATGTCGAACAACGTGCACACATGCGCCGAATACGCGGCAAGCGCGAAATCCGGTTCCCGAACCGCGCGCCCGGCAGCGCCGTCAATGGCGTCGCGAATCGACTTGGCCATCAGCAGAGGATCGAATTGCCCGAACTCGCCCGCGCGCTGACCTTCGGTGAGGATGTCGACGAGCGGCACGATGATGTCGCGCTCCCCATCGGCGGACGCGAACCTCGGATTGCCGTCCGCGTCACGCAGATTGGTCACGACGTCGACGAGCGCGGCCACGTACGTGGTGTTCGCGGCGATGAAGCCCAGATTCGATTCGAGGTAGGCCAACAGCTGGGCGCGCGCGCCGACGGCCGCTCCCACCCGCGGTGCGATGTACTCCGCCGCCGAGACGTACAGCTGGATCACCAGCTGCGTCATCAGATCGTCTTTCCCAGCGAAGTGGTAGGAGATGACGCCCTTGGAAATTCCTGCGTGCTCGGCGATCCGCGCCAGCGACGCGTTGCCGTATCCGACCTCGGAGATCACCTCCACCGCCGCGGCGATGATCTGCCGACGCCGCGCCTCTTCGATGAACGACCTGCGCTGACCGCCCGGCTCATTTTCTGGCCGCATGGCCAAATTTTAGCACGGGCGGCCAACAGCTGCGGCTCTAGCGTGCGGCGTCGAATGGCGCGCGATCGAAGATGATCCGGATGTGGGTGATCCGGCCATCGACGACGGTGTGGCATTCGGCGGCAGGAGCGCTCGGGACCGGAACGGTCGCGGTGTCATACATCAGCAGCGCGGTGCGTTCGTCGCCGAACGACGCCAGCAATGTCGCGTCGGTCAGCAGATCCCGGCGGAACGGTTCGAGGAAGCCGCGGAATGCCGCGGCCCCTTCCAACCGCCCCGAGGGCGCATCGCAGATGATGTCGTCGGCGAGATACGTCATCGCCTTGTCGAAGTCGTGTCCGGTCCAGGCGTGATAGAACGCCAGCGAGGTCTGCAGAGCGACACTGCCGGTGGGGTACGACATGGTATTTCCTTTCGGTAGATGCATCGGTTCGAGACCGTGCTGTTCGTACTGACACCACCTGCGAGCGGGACGGAACGCACCGCATGAAAAAATCGCGGCGTGACACGATGAGCGATGTGCGACAAACCCCGCTGGACCAGGCGCGCGCCGGCGACGAGCAGGCTTTTCGCGCCCTCGTCGATCCATACCGGAGCGAGCTGGAGCTGCACTGTTATCGCCTGCTGGGCTCTGTGACCGATGCCGAGGACATGGTCCAGGAGACCCTCTTGGCGGCGTGGCGGGGCCTGGCAGGGTTCCAGCAGCGCTCCTCGGTGCGCACCTGGCTGTACCGCATTGCCACCAACCGCTGCCTCAACGCGCAGCGGGATGCCCGTCGGCGGCGGCCACCCGAGCCGACGCCGCCCTTTTCGCCGCCCGCGCCCACCCGGTGGGGTGAGCTCCGCTGGTTGCAGCCCTACCCGGACGGCAGGCTGGACGTCGCCGATCCCGAGCCGGGCCCCGAAGCCCGGTATCAGGCCGCCGAAGCCGTCGAACTGGCCTTCGTCGCGGGGTTGCAGCGGCTACCGCCGCGCCAAGCGGCCACCCTGGTGCTGCGCGACGTACTCGGTTTCCCTCTTGCCGAGGTGGCCGAACTCCTCGACAGCACACCCACCGTGGTCAAGGGCAGCTTGCAACGCGCACGGGCGACGCTGGACCGGCACCGTGGTCGTCTCGACCGGCGGCCACCCGCGCCAACCGAACTCGACCTCGCACGGCGCTTCGCCGCGGCCTATATCGCGGGCGACGTCCACGGCGTGGTCACGCTCCTCACCGACGATGCTTGGCTGTCCATGCCGCCCGCACCGCACGAGTACCGCGGTCCAGCCGCGATCGCCGCGTTCTTGGGCACGTCCATCGCCTACCGCGGCGAGCGCCGGGTTCACCTGGTACCTGTCCGGGCCAACACCCAGCCAGCCTTCGGCGCCTACCTAGACGACCCGGCGCGACCGGTGGCGACTCCGGCCGGGCTGATCGTGCTGACGCTCGCGGGCGACCGGATCGGTGCGATCACCCGCTTCCATCTCGACGATCTCTACCCGAGGTTCGGGCTCCCCGGTCAGCTGCCGACCTCGCCGCGTGGGTGAGGCCGGCCCACTCCCGAATGCCGAGGGCCGCGCCTCCAGCGGAGACGCGGCCCTCGGTTGTAAATCACACGCAGCCGGATGTAGACGATCCGCTCGCCCTTCTCCTACAAGTACTGGCCCGTATTCGACTCCGTATCGATCGCGCGGCTGGCGCTGGCGTTCTTGCCGGTGACCAGTGTGCGGATGTAGACGATCCGCTCGCCCTTCTTGCCCGAGATGCGGGCCCAGTCATCGGGATTCGTGGTGTTGGGCAGGTCCTCGTTCTCGGAGAACTCGTCCACGATCGAATCGTAGAGATGCTGGATGCGCAGGCCGGGATTGCCGGTGTCGAGCACCGCCTTGATGGCGTACTTCTTGGAGCGGTCCACGATGTTCTGGATCATGGCGCCGGAGTTGAAGTCCTTGAAGTACAGGACCTCCTTGTCACCGTTGGCGTAGGTGACCTCCAGGAAGCGGTTGTCCTCGCTCTCGGCGTACATCCGGTCGACGACCCGCTCGATCATCGCGGCGATGCACAGCGCCTTGTCGCCGCCGAACTCCGCGAGATCGTCGTCGTGCAGCGGGAGGTGCTCGGTGAGGTACTTCGAGAAGATGTCCTGCGCCGACTCCGCGTCCGGACGCTCGATCTTGATCTTCACGTCCAGGCGGCCCGGTCGCAGAATGGCCGGATCGATCATGTCCTCGCGGTTGGAGGCGCCGATCACGATGACGTTCTCCAGGCCCTCGACGCCGTCGATCTCCGACAGCAGCTGCGGTACCACCGTGGTCTCCACGTCCGAGGAGACGCCGGAACCGCGGGTGCGGAAGATCGAGTCCATCTCGTCGAAGAACACGATCACCGGAGTGCCCTCGGACGCCTTCTCCCTGGCCCGCTGGAAGATGATCCGGATGTGCCGCTCGGTCTCGCCGACGAACTTGTTCAGCAGCTCGGGGCCCTTGATGTTGAGGAAGAACGACTTGGCTTCCTTGGCGTCCTCACCGCGTGCCTCGGCGATCTTCTTGGCCAGCGAGTTCGCCACCGCCTTGGCGATGAGCGTCTTACCGCAGCCGGGCGGACCGTAGAGCAGCACGCCCTTCGGCGGACGCAGCGCGTACTCACGGAACAGATCCTTGTGCAGGAACGGCAGCTCCACCGCGTCGCGGATCTGCTCGATCTGCCTGCCCAAGCCACCGATGTCGCTGTAGTCGACATCCGGGACCTCTTCCAGCACGAGATCCTCGACCTCGGCCTTGGGGATGCGCTCGAACGCGAAACCGGCCTTCGTGTCCACCAGGAGCGAGTCGCCGGGGCGCAGTTTGCGAATCGGGGAATCGGGGTCTTCCAGGTCGTCGAGCTCGGCGATGTTGGCCAACGGACCCGCCAGCCACACCACGCGCTCTTCGTCGGCGTGGCCGACGACCAAGGCGCGACGTCCGTCGTCGAGGATCTCCCGTAGGGTTCCGATCTCGCCGACCGCGTCGTAGTGCCCGGCCTCGACGACCGTGAGCGCCTCGTTGAGGCGGACGGTCTGGCCGTACTCGAGCGTCGATGTCTCGATATTCGGCGAACACGTCAACCGCATCTTGCGACCCGAAGTGAACACGTCGACCGTCTGATCGTCGTACACACCGATCAGAATGCCGTATCCGCTCGGCGGCTGACCCAGCCGATCGACCTCCTCACGCAGCGCGACCAACTGCTGGCGCGCTTCCTTGAGTGTGTCCATCAGCTTCGTGTTGCGAATGGTCAGCGAATCGATGCGGGCTTCCAATTCCCGTGTGCGATCCGGCGAATCGGCGAGTTGCCTTCGGAGTGCAGCCGCCTCGGCGCGTACTGCCTCGAGTTCTCTCCAGGCCGCCGAATCCGAATTCTCGATGGGGCTCATGTGCTGCTCCTCCCAGTCCCGGTCTATCAACGCTACCGGGCGCGACCCGTTCTCGCTTTCCGACATGGTTTCTTCGTGATCACATCTGGGCCGCGATCGGCCGCCGGACCACCATGTTAGCCTGCCCTAACCAGACCGTGGCGAACCTGCTCGCCACCTAGCCGAAAGGTTGCTGACCATGCTCCTTCCCGCCAGAACTCTGCGCGTTTCCGTTGCCGCCGCCGCGGCCGCGCTGGCCATTTCCTGCGGTCTGGCGGCCTGCGGGTCCGACGACGACTCCGCCGCCACGACCACCTCGGCGGCGTCGGCCACCGCGACGTCGAGTACCCACGGCCACGGCGACCATGCGGCGGGCGCGCCGACCGCCGAGACGCTGCAGGCGGTACTGGCCGCGCTCGCCGACCCGACCGTGCCCACCGCCGAGAAGACGAAGCTGATCGTCAACGGCGAGCAGCGCGCCTCGAACATCGACCGGATGAACGCGGGCCTGCAAGGCTACAAGCTCACCTTCACGGTCGCCGACATCACCACCCAGGGCAACACCGCGAACGCGCAGGTGACTATCACCTCCCCGCACGGCTCCGCGCCTGCCGTGCCGCTGACATGGGAAAACGTCGACGGAACCTGGAAGCTGTCGGACGCGAGCGGCTGCCTGCTGCTCGGCTTCGCACAGGCGCCCTGCGTTCCGGCCTGAGCCGGGCGCACCCGACGGCGGGCGACCCGGGCTCGCCCGCCCGGCCGCGTTCACCCCTTCGAGGGCCTGCGTTGCGGCTTGGGGGTGACGGTGCCCTCGGCCAGCCTGCGGGCGCTGACGAGGAAGGCGGTGTGGCCTTGCATGCGGTGTTCCGGACGCACCGCGAGGCCGACCACATGCCACGGCCGCACCAGTGACTCCCAGGAGCGGGGCTCGGTCCAGCACTCCTGCTCGCGCAGCGCCTCCACCACCTTCGACAGCTGAGTGACGGTAGCCACGTAGACGATCAGCACGCCGCCCGGCACGAGTGCCTTGGACACCGCGGGCAGCGCCTCCCATGGCGCGAGCATGTCCAGCACCGCGCGGTCGACCGGCTCCCCGGCGTAGTCGGCCACGTCGCCGACCGTCAGCGACCAGTTAGCCGGGCGTTCGCCGAAGAACGTCTCCACATTGCGGACGGCATGTTCGGCGTGGTCGGCGCGAATCTCGTAGGAGATCACCTCGCCCTGGGGCCCGACCGCGCGCAACAGCGAGCAGGTGAGCGCGCCCGAACCCGCACCGGCCTCGAGCACGCGGGCGCCGGGGAACATGTCGCCCTCGTGCACGATCTGCGCGGCGTCCTTGGGGTAGATCACCGCGGCGCCGCGCGGCATGGACAGCACATAGTCGATCAGCAGGGGACGCAGCGCCAGATACGGCGTGCCGTTGGTGGAGTGCACCACACTGCCCTCGTCGGCACCGATCAGGCTATCGTGCTTGATGCCGCCACGATGGGTGTGGAACTCCTTGCCCGGCTCCAGGACCACCGTGTACAGGCGCCCTTTGGCATCGGTCAGCTGCACCCGGTCACCGACGCTGAATGGCCCGGTCCGTCTGGCCGTCATGAATCTCCGTTCCCCTGGTTCGAATCCGTGCTGTCGCGCACCGGCGTGTCGGTGCCGCGGGATAGCCTGCCAGGTATGTGCTCGCCCGTGTCCACGCCCCCTGCCGACGACGCGCAGACGTCCGGGCCCGAGGCGACGGCGAGGCGTGCCAGGCCCGCGCTGTCGCCTTCCCGGGCAATGGATTTCAAGCAGTGCCCGCTGAAGTACCGGTTCCGTGCGATCGATCGGATCCCGGAGCCGCCCTCGCGGCACGCGGTGCGTGGCACGGTGGTGCACGCGGTGCTGGAGGACCTCTACGGGCTGCCCGCGGCCGAGCGCCTGCCCGAACGGGCCGACGCGCTGGTGCCCGCGGCGTGGGCGCGGGTGCGCACCGAGCAGCCCGAGGTCGCCGAGCTGATCGTCGACGAGGAGCTCGACGCGTTCCTCGACGAGGTGCGCGCGCTGGTGGGGCGCTACTACCGGCTGGAGGATCCGACCCGGTTCGATCCGGAATCGCGCGAGGCGCACGTGGAGGTCGAACTCGACGACGGCGCGCTGCTGCGCGGGTTCGTCGACCGGATCGACGTCGCCCCGAACGGTGCGCTGCGCGTCGTGGACTATAAGACCGGCCGGGCGCCGGGGCCCTTGCAGGAGACCAAGGCACTGTTCCAGCTGAAGTTCTACGCGCTGGTGGTGCTGCGCACCCGAGGCCTGGTGCCCGCCCAGCTGCGGCTGATCTATCTGGCCGACGAACAGATCCTCACCTACACCCCCGACGAGCAGGAGCTGCTGCGCTTCGAGCGCACACTGTCGGCCCTGTGGGCGGCCATCCTGGAGGCGGGGCGCACGGGAGACTTCCAGCCGAACACCAGCTGGCTGTGCTCCTACTGCGACTACAAACCGCTGTGCCCGGAATTCGGCGGCACACCGCCGCCCTACCCCGGCTGGCCGACCGGCGGGGCCGCCGAGTCACCGGACGAGACGCTGGCCGAGGCTGTCTCCGACTGAGCGCTGGATGCCGTTCAACGCTGAAAGTACGGCACCGACGCCAGAGCGCCAGCCATGGTCGGGAACAGGGCTGGACGGGGCTCTTGCATGGCTGGATGCCGTTGCGGCGGGCGGAAAGTCGCCTGAGTGTGGTTCCTGACTGACCGAAATCACGCTGACGTTGCCCGAGCAACTGGGGCCGGTCTTCGACCACGAACGCGTGGCAGGTCAGGCGGACGCGGCTCGCATGTCGAGTGCCGCGGAGATCAGCTCGCGCGCCTGTTGGCCGGTCACCGCCTGCTTCGCCAGGATGTCGAAGGCTCGGCCGTACAGGGCTATCTCTCGTGGTTGGGTGATGGTCAGCTCAGCCGTCACGGTTTCGACCATGACCCTGTCGTTGTCGAATATCGTGAAGTTCGTCATCGACACTCGGTACGGCGCTTCAGCCGGAACGATCCCGAGAACGACTCTGGGCATACCGGCCACGGCCAAGAGCCGGTCCAGTTGTCCGATCATGGTCTGGTCATTGCCGACCGTGGTATGTAGGGCTTGCGCAGCTATGACGAAGTGGAATCGGTGGTCACGGCGATACAAAACCTGTTGCCGTTCCATCCGCTTGGATACGCCTTCATCAACGTCGTTCGGTACTTGCTGGAATTCGACAACGCTTCGTAGCACGCCCTCGGCGTACTCCGCTGTCTGAAGTAAGCCCGGTATCAGGAACGGGTGGTACACCCGCATTACCTCGGTTTCGGCTTCCAGCCTGATTGAGGCTTCTTGTCGTCGCTTGGTGCCGGTGCCGAGTACGCGCCTCCATTCGAGCCATGCAGCCTCGATATTGCGGAGGGTAGCTATCAGGTCGGGTAGCTGACTTTCAGCGTCGGTGTGGGCACACCAGATTCGTATATCGGCGTCGGTGGGTTTGGTCCTCCCGTATTCGATTTTCGACACCTTGGTTTGATGCCAGCCCGCGCGGCGGGCAAGCTCGGTGCCGGTCAAGCCCGCATCTTGGCGAAGCTCCCGGAGCCGTGCCCCGAGAGCTTCCTTTGCCTGGTCCAAAGAGCTCGTCACGGCTCGCTGTATTCCGACAACGGCACGGCCAGCGACCACACCCGTTCTTTCACCGTACGGATATAGTCAACGATCTTCGGATCCGTCGTCACCGCACCGCCAAGCCAGCGCCCACGCTTGCCGGGCTCGAATACGGTAAACGCGACTACTTCGTCATCGAATATCCAGAAATCGTCGGTCGTCAACTCATCGGGGCTGATCAGGTGGCGCGGAAGATACCGCACGTCTTCGCCTGCCTCCGCATTGAGGCGGGCAACGTGTTTCGCATACCGGGTGTAGTCGTTATGCGGCACGGTGACTACCCGCGCCCGACTGACCGCTACGCCTCGGCCGACCGTCTCCCGGACGTGCTTCAGCCACGGTTGGAACCACTCGTAGTCCTCGGGTTCGTGGTTCAGGAAACGCTGAAGAGGCGGGTAGTCGGCGGGGTAGTAGTTGTCTTTTACCTCCAGGTGAAAGGCTTCCCGCTTGGCGTCTCGGAACAGGTCGTTGAATGCCTCACCCTGTGCTAGCAGCATTGCCGTAGAACGTCCTTTCCAGCTTGGCCACCTCGATAGCCGTCTCGTCGGGGTAGATGTCCATCTGTGCCAGCGCTTCAAGGTCCATAACCGGTGCGCCGGACAGAACGAAGGTCCCCCGGCCGGTGTCGGTCATGGTGGCACCAATGAACGTGTCCGGTAGAGCGAAGCCGAGTAACAAGTGTGGTATCTCGATGATTCCCGGTGTGTCCGTCGTCCATCCCTGCACGACATAGGTACCTCTGTCGGTGACGAACAACGACGGGCAGCCGCCGCCCTCTGTGCCGCCTCTGCCGAGGAAATATAACCGCATGGTTTGGCCTCCAATCGGTTCAAGCGTGTTCATGCTCCACACTGGCCATGATCGCTGCCCAATCCCATTCTTGCACAGCTAATGTGGATACTGAGCATGCTAGAGCATGAAGCTAGACGTGCGTGCTCACGGCTTCTTACCGTCGAACGCAGCACCCGACGTCGGGGTGATGCCGGTGCCGATCACGGAGCCCCCGGCGTCGGGTGCTGCCATCCCAGCAGAGCACACACGCGCCAGGGGGTGCACGATGCCCGAATACGCAAAGGCCCTAATTGTCGTCGCAGCAGTAGCTTTCATGCTTTGGTCGATCTTCTTCGGCCTACCTGCCATCATCGGGCGCCTAGGCGGGTGCCACGCGGCGCCGGACACGCCCTACCGCCCTGACGAGGCCCACTGGGTGATGCAGCGCTTAATCGACTGCGACACAGACACTTGCGATGCCAAACGCGCCGCTCTGGACGTCTTGATCGCCGCCGGACGCGTCACTCCCGCGAGGGCCGTCCGATGACTGGTGGCGAGCCCCTCGGCTTCATGCAATCCGACGACGGCACATGGTCTGTCGTCGGTCCGGACGGGTGGCCCGTCGCGATCCGCGCCTATGGCGAACTCGAAGACATCACAGTCGCACGCACTCTCGGCGTGCCTGTTATCGACGTTGCCCCGACCGGTGTCGTGGACACCGAGGCAATCGGACGGTTCGAGTGCTGACCCTCACCGAGGTAATCGTGCTGAGCGTGCTTCCGCAAAAGTCGATGGCATTCGACGACCTGCGCGCCCGAACCGGTCTTTCCGGAGCGGCGGTGCGCAAGGCGTTGAACCGCATGAGCCGGAGGGGTCTCGTCTGCTGCAACCACAGGGACCACTGGTCGATTACCACGCGAGGCCAGTCGGAGGTCCGTCGCCCGGTCTACCGAGGACACCGCCGGAAAGGGAGGAATCCATGACCATCGCCACCGCGATCCGTACTACCGTGCTCGCCAGCACGCTGATGCTCGGCACGGCCACCGCCGCTCACGCCGAACCTATCTCCGCCGCCAAGGACAACGTGGTGTGCTTCATCAGCGCTATCCCGCCCTACAAGACCGGCGCGGGAAGCATCGCCTCCATCAATTTCGGGTTCAAGGTGCACTGCACCGGCAGGCCCTCCTTGCGTAGCGTCAACACGAAGCTGTACCGATACGACCCGGGAGACGGTAAGCACCACGTGCACTCCGAGCGCAACGACGACACCACCGACCCAGATGTCGAAACGCTCTACAGCGCGTCGTGCTCATCGGCGGCAATCCTCTACCAGTTCCACACCAAGGCGACCATGGTGGCGTTCAACGGCAACTGGGACCGGGAGTACGACGACAGCATTACCATCGGGGCTCTGTGCTGACCTGAACGGAAAGGGCAGGCCAATGGACACACTGGACCATCCAGCGGTCACTGTAGCGATCGATACCCTATCGGGCGCTGACCGGGACCTCACCCCAGTCAGCGTCATCGTCCGGGATGAGGTCGTCGCGGTGCTCATCGACGGTGAGCGAGGGCGGTACGTCAGCTTCGTGCGGCTCGATCATGGGCGTTGGATCGCGCCGAGCATGATCACCGGTTCGCCCCGACCCGACGGCCCCCGCGCGGACCGCACGCCGAACCACCAACCGCTGCATCGAAAGTCGGCCAAGCTGTTTACCCTCCCCAACTCTGACGGCACACCCCAAGACGAAAGCTGGTTCGCCGTCACCGGCCTCGCCGCTGTGGATGCTGTTCGAGTGTCGGTGACCTCTGAATTGGACGAGCAAACCGTGCCCATCAGCACTGACGGGCTGGCCTTCGTAGTCGTCCGGGCACGGACAAGCGAAGACCCACGAATCTACGTGCACACCCGAGACGGGCGGCGAGTCGCGGCCGGGCCACTCGTGGCCTGATCACGAGTAGCAACGCTCGGTCGCAGCGCACGCCGATTGTGTTCAGCGTGAGTCGGTCAGGCGGACGATTCCGGCGTTCAGAATGCGCGGCAGGAGCGGATGTCGGTGGCCAGGATGGCTTTCGCACCCAGGTCGGCCAGCTTGTCCATCAGCTCGTTGCTCTGTTTGCGCGGGACGAGCGCGCGCACGGCGACCCAGCCGGTGTCGGCCAGTGGAGCCACGGTCGGCGACTCCAAGCCCGGGGTGATGACGAACGCCTCGTCGAGCAGGTCCTTGGGGCAGTCGTAGTCCAGCATCACGTACTGCTGGGCGAAGACCACACCCTGGATGCGGGCGACGAGCTGGTTGCGCGCCCGGTCGCTCTGATCGGCGTCCTTGCGTTCGACGAGCACGCCCTCGGAATCGCACAGCGATTCCCCGAACGCGACCAGGTTGTGCTGGCGCAGAGTGCGCCCGGAGCCGACGACGTCGGCGATGGCGTCGGCGACGCCGAGCTGGATGGAGATCTCCACCGCACCGTCCAAGCGGATCACCTCGGCCTCGATGCCGCGGCGGCGCAGATCGCTCAGCACCAGGTTCGGGTAGGAGGTCGCGATGCGCTTGTCGTAGAGGTCCTCGACCTTCCACTCCCGCCCGGCGGGGGCGGCGTAGCGGAAGGTGGAGCGGCCGAAGCCGAGGGCGAGCCGTTCCTGCACGGGTGCGCCGGAATCCAGGGCGAGGTCACGCCCGGTGATGCCGAGATCGAGTTCGCCGGAACCGACGTAGATCGCGATGTCCTTGGGCCGCAGGAAGAAGAACTCGACCTGGTTGGCCGGGTCGAGGACGGTCAGGTCACGCGAGTCGGTGCGCCTGCGGTAGCCCGCCTCGGCGAGGATGGAGACGGCGGATTCGGAGAGAGCGCCTTTGTTGGGGACTGCGACGCGCAGCATGGGGAGTCCTTTCGGGAGGAGAAACCGGGTATGAGACGGCCGTCACAGATGTCGGTACACGTCTTCGAGCTTCAGCCCACGACCCACCATCAGCACCTGCACCCAGTACAGCAGCTGGGAGATCTCCTCGGCGAGCGACTCGTCGCTCTCGTGTTCGGCGGCCAGCCACACCTCACCGGCCTCCTCGAGCACCTTCTTACCCTGGGTGTGCACGCCTGCGTCCAGCGCCGCGACAGTTCCGGACCCCTCGGGGCGGTTGACCGCACGATCCTGCAGCTCGGCGAACAGGGATTCGAAGTTCTTCACGATGAGCCATTGTTTCAGACCCGGATGCGGGTCTGTTGCTCCGGCCCACGGTGACCGCGAACGGCGCCCGCCCGGCTCCCCCACGCTCGAGGTGCGGAAGAGCCGGGCGGGACGCGACTAGTTTCCGGCGAGCAGCGCCGTCAGATCCGCCACCGCCGTGCGCAGGTGGTCGGCGAAGGCATACATCTGGTCGGCGACCGGCGTCGGTGTGGCGAGGTAGATATTCCAGCGGTCCGGGAGCAGGACGTAGGCGACGCCGATGCATCGGGAGCTGGTGGAGCCGAAACCGAAGTAGCGGATGTTCACCGACGGCGCCGAGCTGGTGCTCAGATAGTCGTCACGCATGATGGTCCAGCCGGGGCTGTCGTAGAGCGGGATCGGATCGGTGACGTCCAGTTCCGCACCGCGGCGGCGCTGGATCCATTGCAGCTCCCACAGGTGCTGCTCGGGCGCGTCTCCCGCCTGGCACTGCTTGGCCCGCTGCACATGCGCGGCCGCCGCCGCCCGTGCCGCGGCGAGCTTCGCCGCGGCGTCGGCGGACGGGTCCTGCATCGTGTCCACGAAGGCGACCATCTCCGGGGTGACCACCCGCATGGCCTCGGTGCGGCCGTTGCGGTACTGCCTCGTCGCGATGGACTCGTAAGTGGCGCCGGTGAGTCCCTTGCTGCGCCGATGGGCGAGCTGGTAGCTCAGCTGCGCGAACGCGTCCGGTGAGATGCCCAGCTGCTTGGCGCGGGCGGTGCCGAAATCCTCGAAGGACACCGTCTGGGTGGCGTTCTCGGCGGCATAGCCGGCGAAGTCGGCGCCCGCCGCTGCGATATCGGCGCGCTGCTCCGCGTCGAGGACGAACTCGATCGGCTCGACGGAGGGCAGCCCTTGCGCCTGCGCGCCGGAGCGGTTGGCGTGTTCCTGGACCGAGGTTTCCAGCAGGGCGTCCACGAACGAGAGGATGGTGGTGCCGTCCAGCCCGCAGTGCTCGACGTTGATGCCCGCCTGCCCGTCGCCGAAGACGATGAACGACACCGACTTGTCGAACCACCGGTTCGCGCTGTCCCCGTGCAGCAGCTGATCGCAGGCGTGCAATTCGTCCCGTGGGGCGAAGTCCTCGAGACAAATGGCGAACAGCGCGGTCTCGATGGTGTCCAGCGGCGCGGCGTTCGCGGGCTCGGCCAGCAGCCGCTGCCTGCTCGCCGCCCATTCCGCGCGAGCCTTGGTCGTCAGATGTCCCACGGCGGAGTCGGTGCGGACCGGACGCGCGCCCGCCTTCAGCACCGCGCGCAGCCCGTCGGCGAGATCCCCCGGCGAGTAGGGCGCCCCGTCCGGACCGATCACGTCCATCCGGAACATGCTGCCGTGGAAGAACACCGCGATGTGCCGGGCCTGCGAGTGGCCCGGCCACTCCGCGCTGTAGGGAACCCGCACCGAGTCCTGCTCGGCGCCGGGAATCCTGGTCTCGGAGAACAGGTACTTGTTCTGCCACATCGACAGCTGCTGCCCGCGCTGGGTCACCGGCGGGATGGCCTCCTGGTCGAGGGCCAGCTTGTAGTCGACCGCGGCGGAGATGATGCCGGCGGCACGATCCACCTGAGTCGCGGCCGTTGAAGTGGCCAGCGGCGTGTCGTCCCGGAACAGGAAGAAGAAGTTCGCGTTCAGCGCGATCCGGTCCCGCCGGCCTAGATACCGCGACGGCCAGAACAGATCGAGCCAGCTGCCCACCCCGGGTGTGGCGTCGTATTCCGCGAGCGCCGCGTGCAGGACGCGGCCCGGCCCGTCGGCGCGCAGCAGGTCGTCGACCGCGGCGCGAGTGGCGGCGAGTTCATCGGCGGTCAGCAGCGGCTCGCACCACTGCAGGAACCGGCCGCAGCTGTCCTCCAGCGTCGGCAGGGGCACCCGGGGTAGGTGGTCGTCGGCGGCGAACGTGCGTTCGGTCAATGCGGATCCTCGGTGTCGGCGTGATGTTTCGGCAGCGGCCTGGACACGTACAGGGTGGCATACAGCCACCCCTGGTCTTCCCGGCCGGTCGTGTCGATCCCATTGGCGGACAGGGTGTTCAGCACTTGCGCCTGCTCGGCCTCGGAGGCGAACCTGCGTTGCTCGTACAGCCCCGGCGCCTGCTCGGTCCGGTAGCCGAGCGCGGCGAGTTCCGCCGCGATCGGAGCGAAGTCGAACATGCGCAACACGAAGTGTGCCATCCACGGCCGCCTGCGCGGGTGTGCCGTGGCCACGCGCGTCAGGGTCTTTTCGGTGACGTACCCGACGCAGCCGGTGGAGACCACCAGGTCGGCGGTGGCCAGCAGCGCGCGCTGCTCGTCGGTCGGCTCGCCGGACTCGAGGTCGGCGTGCACCACGTCGTGCATCAGCCCGGCCTCGTGCGCGTACTCGAGCGCGGGGCGGGCGGCGTCCATGCCGAGGAAGCGGACGTCGGCCGGTCCGCCGCCCGCCGTCACCCGGGCTCGGTCGCGCCGGACCAGACCGGCTCGGTCGGAGCCGGCATCGGCGTAGTGCTCGGCCAGATCGCGCATGGTCGTGTCGAAGCGCAGCAGCGCGGCGTTCACGCCATAGGAGCAGCCGATGTCCAGCACCGTCGGTGTGGTGACCCGGGCGGAGGCGCGGTACTCCCGGATCTGCTGCTGGAAGAACGGCTTCGCCAGTTCCGGAATGCGATAGTCCAGATCGGACATGCGCGCGTAATACGCGCGCGGATCGGGGCGGTCATAGATATCGTCGAAAGACGCTTTCCCGGTGGTGTGTAACGGCACTGGCACTGTCGGTCCTCTCGGGTCGAGCTCGGTCAGTCGAGCCGTTCGGCTCAGTCGAGCAGTCGATCGCCCCGGACAGCGTCGGCCGCGGCGGCTAGGTGGTCGGGTAACACTCGGCCGAATAGCTGCCGAGTACGCTCCACCGTGCCGACCATTCCGGGGCGATCGGTGTAGGCGAAGATGGCCGAATGGCGCTGGCGCGCACCGCTGACGGGCGAGACGCGGTGCAACGAGAAACGACCGCGGAACAATTGCAGGTCGCCCGGACGCAAATCCAGCCGCTGGACGAAACGCTCACCGGAGCCGGTCAGCACCGCGCGCACGTCATCGAGGTGCTCTGCCTCGGGCGTGCGGATGTTGGGACAGTATTCGAAGACGCCACCGCTGTCCGCCGGCTGGGTCAGCATGGAGACGGTGAATTCATTGGTGTCGAAATGCCAGGGATGCGACATGCCCGGCGCGACGACGTTGAGGCACAGTCCCGCGAGGGGATCGGCGAACTCGTGCAACTCGGACAGACCGAAGCACTCGGCGACGAACCGCTGGAACAGCACGTCGGTGTAGAGCTGGTGGATGAGCGCGTCGGCAGGGATGCGATCGCGCGGCACGAAGGCATTGCCGCGCTCCAGCACGATCCGGCCGGGATGGTCCTGCGGCAGTTCGGTATCCAGCGGAATGTTGTACGCGTTGACCCGCTCGACCTCGTAGTACGCGTGCGGGGCCATCTGCTCTCCCTGCGCTCGCAGGGTGTCGGTCAGCTCCGGCCGGATGAAACCGCGCAATACGGTGCAACCACTGTCGGCCAGGTCCGCGCGGGCGCGACGCACCACAGCACGCAGACCGGGGCCGTCCGGATCCGCAAGAGGAAACCGTGCGGTGTCCACGATCTCGTCGAGTACGCCCAACGCTGCCATGGCGTCATTTTGGTGCAGCGCCTGCCGACACGCCCGAGATTCGGCGAGATTGCCGGTGATCGCGGTCACACGTATGATCTGCACTCACTCCCGTTGCGGCACAGCAACTCTCGGTGAATCGAGATCGACTCTGCCGCTCCGGGCGGTTCAAACGCGCAGACGCAGTATCGTTTCGAGGTCGCCGAAGGTCAGCCCGACCAGTGAGTCGCGGAATACTCTCCCTCGCGCCTGCGGCACCGGAATCTCGCACGGAACCACCATCACCGCGCAGCCGGCTGCCTGTGCGGCGCGCGCACCGGTAGGAGAATCCTCCACCGCCACACAGTGTCCCGGTTCCAGGCCGAGTAGCTCGGCGGCGCGCAGGTAGACATCCGGTTCCGGCTTGCCGTGCGCCACCTCGTCGCCGCAGACCGAGACATCGAAGAAGTCTCGGCCGAGGGTGTCGAGCCCGAATTCCGTGAGCGACCGCTTGGTATTGGTGACCAGCGCGCTGGGCAGACCGGCCGCGCGAACCATGGCCAACGCGTCCTTCGCGCCGGGCCGCCACGGGATGGGGCCGGTCATCAACTCGGTCACCCGCCGTTCCAGGTACTCCCCCGCCGCCCGCAGCGATGCCGGGGTCGGCTCGATGCCCAGGCCGGTGAACATGATCCGCAGGGCGTTCGGGCCGGACGCGCCGATCAGCGCGTGCCGGATCGCGTCGGTCATCTCGTGGCCGTGCTCGCGCGCCAGTTCGCGCACCGCGATATCCCAGAGTTTTTCCGAATCGAGCAGCGTGCCGTCCATGTCCCAGAGCACTCCGGCCAGTCGCGCTGTCACGTGCGGTGTATCTCCTCTGTCAGGTTCCCGATGCGGCGATCTGCAGCTTGGCGCTGTCCCCGACGACCTCGATCCATCGGTTCTCGGAGGTCGTCGTGCCGTTCTTCAGGGTATAGGTCAACGCGACCACCGCCCGATTCGCACCGTTCTGCGTGACCGAGCCCACGCGCACCGCACGGATCGTGCCCCAGAAGTTCACGTAGGAGTCGTAGCCGGTCTGCGCCTGGTAGCCGGGCGACAGCTGGGTCCAGGCGCCGGACACGTTCCCGGGCAGCATGCCGTAGTAGCCCTGGATGAAGGAGGCGACCCGGTCCGACGTCGGCGGGCCGGACTGGGTGGTCGTTGCGGTCGTGGCCGGGCCGGTCGTGGTCGACGTGGCGGGCGGCGTCGTGGGCTGGGGCGAGGGAGTCGGCGTGGGCGAAGCGGAACTCGGTCCGGGGGTCGGTGTCGCCGGGGGCGTAGTGGCAGGGGCGGGTGGGGGCGGCGCGACCGCTGAGGTGGTCGCCGGCGCGGGCCCGGACGTGGGCACCGATGCGGATCCGGACGTGGACGCGGCGGTGGCGGGCCCCGGAGCCTGTGCCGGGGCTTGCGCCGGGGCCTGTTGCGGGACCGGCCTACCCGAATCGGCCGACGGTGGCGAATTCTCGGCGGCCACACCCGGAGGCACGACTGCCGATGTCGGTGTGGCGCCATCTCCGTCGCGGTCCCCGGCGCTCACCGTCGCGACGATTCCAGCCAGGATCAGTACCCCTACCACCGCCGCGGCGGCTATGGCGAGCATCCGGCCGCGGTTGGACCCGACCAGAACGCCCGGCAAGGTCGCGGCCATGCGACCTTGCCACGCGATCGGAGGGCGCTGGGCGGCAACCGGCGGCGCGGGCGGACCCATGACCGCGCCGGGCGCGACCGCGGTCGCGCCGTTGTCACCGGACTTCCCGGCCGACGCGGTCACTGCCCGTTGCGGCAGAACCGTCGTCGCGGCCGCACCCGGTGCGGGCATCACCATGGTCACCGGCGCGGGCAGCTCCGGATTCCGGTCGGCGGCAACGGCTTCCAGCGCTTCCTTCGCCTCGTGCATGGTCGGCCGGGCATCGATGGTCGGAGCGAGCAGGCGCATCAGCACCGGAGCGAGCGGGCCCGCGGACTCGGGCGGCGGGATCTCGGCCCTGGCCACCGCGTGCAACAGGGCGAGCGGGTTGTCGCCCTCGCCGAACGGCGGGCTGCCCTGCACCGCCGCGTACAGCGTGGAACCGAGAGCGAAGACGTCGGAGGCCGGTTCCGGATTCTCGCCGCGCGCCACCTCCGGCGCCAGGTAGGCGGGTGTCCCGGCGAGAAAGCCGGTGGCCGTGACCGTCACGTCGCCGACCGCGCGGGAGATGCCGAAATCGGTGATCTTCACCGTGCCGTCGTCGGCGACCAGGAGGTTGGCCGGTTTGACGTCGCGGTGCATGATGCCGGCGTCGTGGGCGGCGGCCAGTGCGCTCGCGGCCTGTGCGCCGATCTTGGCGACCTCCACCGCGGGCAGGGTCCGATTGCCCGACAGCTTGGCCGCCAGGCTCGGCGCGTCCAGATACTCCATGACCAGCCAGGGCTGACCGTCTTCCTCGGCGACGTCGAAGACGGTGATGGCGTTCGGATGGTGCAGGCGCGCCGCGATCCGGCCTTCTCGCATGGCGCGCAGCTTCGCTTCGAGCGCCGCCGACCCGGACAGTCCCGGACCGAGCAGCAACTGCTTGACCGCCACGGTGCGCTGCAGCCGCACGTCGGTGGCTCGCCAGACCACACCCATGGCGCCGGTGCCGATCGGATCCGTGAGCCGGTATCGTCCCGCGATCAATCGATCCGCCGTCATCGTGGTGTGCCTCTCCTACTTACGCGCCGAGCCGCTCCACACTCCGCGCGCAAGCCCCGAGAAATCTCCGAAACAGTTACGCGCCGAGGGTGTTTGCACCACCGAGCAGGGACGCGAACGCATCCGCCGACTGCTCCGGATGCAGTTACAACGCCTTCGACAATGGCACATCCACCCGACAGACATCCACCTGCCCGCGCCGAGATGGGCGATCGCCCAGGTCAACACCGCGCGCCCGCCTCAGGCGACGCGCCGTCCGGGTGCGCGGATCCACGCCGGACACGACATCCGAGCAGGTAGAAAACGCCCTTGGCGCGGCTGCGGCCCGTCCGAGGACAGGCGGCGCCGATCAGCGAACCGAGCCGAACGTATACGGGCTCGCCGAGCCGCCCGGTTTCGAAGAGCCTGCCGCGAAGCCGATCCGGTTCGTCCGCCGGGAGGCACGCGGCAGGCCGCTTTCGGCCACCCGCTCAGGCGTTGAAGTACTTCGCCTCCGGGTGCAGGAGGACGAACGCGTCGGTGGATTGCTCCGGATGCAGTTGCAGCTCTTCCGACAGCACGACGCCGATGCGGTCGGCCTCGAGCAGGTCGACCAGCTTGGCGCGGTCTTCCAGGTCGGGGCAGGCGCCGTAGCCGAAGGAGTAGCGGGCGCCGCGGTAGCCGAGTTTGAAGTACTCCAGCACGTCGGCCGGATCGGAGTCGGCGACCGCGTGGCCTTCGAGGACGAGTTCCTCGCGGATGCGGCGGTGCCAGTACTCCGCGAGCGCCTCGGTCAGCTGGACGCCGATGCCGTGCACCTCGAGATAGTCGCGGTAGCTGTCGCCAGCGAACAGTTCGTTGGCGAAGTCGGCGATCGGCTGGCCCATGGTGACCAGCTGGAACGGCAGGACGTCCACCTGGCCGGTCGCCCTGGCGTAGGCGCGCGACCGGATGAAGTCGGCGATGCACAGGAACCGGTCGCGCTGCTGGCGCGGGAAGGTGAACCGGTACCGTTCCTGCGCATCGGGATCCGGTTCGGTGAGCACGATGACCTCGTCGCCTTCGGACACCGCGGGGAAATAGCCGTACACCACCGCGGCGTGCTGTAGCACGCCCTCGGTGCTCAGCCGGTCCAGCCAGGCGCGCAGGCGCGGCCTGCCCTCGGTCTCCACCAGTTCCTCGTAGCTGGGCCCGTCGCCGCCGCGCTGCCCGCGCAGGCCCCACTGCCCGAGGAACAGCGCCCGCTCGTCGAGCAGGCCCGAGTATTCGTGCAGCGCGAGACCTTTCACCACGCGCGTGCCCCAGAACGGCGGCACGGGCACCGGCAGGTCCGCCGCGACGTCGGAGCGCTCGGGCACCACGACGGGCACCTCCGCCGCCTTGCGTTCCGCGGCGATCCGCTGGGACCGCTCATGCCGCGCCTTGCGCTCGGCGGCTTTCTCCCGCTCGGCGATGGCCTCCGGGCTGTCCGGGTCGGGGCCGCCGCCGCGCTTGCGGGTCATGATGTCGCCCATCAGCCGCAGGCCTTCGAACGCGTCGCGCGCGTAGTGCACGTCGCCCTCGTATACCTCGGTGAGATCGTTCTCCACGTAGGAGCGGGTGAGCGCCGCACCGCCGAGCAGCACCGGGAACTGCCCGGCCACTCCCTTGGCGTTGAGCTCCGCGAGGTTTTCCTTCATCACCACGGTCGACTTCACCAGCAGACCGGACATGCCGATGACGTCGGCCTTCTTGTCGATCGCGGCGTCGAGGATGGTGGAGATCGGCTGTTTGATGCCGAGGTTGACCACCTCGTAGCCGTTGTTGGACAGGATGATGTCGACCAGGTTCTTGCCGATGTCGTGCACGTCGCCCTTGACGGTGGCCAGCACGATGCGGCCCTTGCCGCTGTCGTCGGTCGCCTCCATGTGCGGTTCCAGATGCGCGACGGCGGCCTTCATGACCTCGGCGGACTGCAGCACGAACGGCAGCTGCATCTGGCCGGAGCCGAACAGCTCGCCGACCGTCTTCATCCCCGCCAGCAGGGTCTCGTTGATGATCTGCAGCGGCGGCACCTCGGTCATGGCCGCGTCCAGATCGGCCTCCATTCCCGCCCGCTCACCGTCGACGATCCGCCGCTCCAGCCGCTCGAACAGCGGCAGCGCGGCCAGTTCCTCGGCCCGCGACGCCTTCGACGACGACGTGGACACGCCTTCGAACAGCGCCATCAGCTTCTGCAGCGGGTCGTAGCCCTCGGCGCGGCGGTCATACACCAGATCCAGGGCGGCCTGGCGCTGTTCGTCCGGAATCCGGCTGATCGGCAGGATCTTCGACGCGTGCACGATCGCGGAATCCAAACCGGCCTCGACGCATTCGTGCATGAAGACCGAGTTGAGCACCTGCCGGGCCGCCGGGTTGAGACCGAAGGAGATGTTGGACAGACCAAGCGTGGTCTGCACCCGCGGGTGGCGGCGCTCGAGCTCGCGGATGGCCTCGATGGTCTCCAGGCCGTCGCGGCGCGACTCCTCCTGACCGGTGCCGAGGGTGAAGGTGAGCGTGTCGATGATGATGTCGCTCTCCGACAGGCCCCAGTTGCCGGTGATGTCGGCGATCAGCCGCTCGGCGATCTCCACCTTCTTCGCCGCGGTGCGGGCCTGGCCCTCCTCGTCGATGGTGAGCGCGACCACCGCGGCACCGTGCTCGGCGACCAGCCGCATGGTCTGCTGGAAGCGCGACTCGGGGCCGTCGCCGTCCTCGTAGTTCACCGAGTTCACCGCGCAGCGCCCACCGAGATGTTCCAGTCCGGCCTGCAACACCGGGGTCTCGGTGGAGTCGAGCATGATCGGCAGGGTCGAGGCGGTGGCGAGCCGGCCGGCCAGCTCCGCCATGTCCTGGGTACCGTCGCGGCCCACGTAGTCCACGCACAGGTCGAGCATGTGCGCGCCGTCGCGGGTCTGGTCCTTGGCGATGTCCAGGCACTTCTGCCAATCCCCGGCCAGCATGGCGTCGCGGAATGCCTTGGAGCCGTTGGCGTTGGTGCGCTCGCCGATCATCAGGATCGAGGCGTCCTGCTCGAACGGCACCGCGGTGTACATGCTGGACACGCTCGGCTCGTGCACCGGGTCGCGACGCTCGGCGATCGGCGGCAGCGTCGGCTCGACCTCGCGCAGCGCGGCGGTGACCTGGCGGATGTGTTCGGGGGTGGTGCCGCAGCAGCCGCCGACCAGCGCGAGCCCGAATTCCGTGACGAACCCGCGCAGCGCGACCGCCAGCTCTTCGGGGGTGAGCGGGTACACCGCGCCGTCGGCGCCGAGCACCGGGAGCCCGGCGTTCGGCATCACCGAGACCGGCACCCGCGCGTGCCGGGACAGGTGCCGCAGGTGCTCGCTCATCTCGTCCGGGCCGGTGGCGCAGTTCAGGCCGATCATGTCGATGCCGAGCGGCTCGAGCGCCGTGAGCGCGGCGCCGATCTCGCTGCCGACCAGCATGGTGCCGGTGGTCTCCACCGTGACGTGCGTGATGATCGGGATCCGGCGGCCGAGCCGTGCCATGGCCCGCCTGCTGCCGGTCACCGCCGCCTTTACCTGCAGCAGGTCCTGGCACGTCTCGATGAGGATGGCGTCGGCGCCGCCGTCGAGCATGCCGAGCGCGGCCTCGGTGTAGGCGTCGCGCAGCGCGGCGAACGGGGCATGGCCCAGCGTCGGCAGCTTGGTGCCCGGCCCCATCGAACCGAGCACATACCGCGGCGTGCCATCGGAGGACGGGCCCATCTCGTCGGCGACTTCGCGGGCCAGCCGGGTACCCCGCTCGGACAGGTCGCGGATCCGGTCGGCGATGTCGTAGTCGGCGAGGTTGGATAGATTACAGCCGAAGGTGTTGGTCTCGACCGCGTCGGCGCCCGCCTCGAAATACGCGCGGTGGATCGCGCGCAGCACGTCGGGCCGGGTGTCGTTGAGGATCTCGTTGCAGCCCTCCAACCCGCGGAAATCGTCCAGGGTCAGATCGGTGGCTTGCAGCATCGTGGCCATCGCACCGTCGCCGATGACGACACGGCGGCGCAGCGTATCGAGTAGCGTGGTGTCGAACTCGGCGGGGATGGACGCAGACATGCGCTCCAGCGTAGTGGGCGGGCCGGACAATCCAGGCCACCACGTAGAAGCTCGGTGTCCTGCACCACACTGTTCATGCCGCTGCCGGACACTGCTGGGTCGCGCTGTACGCCACCGTTCATGCCGCTGCTGCCGCCGCCTTGTCCGTCCCAGCCGCGGGGAACATATCACCCGATCCCACCGGCATACGGCACGCCATGTCGACCGACGCCGTAGGCTGACCGAGTGAACGCCAGTGAAACTCCCGATCCGGAACTGCCGACGTTGCGGGATCCAGTACTGGTCGCCGCCTTCGAGGGCTGGAACGACGCCGGGGACGCCGCCAGCGGCGCCGTCGAGCATCTGGAACTGATCTGGGACGCCGAACCGTTGGCCGAACTCGACTCCGAGGACTACTACGACTATCAGGTCAACCGCCCGACGGTACGCCAGGTGGACGGTGTGACCAGGGAAATCCAGTGGCCGTCGACGATGCTGTCGGTCTGCTCGCCGCCGGGCAGCGATCGTGACGTGGTGCTGCTACGCGGCATCGAACCGAACATGCGCTGGCGCAGCTTCTGCGGCGACCTGCTGGAGTTCATCGAACAGCTCGGGGTGCAGACCGTCGTCATTCTGGGCGCGCTGCTCGCCGACACCCCGCACACCAGGCCGGTGCCGGTGACCGGCTCGGCCTACAGCAAGGAGGCGGCCGAGCGGTTCAACCTGGAGCAGACCCGCTACGAGGGCCCGACCGGAATCACCGGTGTGCTGCAGGATCAGTGTGTGAAGGCGGGTGTGCCCGCGGTGTCGTTCTGGGCGGCCGTTCCGCACTACGTCTCCCAGCCGCCGAACCCGAAGGCGACCATCGCGCTGCTGCACCGGGTGGAGGACGTGCTCGACATCGAGGTCCCGCTGGGCGAGCTGCCCAAACAGGCCGAGGACTGGGAAACCGCGGTGAACGAGATGACCGTGGGCGATGATGAGATCAGCGAATACGTGCGTTCGCTGGAGGAGCGCGGCGACGCCGCGGCCGACGTGAACGAGGCGATGGCCAAGATCGACGGTGACGCCATCGCGGCCGAATTCGAAAAGTACCTGCGCAGGCGGGGCCCGGGCAGCTTCGGGCTCTGAACTCCCGGTCCGTGGCGGCCTCGGCTCGCGCGGCCGCCCGGCTGATTCACCGGAAGTTCGCCGGGGGGCCGCCTTCGGACCGGAAAACGGCCGCCTCCTACACTCTCGCCGGTGACCGTGCTCCCGATCGTCGCGCATCTGCGCAGCTTCGACGACCGGATCGCCGTCCGCTGCCCGGACCCGGATGCGGCGAACGACATCGCGGCGGAGCCGATGCCCGAAGCCGCGCAGCGGGTCACGTACGCCCGGCTGGCCGCGCTCGTCGAGGACTACGCGACCGAGCTCGGGCCGTCCCGCCGCCTCGTCGCGCTCGCCGCACGCAACGACCTCGCCTCGCTCGTGGCCTACCTCGGCGCGCTCAGCGCCGGATGCGTGGTGCTGTTGACCGGAGAGATCACCGCGGAGTTGCGGGCCACCTACGATCCGGACGTCGTCATCGAGGCCGGCCGTGCCGACGTGGTCCGGGAGAACTCCGCGCATCGCCTGCACCCGGATCTCGTGTTGCTGCTGAGCACGTCGGGTTCTACCGGGTCTCCGAAGCTGGTCCGGCTCTCGGCGACGAACCTGCGGGCCAACGCCGCTGCGATCGCCGAGTACCTGGCGATCGGCCCGGACGACTGTGCGGCCACCACACTGCCGATGTACTACTGCTACGGGCTTTCGGTGGTGCACAGTCATCTGTTACGCGGTGCGAGCTTGCTCCTCAGCGACCGGTCGGTATTGGACGCGGAGTTCTGGCACGCGTTCCGGGACTGCCGCGCAACGTCATTCGCCGCCGTCCCCTACACCATCGACCTGCTCGACCGTATCGGTTTCGCCCGCATGACGCTGCCGCACCTGCGCTATGTCACCCAGGCGGGCGGCAGGCTCGCGCCGGATCGGGTACGCGAGTACGCCGGGCTCGGCCGGCGATCCGGCTGGGACTTCGTCGTCATGTACGGCCAGACCGAGGCGACCGCCCGGATGGCCTATCTGCCTGCCCATCTGGCGACCGAGCATCCCGACTGCATCGGGATCCCGATCCCCGGCGGCGAATTCACCCTCGAACCGATCGAGGAAGACACCGAGGGGCCAGCCGAGCTGGTCTATCACGGCCCCAACGTGATGATGGGCTACGCCCGGTCCGCTGAGGAGCTCGCCCTCGGCCGCACCATCGGCGCGCTGCGCACCGGTGACCTGGCCCGCCGCACCCCGGAGGGGCTCTATCAGGTGGTCGGCAGGCGTAGCCGGTTCGCCAAGATCTTCGGCCTCCGTATCGATCTGGAGCGCCTCGAATGCGGTCTCGCCGATGCCGGATTCACGGTGTGCTGCACCGATGACGACGCACACCTGATCGTCGCGGTCGACACTCCCCGGACGGACCCCACCGAAATCGCGGCACGATTGGCCGGATTGCCCGCCGCGGCGCTCCGGATCCTTCCGGTCGAGCGGATACCGCGGTTACCCAGCGGCAAACCCGACTACCCGGCTATCCGGCGACTGGCCGAACCCGCGCCGCAGATGCGTGACGTACGCGCCCTGTACGCCGCGACCCTCGGCATCGACCCCACGCGGATCCGGCCGGAACGCACGTTCGTCGATCTCGGCGGCAACTCGCTGACCTATGTGACCACCGCGGCCCGGTTGGAGCGTATGCTCGGCCACCTCCCCACCGACTGGCCGAACACGTCCGTGGCGGACCTGGAACGGATTCCAGAGAGCCGCAGGCGCTTCGGACGTGCGCTGGATACCGGAACGCTGCTGCGCGCCGTCGGCATCGTGCTGATCGTGGGGTCACACGCGGGCGTGTTCGTGCTGTGGGGTGCGGCGCACGTGCTGCTCGGCGTCGCGGGATTCAACTTCGCGCGTTTCGCGGTGACCACGGCACCGCGCGCCGAGCGACTGCGCCACACGCTGCGCACCGTGGCGTCGATCGCGGTCCCGACCGCGGCCTGGGTCGCGCTCACCCTGGCGTGCGGCGATTACTACGGCTGGCAGAACGTGCTGCTGCTGAACAAGATTCTCGGCCCCAGCGATAGCCCGACCGCCGGGCACCTGTGGTTTCTCGAGGTGCTCGTCTACTTCATGCTCGCCGCCGCGCTGCTGATCCGGATCCCCTGGGTGGACCGCATGCAACGGGCCGACCCGTTCTGGTTCGCGATGACGCTCGTCGCGGTGAGTCTCGTGTTCCGATACCAGGCGTTCGGTCTGTATCCGGCGAAGGATGTTCCGTTCTCCCCGCTGGCGGTGTGGCTCTTCGCGCTCGGCTGGGCGGCGGCGAAGGCGAGTTCGGTGTGGCAGCGGGTCGCGATCAGTGCCGTCGTACTGGTCACGGTGCCCGGGTATTTCGGCGTTCCCGATCGGGAAAGGCTGGTCATGGCGGGTTTGCTCGCGTTGGTATGGGTGGCCGCGATCCGGGTTCCCGCCATCGTCGCCGCCTGCGCCGCGGTGCTGGCCGATAGCTCGCTGTTCGCCTATCTGCTCCACTGGCAGGTGTATCCACTGTTCGGCCGGTACCACCTGGTGGCGCTGCTCGTGTCTCTCGCGGCGGGTGTGGCCGCGGCCGAGATGGTGGCGATACTGCGGCGATGGGGATCGAGGAGATTTCGGGCAATCCGGTCGAGCCGGTCAGCTCTCCACGGTCCAGACCCGAGCCGCTGCCTCTTGGGCGAGTTTCGCGATCAGGATGTCGCGCGGAATGGTCTGGCCGGCAAAGTGATCGAGTGAGGGAACCACCACGTGGTGCGCGTCGGCGCGCTTGAGTTCCGCGGTCAGCTCCGCCAGAGCCGTCCCGTCACCTCCGGTCGATTCATGGAACGTTGCGGCGAAGCAGAGCCCTTCTTCGCGAGCGAGGCTGCTCATCGCTGCCTCCAGCTCTTTGCTGTGCCCATCGGCCAGATCGTCACGCAAGTATCCATAGATCAACGCTTCCACCCGAACCTCCGTTGGATTGGGATCGCTGTTCTCTGAAGTGGATCCACCCGTTTTACGGGGTTACTGCGCTTCATGCAAGAGCAGATGTACTTGCAGTTGCTCTGGTAAGGATGCCTGGCAAACTTTCCGCGTCGATGTCCAGCATGCACCATGCGGCAGCGCGAATGGAGCTGTCAACCCCATGACATCTGTCTGCCCTATCGGGGCCACCAAACGTTAACTGGTGCGATACTACAGACGTGGCCGCTACTGACGATCGACCCGTCTGGGCAGTCCGGATGCGTTCCGAGCGTGACGCGAGGGGGTGGTCGCAAGCCGACGCCGTTCGCGTGATGCGCGGAAAGTCATCACACAACCTGCCGACGGACAGCACCCTCCTACGCAACTGGCGCCGTTGGGAATCGGGCGAATCGCGCCCGGACGACTTCTACGCCCCCATCATCGCCGCCACGTTCGACACGGTGACCGCGGCGTTCTTTCCCAAGGCCAGACCGAACCGGGACGACGAATTGCTCTCCGCGACGGGCATGGACACGCTCGAGTTCATCGGCAGACTCCGCATCTCGGACGTGTCCCCGGTGACGCTGGAGGCCATCCGGATCACCGCCGAGCGCCTGTGCTGCGAGTACTCCTACGCCGACCCCCATGAGCTGCACACCGAAGGCACCGCGTGGCTACGCAGGATCACCTCGTTGCTGGACGGTCGCCTGACACTGGCCCAGCACCGCGAAATCCTCATCCTCGCCGGATGGGTCGCCCTGCTGGTCGGATGCGTCGACTACGACCTCGGCCGACGCACCGCCGCGGAGGCCACCCGCCGGGCGGCCCTCTCGCTGGGGCAGGAGGCCGAGAACGCCGAGATCACCGCGTGGGCAGCGGAAATGGCCGCGTGGTTCGCGCTCACCCAGGGCAACTACCGTGGCGTGATCGAGACGGTGCGGCCGGCGCTGGAAGTGAGCCGAGAACTGCGCGTCGGCGTGCAACTGGCCGCCCAGTGCGCCAAAGCCTGGGCCAGGCTGGGCAACCCACGGGAGGTGGAGTCCGCTCTCGCGGAGGGGCGAGCAATCCTGGAGCGACTCGAACATCCGGCGAATCTGGACAACCATTTCGTCATCGACGCGCACAAGTTCGATTTCTACGCGATGGACTGCTGCCGGGTGGCGGGCGAGGATCGGCTCGCCGAATCCTACGCCCGTGAAGTGATCCGGAACGCGACCCGCCCCGACGGCACCGTGCGCAACCCGATGCGGATCGCCGAGGCGCACCTGACGCTGGCCGTGGTCGCGGTCCGCAACCGTGATCTGGAAACGGCGGTGGCCGAGGGTATGCGCGCGTTCGCTGGCAGGCGACGCTCGCTGCCGTCGCTGATGTGGATCGCCGGCGAAGTCGCGCGCGAGATCATCGAGCGCTATCCCGGCGATCCGCGCACCCGCGCGTATCTGGACCAGCTGCGCTCGCTGTCCGTCGAGTGAGCCGACCTGGCCCGCAGCCTCGGCGAACAGTGGCGAACCGGACGCGGCCACGCCGAACACCGGAACGTCGTGCAGGCGGCGACCAGCCCGCTACTACCCTGTTCCCGGTGACCGACTCCGATGAGGGCTGCGCCGACGACCGCTGGGACGAGCGGCTGCGGCTGTTCTCCTTCGCCACCGCCGAGCGCCGCGCGGACTACCTGCGGGTGCTGCGCGCCTTCGACAGCGCGCGGGCGGCGTACGTGGTGCTGCTGCACGCGGACGACGTCGCGGAGTGGATCGAGCGCAATGGAAGCACGCTGCGGACACCCGATCTGGACGATACAAACCAACCGGTCGCGAATCTGCAGGAGGTCGATCGCACCGAACAGCGGCGAAATCGTCCAAGCGATCCGCGCGGCGCGGCACGGGACGAATCGGAAAACCCTGCGCCGGACCATTCACCGCCTGCCGAACGCCAGGAGGCGGCGGCGCGCCTGACCGCCGCCGAGATCGGCCCCTTGCTCGACCAGCTCCACCAATGGCGGGTGCTGGAGCGCAGTTACGACGGAACCCGCGCCGCGACCCTGGCCGAGTATCGCAATCGGCACTACGTATACCAGTTCTCCCAGGCGGGATTTCAGGCATACCGGGCGGTCGCCGGTGTGCTCAGCGCCCGCCTCGACGAGGCCTCGCTCTCGCGTCTGGTGCTGCCGGAGCTGCTGGCCGATCTGCACGCGCTGGCCCAGGCCAACCGGGCAGGCGACGCCGAGCGGGTGTACCGCACATTGCGACGCCTCGACGCCGCGCTGTCGGACCTGGCCGCCCGCGCCGCGCACTTCTATCTCGGGCTCGGCGACCTGGTCCGGACCACCGAGGTCACCCCGGAATCGTTTCTCGCGCACAAGGACGCGTTGCTGGCGCACATGCGGGAGTTCAGCCTCGACTTGGCCAGATTCACGCCGCGACTGGCGGCGGCGATCGCGGAGATCGAGGAGACCGGCGTCGAGGAGCTGATCGCTCGTGCGGCGCGCTGTGACGAGCGGGTGTTGTTGAGCATCGCCGAACGCCGGTCGGACTGGCAGGCCAGATGGGACGGGCTGCGGACCTGGTTCGTCGCGTCCGGCAGCGGCGAGCAGGCGGGGACGACGGAAGCCGAGCGGCTGCGCGAGGCAACCATGAGCGCCATCGCCGCGGTGCTCTCGCTGCTGCGGCGGGTCACCGAGACGCGGCGTGGCGGGGTGAGCCGGGAATCGGCGCTGCGGCATCTGGCCGCCTGGTTCACCGCGGCGCCGAGCGCGGACAGCGCCCACGCGCTGTTCGACGCGGTGTTCGGGCTCGGCAAGCCGCGGCATCTGGCGATGGAGCACCCGGACGCCGACTTGATTCCGGCGATCCGGTCCTGGTGGGACGCGCCGCCATTGGAGATTTCGCGCACGCTCGCCGAGACCGGGCGACCCCCGTCCGCGGGCGCGCCCGCGCGTATCCACCGCAACGACGCCGGAATCCGGCGGCTGCGCGAGGCCCAGTTGGACGCGCAGCGGTCCCGCGCCGAGGCCGCCCGGTCGCTCGCCTCCGGCGACGTGCACGAGCGGGTCCTGGACGAACGGGAAACCGAAGTGCTGCTGCGCCTGCTGGACGCCGCGTCCACCGCGTGGGTTCCGGTGCGCGGCCGGGTGGCGGGCACCACCGGTTCGGACAGCGGGGTCACGCTGACGGTGACCGAGCACGAGGGCCCGACCGTCGTGCGCACCACGCGCGGGCTGCTGCACTTGAACAACCGGGCGCTGAAGATCGAGCAGACGACCACCACGCGCTCGCGCACCCGCAGGGAGCGTGGCTGATGCACGGGCGCACCATCAACACGCTCGCACTGGACAACTATCAGCGCGCCGCCCGGGTCATCCTGGCCAATCATCTGGTGACCCGCACCTACCCGGATCGGATCGCGCTGCCCCTGATCCGCCGCTGGGCCACCGAGCTGCGTGAGGATCTCGCCGAATTGTTCGGCTACCGGCTGGAAGTCTCCGAGACCACGGCGCGGGTGTTCCCCGTGCTGGACCGTCTCGACGCGAGCAGGCCGGCCCGCACACCTGCCGAGCGCGTGTTCGATCGCCGACGCTACGCCTATCTCGCCTTGGCGCTCGCCGCGCTGGGGCGCGCGGGTGATCAGATCACGCTGTCCGAGCTGGCTGATCAGGTCGCCGCCTACGCGGGCCGGGTGGACGGTCTCGAGCTGGCCACGGACCGGGCCTCCGATCGGGACGCGTTCGTCGACGCGGTTGGCTGGCTGACCGTGCGCGGGGCGCTCACCTTGGCCGACGGCGACGCCGGCGGTTGGGCCAGCGATCCGGAGGCCGGTGAAGCGCTCTACGACATCGACCGGCCGGTGGTCTTCGCGCTGTTCCGGCCGCCGCGAGCGTTGCAGCATCTGCACAGTGTGCGCGGGTTGTTCGCCGAGGAGGCCACCGCCACCGGCGTTTCCGCGCATGCCCCGACCACCGCCGAGATCGCCCGCCGGGTGCGCAGGGCGCTGGTCGAACGACCGGTGGTCTATATCGATGACCTCCCGCCCGAAGAACGTCCGGTGCTCGCGCAGGACCGGATCGTCGCGGATGTGGAGCTGTTCACCGGCCTGCGCGCCGAGCGCCGCGCCGAAGGTGTCGCGCTGATCGACACCTCGGGACGGCTGTCGGACACGCGTTTCCCCGGGGCCGGCACGCTCGCCCAAGTCGCCCTGCTGCTGGCGGGGGAGATCGCCGACCGCGTGCTGGACATCGACAACCCGCTGCCGCGCCGCGGCGGCTCCCCGCACCCGGGCGGGGCGCTCGCCGAGCAACTGGACGCGGCCATCCCCGAATCCACCCTGTTCGCGCCGCTGTCCCAGCTGCGGTCGCCGGATTCGCTTCCGGCCGGGTCCGCTTCGCCGGATGTCGAGCCGGAGCAGCAGGGCGGGCCGGTGGCGAGCACCTATCCACTTGTCGGCCCGGCCTGGCTGCGCGAGACGATGCAAGCGCTCGCCGACCGCTACGGTGCCACCTTCGCCGCGCAGTGGCAGGCCGACGTCCCCCGTCTCACCACGGAGGTGGTGGCGCTGCTGGAGCGGCTGCGGCTCGTTCAGGCGGTCGACGAGGGACTGCTCGTGCTCCCCGCTCTGGCCCGCTACCGCGGCGCGGTCGTGACGGTGCGCACCAAGAGGGCCGCGGAACTGTTCGTCACCGCGGCCGACACCTACGGGCCCGACGGCACCGGGACGGAAGGGAACTGACGGATGTCGCTCATTCACGCAGGAGTGCGGTTCACTCCGACCCGCGCCGGGATCGTCAACCTCTGGGACTACCGCGATCAGGAATTCTGCTTCGCCGACGGCAGATTGGTGCTGCGCGGGCCGAACGGGTCGGGCAAGACCAAGGCGCTGGAGGTGCTGTTCCCGTTCGTGCTGGACGGGCGGATCGAGCCGCGCCGGCTCAACCCGTTCGCCGGCGAGGAACGCACGATGAAGTCGAACCTGCTCTACCGCAAGCAGGACTCGGCCTACTCCTACGTCTGGATGGAGTTCGCGCGCGGTCGCTGGGACGAGCCCGAAGTGGTCACGGTCGGCATCGGCATGCGCGCCACCCGGTCCTCGGACAAGGTGACCCGCTGGTACTTCGTCGCCGACGGCCGCGTCGGCGTGGATTTCTCGCTGATCGGTCCGGACGACCGTCCGTTCACCCGCAAGCAACTCGCCGAACAGATCGGCAGCGACTCGATCGTCGACCGGCCGGTGGACTACCGCAATGCCATCGACGCGCGCATGTTCGGTCTCGGCGCGCAGCGCTACGACCAGCTGATCAACCTGATCCTCACGCTGCGCCGCCCGCAGCTGGCCAAGAACCTGGATCCGCGCGGGCTGTCCCAGGCGCTCACCGACGGCCTGCGCCCACTCGACGAGCAACTGATCCTGGACGCCGCCCGTTCGTTCAGCGATATGGAGGAGGTGGCCCGCACCCTGGAGGGGCTGGTCCACGCCGACACGGCGACCAGGGCTTTCGTCGAGGTCTATCGGAAATACCTCGCGGTCCAGGCGAAAACGGACGTCGATCAGGTGCGCGCCCGGCTGGACGCGGTCACGCACGCGAGCACCGCACTGTTCGCGGCGACCGCACTGCGCGAGCGCAGGGAAACCGAACGCATCGCCGCCGAGACCCGGGCGGAGGACGCCGACCTCGCCTACGAGCAGGCCCTCGCCGATCGGGAAAACCTGCGGCGTTCCAGCGCTTACGAGGGCAAGCAGCAGCTCGACGACCTGGCCGACGCGGTACGGCGGCTGGAGACCTCGGCGGGCGTGCACGCCGACAAGGCGCTCAAAGCGCAGCAGGCCTTGGACCAGCGCACCGCGGAGGCGGAACGCGCGCGCAGCACGGTCCGCGCCGCCGCGGCCGCGCTCGCCCGCGGCGAGGACGACCTGCGCGGCGCCGCCGAGGACGCGGGCATCGCATGGACGCCACTGCCCGAGACAGCACGGGCCGAACAGCTCACCGCGGCCGTTCGGGGCCACGCCGAGGAGCGCGACGCCGACGTGCGCGCGGTGCGCAAGGCGTTGGGTGCGATGGACACCACGGCCGCCGAACGCACCAGGGCCGAGCGGCTCGCCGAGCGTGCCCGCGAACTGCGTGACGCGGCCGCCGCCGAGGTCGCGCACGCCGAGGCGACGGTCGCGCTGGCCCGCACCGAGGCTGCCGGCGCGCTGCGCGGCTGGTGGGACGAGCACCGCGAGGTCTACTCCCCCGTCCGCGCCGGCCTATTCGAGGCGCTGAACTCCGCGGTGGCCGAGGCCGGTTCGGACGCAGCCACTGTCGCCGAAGTGCTGGCGGAGCGGGCCGAGTCCCTGCTCGACGAGATCCGCGGCCGCCGCCAGGAAGCCCGCACGCGGGCGGCGACGGCGGCCGCGCGAATCAGCGAGCTGACCGAAGAACGCGAGCGCGTCTCGGCCCAACGCGACGACGCTCCACCGGCATTCGCCGCCCGTTCCGGCCGTACCGGCGAACGGCCGGGCGCCGCGCTGTGGCGTCTGGTGCGCTTCGCCGATGATGTGTCGCCCGAGACCGCGGCGAATATCGAGGCAGCACTGGACGCCGCGAACCTGCTCGACGGCTGGGTCTGCCCTCAAGATGCGCTCCCATCGGACTTCGAGTCGGATCAATTCCTGGTGCCGCTGCCCGCCGCGGACCGGCCGGTCGGCCGCACCCTCGCCGACGTGCTGGTCGTAGAGGAGGATTCAGACGCGCTCACCGTGCCCCGGCAGGCCGTGACCGACGTGCTCGCCTCCATCGCCCTGCACGACGGTTCGGACGAACCGAACGCAATGGTGACGATCGAGGCGGACGGCGGATTCCGCCAAGGTGTGCAGGTCGGCAGACACCGTAAGGCCGACGCTGAGTACATCGGCGCGACCGCCCGGGCCAGGCGCCGCGAGATCCGCTCCGCCGAGCTGACGGCCGCCATCGCCACCGCGGAGGAGGGCCGGCGCGTCGCCGAGCGGCAGGAGGCCGACGCCGTCGCCGAACTCGCGCGGATCTCCGCCGCCGCCAAAGGGCTTCCGCGCCCGACCGCGGTGATCACCGCGCTGCGTGCGGTGTCGGAGGCCGCGGGCATGATGCGCTCCCGCGCCGAAGCCGCCGCCCACGCCGAGCGCGAACTCGACCAGGCGATCGCGGAATCGTCCGCCGCGGAGAAGAAGCTGCGCGCCACCGCGGCGGCGCACCGCACCCCGCGCACGGGCGGGGAGATCGACGCCCTCGCCGCCGCCATCCGGCACTTCGAGAACACCGGCGCCGGACTGCTGCGGCTGCGCGGCGACCACGAGCGGGAACGCGAGCGCGAACGGGAAGCCGAAGACCGCCTGGCCGAGGCCGCCGACCTGGCCGAGGCCTTCGCGGAGGAGGCCGAAGCCGCGCGGTCCGGCTACCTGGAACAGATCCGCAAGCTGGAGACCCTACGCGAGGCGCTGGGTGCCGGCGCGGCCGACATCGACCGTGAGCTGGAGCAGGCCAGGCAGCGGATCGAGGCGACCAAGGCCGAGCAGAAAGCCGCCCGCAAGGCCGCCAACGAAGCCATCGAGGCGGTCGGTGACGCCGAGGCCGCCTACCGCACCGCGCACGAATCGCTCGCCACCGCGCTCACCGAGGTGCTCGCGGAGGTGAAAGCCCTTGCGCCGTACGCCCAGCCGGATCTGCTCACCCTGCTGGGTGCATCCACCGACGGGCGCTGGCCCAGCAGCGACGCCGCGTGGTCGACGCCCGAGCAACTGCTGTACCAGATCTCGACGGCGGGACCACAGACGCAGCCGCGGGTGCTGCCCGACGAGGTCGCCGAGCTGTTCGAAGCCCTTGCCGCCGCCACCGCCTCGGTCCGGGCCGGCGAGTCGACACGCAAGTCCACCCGCAGCGCGGTGACCGCGGCGCTCCAGGAGTTCGACGCCGCTCTCGCCGGTTCCGGCCGCGACTACCGGCTCCAGTGGGACGCGGCCGACGGCCTCACCGTCGTGCAGGTGCAGGACGAGCACGGCGTCTCGGCGCTCGCCGAGTTCGCCGACCGCGTCGACGCCGCGCGCCGCGACCAAGAACTGCTGCTCACCGACGCCGAGCGACGGATCCTGGAGGACGCGCTGCTGACCGGCCTGGCCCAGCAGATCCACGAGCGCACCAGCGACGCACGCGATCTGATCGCCAGAATGGGCGCGGAGATGAAGCAGCGGCGGATGTCCTCGGGCAACACCATCGGCGTGCATTGGCTGCTCGCCGACAACCTGTCCGACGCGGCACGGGCCATGTGCAAGCTGCTCGACCGGGACGCTTCGGCCCTGACGGCCGAGGACCTGGCGGCGATCCGGGCGCATTTCGCCGCCGAGATCCGGGCGGCACGGGCCGCGCACCCCGAACGCTCCTATCCCGAGATCCTCGCCGCCACCCTGGATTACCGCAGCTGGCGGGTGTTCTCGTTCACGCTGATCTCCGCCGACGGCAGCGAGGACAAGCTCACCGTGGCGCGGCACAGTGCGCTGTCGGGTGGCGAGCAGTCGGTGTCGCTGCACCTACCGCTGTTCGCCGCGGCGCACGTCATGCTCGATTCGGCCGATCCGCAGGCTCCGCGCCTACTCGCGCTGGACGAGGCGTTCGCCGGCGTCGACGACAACGGCCGCAGCGAATTGCTCGGGCTGAGCGTGCAGTTCGACCTCGACCTGTTCATGACCGGCTACGACCTGTGGATCACCTATCCGCACGTTCCGGCCTGCGCGCACTACGACCTTGCCCACGCCGCGGCCGAGAACACCGTCAGCGCGACGCTGCTGGTGTGGGACAGTGGCGAGCTGCTCGCCGAACACGACGGGACCGATCTGACCGCCGCGCTCGGCTCCCCGGATCGCCGCCGCGTTCCCACCACGATCGAGGGAGGGCTCGAACTCGCGCCGGTGACCTGAACCTCCGGCACCGCCGCGCGAAGGAGGCCGCAACGATGCGCGGGCGCGACTCGGCTCAGCCCCGCGCGGGCGTCCACTCGCCCCACGGTGTAACGGACTACCCGCCTGCTGTACGCGACTAACGCACGCTCGCGTCCGGCTTCATCGGCGGGCAGTCCACGCCGGGTAGGGTGGCCAGTTCGAAATGCCACCACTCGTTTTCGAACATCCGGCACAACCCCCATCGGTGGCCGTTCGCCTCCAGCCACTGCGCGCCCTGCCGCGGACCGACGTCGATCGCCTGCCCGGAGACGTGCGTCGACTCCTCCGGCGGCAGCACCCAGCGACGTGCGCCGTCCGGGCCGTAGGTCGCCACGCCGTCCTCCCACAGCGCCTGCTGCTCGGCGGGCGTGCGATATCCGGACGTGATGGACAGCGGTACACCCTGCGCATGCGCCTCACGTTCGGCGAGCGTGTACGCCAGCGCCAACGCGGGCTCGAGCCCTTCGGTCCCGGTCGCTGAGCCCACCGACTCCCGCTGATCTATACCGCGAAGGTCGGCCTGTGCCTGCCCCGCGAGAACGCCGGTCGCGACCAGCACGGGCAGCACCGCCACCGATAGTCGCGCGAGCAACCGACTCCGACCACGATTCCGAAGCACCATGCGCCGATGCTATCGCCCGCGGTCGCCTATGCCGGGTATGCCCTGGTTCGTCGGGTGCGGAGCGCCGCCGCGTCTGCGGCAAAATTCTCGGCACGAGCGGCCGGTCCGGACGGCGAGTACCCGACACGCCGACTGTCCGCCGCTCGGCGGCGTGGCGCCCGGCCATCCACAAGAGGTCTTGTGGACAACATTCAGCGAATTCCACAGAGAACGGCGCTACTTCACATGATAGCGACCTGGTATGTCCTATATGTGCCCAATTATCCTCAGGCGGCAAACATTTCGCTCACATGGAAGGGCTGCTGTCCACAATCTATTCCAGTGTTGTGGATCACGTCGGATGGATAGGCGCTATCACTCCGGAATTGTCGGACTTCGCAGCACTTCTGGAGGAGTCCGGTGACCTCGCGCGATCACGTCAAGGTACATCCGGGCCAATCCGCGAGCACCTTCCCACCTCGGGAGGCATTCCGTTCGATCCGAATTTCACACTCCGTCCCCATGCGGAGATCGAGTCGGGTGTCACACAGCCCTTCGCGGAGCGCGGCAACGGCGGACGCACACCGCGCGAAACCCTTTGCTTCCCAAGCATGGTGAAGAGCAACTCCGCCGACGCATCGCGGACGGCTACCGAGCTCCGCCGGATAGCCGTCCGCGAGTGACCCGAGACTGTGCATAGAGTGTGAGCGTTTCCACATTTCGCTCCACAGTATGTGAAGACCTTCCGCACCGGACAATCCGGCCGAATCACGCGCGTGGCGGACCGTCCAGTACGCTCGGTCGCGTAGCCCTCGCGGCTACTCGCCGACGACCGCGGCGAATCGCTTCCACCGCTTGCCTATTGCGTCCGATCCGGTCCAGGATCTCGCCACCGTGTGCCCGGGCGTAGGCCAGTGCGATCCTGATCTTGCTCGTGTGCAGATCCGACTTCGCGCTGAGCACCGCGATGCGGCGCTCCACCGGGCCGTCCAACTCCTGTAGGCGCGCAACGATTTCCCAGATGTCGGGTCCGGCGGCCAGCGCCGCGCGCCGATCGTGCAGCGGGCCACGGAAGACGACCCCGGGATGGTCGAGCTGGTCCACACCCTCGCGGATCAGCCGATCGAGCAGGACGGCGCAGGTGGTTCCCTCGCGCGCGGCGCGTTCCGCCAACCGGCGCGCGGCCGACTCCGAGACGCACAACGACGGCGGCACCGGCCTGGACTTGCTCCTCGATGTACTCATTGCCACTCCTCGACCCGCATCGGTACCGGAATCAACGACGTACTGCGGTCAGGGTGCCCGGTGCGACGGCGAGGCCATCCCGGCGATCGGGGTGACATCACCGTGTCCGCGGACTGCCGCCCGCGGGCCGAGGGTGGCTCAGACGCGCTCTTTGGAGCGGGTACGCACGCGCAACGCGATGGGCTTCTGCGTTTCGGCGAAGAAGTCGTTGCCCTTGTCGTCGACCACGATGAACGCGGGAAAATCCTCGACCTCGATCTTCCACACCGCTTCCATGCCCAGCTCGGGATACTCCAGCACCTCGACCGACTTGATGCAGTCCAGCGCGAGCCGCGCGGCGGGGCCGCCGATGGAGCCGAGGTAGAAGCCGCCGTGTTCCTTGCACGCCTTGGTCACCTGCGCGGACCGATTGCCCTTGGCCAGCATGACGAACGAGCCACCCGCGGCCTGGAACTGGTCGACATAGGAGTCCATCCGGCCCGCGGTGGTCGGGCCGAAGGAACCGGACGCGTAGCCCTCCGGCGTCTTGGCCGGGCCGGCGTAGTAGACGGCCATGTCGCGCAGGTAATCCGGCATCGGCTCGCCCGCGTCGAGGCGCTCCTTGATCTTGGCGTGCGCGATGTCGCGCGCGACCACCAGCGGGCCGCTCAGCGAAAGCCGGGTCTTCACCGGGTATTTGGACAACTCGGCGCGGATCTCGTCCATCGGCCGGTTCAGGTCGATGCGCACCACGTCACCGCCGAGGATGGCGTCGGTCTGCTCGGGCAGGTACTGCGCCGGCTCGCGCTCGAGCTGCTCCAGGAACACGCCTTCGGCCGTGATCTTGGCCAGCGCCTGCCGGTCCGCCGAGCAGGACACCGCGATGGCGACCGGGCAGCTGGCGCCGTGCCGCGGCAGACGCACCACCCGCACGTCGTGGCAGAAGTACTTACCGCCGAATTGCGCGCCGATGCCGAAGGACTGGGTCAGCTTGAAGACCTCTTCCTCCAGTTCCAAGTCGCGGAAGGCGTGCGCGGACAGCGACCCCTCGGTGGGCAGGTTGTCCAGATAGTGCGCCGAGGCGTATTTGGCCGTTTTCAAAGCGAACTCGGCGCTGGTACCGCCGATCACGACCGCGAGGTGATAGGGCGGGCAGGCAGCGGTACCGAGCGAGCGGATCTTCTCGTCCAGGAACTCCAGCATCCGCGTTGGATTCAGCACGGCCTTGGTCTCCTGGTACAGGAACGACTTGTTCGCCGAACCGCCGCCCTTGGCCATGAACAGGAACTTGTAGGACGGGTGCGCCGGATCGCCTGCCGTGGAGTACAACTCGATCTGCGCGGGCAGGTTGGAGCCGGTGTTCTTCTCCTCCCACATGGTGATCGGCGCCAGCTGCGAGTAGCGCAGGTTCAGCTTGGTGTAGGCGTCGAACACGCCCCGGCTGATCCATTCCGCGTCGTCGGCGCCGGTGAGCACGCCCTCGGACTTCTTGCCCATGACGATCGCGGTGCCGGTGTCCTGGCACATCGGCAGGATGCCGCCCGCGGAGATGTTCACGTTCTTGAGCAGATCCAGCGCGACGAAGCGGTCGTTGCCGCTGGACTCCGGGTCTTCGATGATCTTGCGCAGCTGGCCGAGGTGCGCCGGGCGCAGGAAATGGCTGATGTCGTGCATCGCCGTTTCGGTGAGCAGCCGCAGCGCCTCCGGCTCGACCTGCAGGAACGTGCGCCCGTTGCGTTCGAACGTGCTGACGCCCTCGGTGGTGAGCAACCGGTAGGGGGTGTCGTCCGCGCCGATCGGCAGCAGATCTGAATAGCGGAAGTCCGGCGCGGTCACCAGTCGCACTCCTTCGGATGGGCCCGGGCGCCATGAGCGGCCGGGCTGGTCACGAGCACAGCGAGCCTAGCCACCACTGCACGCGCACCGACGGTTAGGCAACCCTATCTCGGACAGTTGGCCAAGAAGGGTTGCACGTTCAACCCCGGTGATGCTACCTCTCATCTCTGAGAACGCGCTCGGGCGTCCGATCGCCCGGCCGCGCGCAGACTGTTCGCGCGCCGCACGCGGCGACGCCGGACGGTCTTTGAGATCACGTCAGAGTTTGGAGCGCTATCGTGACCGATCCACACTGGCTAGATGAGGTCGAGATGCGCGCCTGGATAGGTTTCGTGCGCACCCGCGACCTCATCGCCGCGGCGGTCGGGCGAGACTCCACCAGGGAGTCCAACCTCACCTATGTCGAATATTCGGTGCTGGCCTATCTGGCCGACGCCCCGGACCACCTGCTCACCTTCGCCGCTCTGGCGGCCAAACTCGAGTGGTCGCAGAGCAGGCTGTCGCATCAGATCACCCGGATGGAGAAGCGCGGCCTGGTCGCGCGGGAGCCGATCCCCGACGACGCCCGCCGCACCGCCGCGCGGCTCACCCCGCACGGCGCCGAGGTGCTGACCGGCGCCGCGCCCGGTCACGTGCGCAGTGTGCGCAGGCACATGATCGACGTCCTCGATCGCCAGCAGCTGGCCGCCCTGGCCGATATCTACGACACCCTGCTCGCACACCATCGACGATCGGCGACCGAGAGCTGACTCAGGCGGGTGCTGCCTCCGCACGATCCCCCGAAGTGCCTGCCGCACCGGAGGTTTCGGGCACCCCCAGCGCGAGCTCGAAACCGCAGGGCACCACCACATCCGAGCGGTCCAAATCCGTGACGCGAGTCTTGCGCAGGCCCAGTAGCGCCGAATCGATGCCGCCGCGCAGGACGTCCAGCACGTTCTCCACGCCGGCCTGCCCATTCGCGGCCAGGCCCCACAGATAGGCCCGCCCGATCAGCACCGCCCGCGCACCGAGCGCCACCGCCTTCACCACGTCGCTTCCGCGCCGGATGCCGCCGTCGAACAGCACCTCGATCTGCGAGCCCACCGCGTCGGCGAGCACCGGCAGCGCGCGGATCGCGGCCGGAGTGCCGTCGAGGTTGTTGCCGCCGTGGTTGGACACCGAGATCGCCGCCACACCGGCGTCCACCGCCCGCAGCGCGTCGTCGATCCGCATGACGCCCTTGAGCAGCACCGGCCCGTCCCATTGCTCGCAGACCCACCGCACGTCCGCCCAATCCGGCGCCGGCGTGCCCATCCATTCGCCGTAGGCGCCGAAGAAGCCGGGTGCGGGGCCGTCGCCGACGGCCATGTTCGGAGCGGTCAGGTCCGGGATGCGGCCCGAACGCATGTAGGTGGCCAGCCACCGCGGACGCGCCAGAGTCTGCGGTGCGAATTTCAGCATGGTGCGCAGGTCGAGTTTTTCCGGAATGACCGGGCTGCCCCAATCGCGTCCGTGCGAGAACGACCAGTCCAGCGTCAGGATCAACCCCACCGCCCCGGCAGTCTTGGCCCGCGCCATCCGTTGCAGGATCTCGTCCTTGCCACCACACCAGTACAGCTGGAAGAAGGTGGCCGGGTTGGCCGCGGCTACCTCTTCGATCGGCTTGCTGGCGAACGAGCTCAGCCCCATCGCGATACCGCGCGCGGCCGCGGCGCGTGCGACGGCCACCTCGCCGTCCGGATGCACGGCCTGCACGCCGGTCGGCGAGATCAGCACCGGCATCGAAAGCTGCTGCCCCAGCACGGTGACCGACTGGTCGCGCGCACCGATCGGTCCCGCGACATGCGGCGCGAAACCCAGTTCGGTGAACGCCTTCTGGTTGTCCTCGATGGTCTGGCCGCGCTCGGAACCGGCGAGCAACGCGCCGTACACCGATTTCGGCAGCCGCTTCTTCGCCCGCCGCTGCGCTTCGGCGACGGTCTCGAACCACGGGTTCATGTTCCGATCCTTTCCGGGGAGTTCTCCGGCCACCAGAGCCGGGTTCGGTCGAGCAGGTCGGCGCCCAGGTAATCGAGCAGGGCGGCACCTTCGGCTTCGGTCGCGCCCGCCGGGTCGCCGAGCACACCGTTGGCGCTCACCGCGCGTACGCCTGCGGCGCGCAGCACCGGCAGCAGCTCGGCCAGCGGACGCGGGTCCCCCGCGGCGGCCAGGTCGGCCCGCACCCGGCCGGGCGCGAGCGCCAGCTGGAGCCCGGTCTCCGACCGCCCGGCGTGCAGGTCACCGTCGAAGCGCGGCAGGTAGACGCGCACGTCGCGGGACTCGGCGCGCAGCAGATCCTTCGCCCGGCGCAGCGGTTCGACATTGCCGCCGTGCCAGTTCACCAGCAGAATGCGGTCGAAGGTGTCGGTCGCCGAGCGGCACAGCTCGACCACCAGCAACTCCAGCGCCGCCTGCCCGATCGACAGCGTGCCGGGAAAACCCGCGTGCTCACCGCTGGCGCCGTACGGAATCGCCGGTCCGACGAGCACATCGGATCGTGCGGCGGCCAGCCGGGCACACAGTGCCGCCGCGACGTCGGTGTCGGTGGACAGCGGCAGATGCGGGCCGTGCTGCTCGGTCGCCCCGACTGCGAACGCGAGGATTGCGCCCGCGGCGGCCCGCTCCCCCGCCTCGGGCCAGGTCAGATCCGCCAACATGCGGCGAGATTATCGTCAGTCACTGACATAATCAAGAGTCGTGGCGGCCGAGCAGAATCAGACGATGCGGCAGAATCAGACCACGCGCGGACGCCCACGCGGCACCACCAAACGCGAACTCGAACTGATCGCCATGCGGCTGTTCACCGAGCAGGGCTTCGACGAGACCACCGTCGAGCAGATCGCCGCCGCCGCCGGCATCAGCGGACGCACGTTCTTCCGCTACTTCCCCACCAAGGCGGAGGTGCTCTGGTGGCAGTTCGACGACGAGGTCGCGGCCCTGCGCGCGGCATTCGCCACCGTGCCCGGCGACGTCCCGATGATGACCGCCGTACGCCGAGTCGTGGTGAACGCCAACCGATATCGCGCCGAGGACGTCCCCGAACTGCGCACCAGGATGCAGCTGGTCGCCACCGTCCCCGCGCTGGCGGCTACCGCGGGAGCGCACTACGACGCCTGGGAACGCGCGGTGAGCGCGTTCGCCGCGGAACGGCTCGGCGAGCCGGAGAACGGACTCATTCCGCTGGCCGTCGGGCGGACCACGCTCGCGGCCGCCCGGGCCGCGTTCGACGCCTGGCTGGCCCGCGCCGACGCGGACCTCACCGTGTATTTGGACGAGGCGCTCGCGGCGCTGGAGCGCGGGTTCGCTACGGTGCCGTGAGAACCACCACATCCGGACGGCAGGCGAACAACCGGCAGGTTTCGTCGGCGACTCGGGTGGGGTATGACTAGGCTCGGAATCGGCTAGCAGCCGAAGCACGAAAATCCCGACTCAACCGTCGAAAGGGGCAGGAGTTTCCATGTCCGAGGTGTCTATGAGCCTTTCGGCGGATTCCCTGGCCGCAGGACCGATCGACCAATTGCTGCCCCAGCTCGTCGAACACCTGCGCCAGAACCGCACTGCGCTGCGCGAAGAGTGGGCCCGCCGCATCGCCGACGCCCAGCTACTCACCGCCATGACCCCGGAGGAGATCTTCTCCGAGGCGACCTCGATCTACGACGGCTACGTCGACGTGCTCGAGACCGGTAGCGTCGAAGCGCTGCAGGCTTACGCGCGCGACCTGTCCGAACGCATCATCCCGAGAGGCGTCGAGACCGACGAAGTCATCGGCATTGTGCTGCTGCTGCGCGACGTGCTGGCACGCAGCCTTTTCGAGAAGTATCAGTCGGACTTCGAACTCCTCAACAAGGTGCTCGACGCCTACGAGCCGGCCGCCAACCGCATCGCCAACACGGTGACCGTGTCCTTCGTCCAGGAGCGCGAGCGCGTCATCCGCCAGCAGCAGGAAGCCATCCGGGAGCTGTCCACGCCGGTGCTCCAGGTGCGTGAGCAGCTGCTGATCCTGCCCATCATCGGCGTGCTGGACAGCCAGCGCGCCCGCCAGCTCACCGAGCAGCTGCTGCGCGCCATCCGCGCCAACCGCGCGAAGGTCGTCGTCATCGATATCACCGGTGTGCCCGCGATCGACTCCACGGTGGCCAACCACTTGGTGCAGACCGTCGACGCGTCCGGACTGATGGGCGCGAACGTGATCATCACCGGACTGTCCTCGGAGATCGCGCTGACCCTGGTCACCATCGGCCTCGATCTGTCGAAGATGAACGCGGTCGGCGACCTGCAGGGCGGTATCGAGGAAGCCGAACGCCTGCTGGGTTACGAGGTTTCCCGCGTCACCGAACGCGACGGCCGCTGATCAGGCAGGCGGGCAGATGCCGGTTCCGATTCTCAAACAGGGCACGTATCTCATCGCCTCGGTGCAGTCCGCGCTGACCGACGCCGATACCGAGCGCCTGCAGGACGACCTGATGAAACAGGTCAGCAAATATCGGGCACATGGCATCATCGTCGATGTCACCGCGATCGACGTGATGGATTCGTTCGCCGCGAGATCGTTGCGTACCATCGCGCACATGACGCAGCTGCGCGGCGCCGAAACGGTGATCGTCGGCCTGCAACCAGAAGTCGCGTTCGCCATGGTGCAGCTCGGTCTCACGTTCGAGGACATGCACACCGCCCTCGATCTGGAAGAGGGACTCGCCTGGTTGGACCGCAAGACCCCAGCCCGTCGCCAGCGAGACGGTCGTGACAGTGGCCGCTGAGAACGTGGTGATCGCGGTCAGGGTGTCCGGGGACATCGTGACCGCACGTCAGGCCGGACGCGAACTGGCAGCAAAGCTCGGATTCACGCTCACCGATCGAACCATGATCTCCACGGCGATCTCCGAAATCGCCCGCAACATCACCAGTTACGCGGGCAGCGGCGAAATCCGTTTGCTTGTCGATGACCGAGAAGGGCGCCAAGCGCTGGTGGTGCAGGCCGAAGATCAGGGGCCCGGCATCATCGACATCGCTCGCGCGCTGGAGGACGGCTACTCCACCGGTCGCGGCCTCGGCCTCGGCCTGCCCGGCGCCCGGCGGTTGATGGACCGGCTCACCGTCGACTCGGCGCCCGGCCGCGGCACCCTGGTGGAAATGTGGAAGTGGGTGCCCAACGGTGCATGAGGACGGGCTCATCGGCCGGATCGAGTGGGCGGTGGCCGGTCGCGCACTGCCCGGTCAACAGGTCTCCGGTGACCGCAGCGTCGTCCTCGACACCGGCGGCGGCACAGCACTTTTCGCGGTCATGGACGGGCTCGGGCACGGCGCCGCCGCCGCGGACGCGGCCGACCGCGCGGTGCGGGTGCTCGCGGAGAACCGCGCCGAACCGCTCGACGTGCTGATGGTGCTGTGTCACCGCGCGATGGCCGACACCCGTGGGGCGGCGATCTCACTGGCCCTGTTCGACGAGGGCGACAGGGTGCGCTGGCTCGGCGTGGGCAATGTCGAATCACAGGTGCTCACCGCGGGTCCCGCCGGTCTGACCGTGCGCGCCACCGTGCTGCTCACCGCGGGCATCGTGGGCTACCGGCTGCCGGCGAACCTCCAGCCGCAGTCCGTGTCCGTCCGCCCCGGCGACCTACTGCTGATGTGCACCGACGGCATCGTCGCCGAATCCGCCACGGGCATCGACCTTTCCAAGTCCACCGCCGACATCACCGCCGAACTCCTCGCCGCGCACGCCAAGGACACCGACGACGCGCTCGTGCTGGCCGCCCGGCACCGCGGCGCGGGAGCAGCGCCGGGCCGCGCGGTCATGGCGAAGCGGAGCGCCGGCGAGGCGGGCACATGAGTGCGCTGCTGGCCGATTTCCTGGACGCCTACGCGAACGCGCTACGGCGGCATCTGCATGCGCCCAGCCAAGCGGGTCTCGCCGAAGGGTACGAACTCGGCAGGCGTGCGCTGGTGGAGGGCATCAGCCTGCTCGATCTCACCGAGAATCACTTCCGGGTTGTCCACGACGAACAGCAGCGGCACGAGGTCGCACCGGACGGCGGCGAGTCCGAGAGTCGTGTGCCCGAGAACGCTCTCGAATTCCTGTTGCAAACTCTGGTTCCGTTGGATATCGCCACCCGCGGCTATCTCGACGGCACTCGCCGATACGAGCAACAGCGTTCGCGCGCCGATGATCTCGCCGGACGGGATGCCTTCCGCACCGCGCTGGTCGAATCGCTGCAGGACGGCTTCTTCGTCGCCGACGCGCAGGGCACCATCATCGAGGTCAACACCGCCTTCGGCGCGCTGACCGGCTACGGCGCCGCGGGTGTCCCCTATCCGCTGCCGCATCCGTGGTCGAGCCCGGAGGGCACGCACTACCCCGATCTGGGAACCGAGGCGCAGCGTTTCGTCATCCCGATCCGGCATCGCGACGGGCGCAGCGTGTGGCTCGCGGTCAGCACCAGCGCGCTGATCAAGCCCGAGGGCAATGAGCGGATCTTCGTCGGCACCATCCGCGATGTGACCGCCGAACACGATGCGCAGGCGCGCGATCAGGCGGCCTCCCGGCTTGCGACCGCGGTCGGTGCGGCGACCAGCGTGGTCGAGGTGCTCGCCGTCGGGCTCGACGAGCTGCGCCGCACCGTGGGCGCGGAGACCGCGGTGGTGGCGGTGTGGCCGAGCCGCACTGCCGCACCCGAGGTGTACGTCTCCGGCGCGGGCGCGGACGGTGCTTCGCACAACGGTGCCGCCGCCCTCGACGATCGGTCGCGCGCCCTGCTGGACCGAGCCAGGCGCAGGCCGCCACGCAGCCTGCTGGCCATCCCCGAAGGCGCCGAGAGCTCCGAGGGCCTCATCGCGCCGCTCGGCGAGACTCGCGACGCCGCCATGTGGTTGCGTTTCGCCGCGCCCCGCGCGATCAGCGCCGCGGACTGGACGCTGTTCTCCCTGTTGATCGGCCACCTCAGCCTCGCGGTCCAGCGGGCGCGCAACTTCGACCAGGCCCGCGCCACGTCGCTGACCCTGCAACGCGCCATGCTCGGCCCGATCGAGCTTCCGCCGCGCTTCTCGGTGCACTACGAGCCCGCGCTGCCGCCGCTGGAGATCGGCGGCGACTGGTACGACGTGGTGCCGCTGCGCGACGGAACCATCGGCGTGGTGGTCGGCGACTGCGTCGGTCGTGGCCTGTCCGCCGCGGTGGTGATGGGCCAGCTGCGCACCGCGGCGCGCGCGCTGCTGCTGCGGGGCGCGGGACCGGCGCAGCTGCTCGCCGAGCTCGACACGGTCGCCGCACGCATCCCGGGCGCCATGTGCACCACGGTGTGCGCCGCCGTGCTGGACCCGGTGCGCGGGCTGGTCCGCTACAGCAGCGCCGGGCACATGCCACCGATCCTCGCCGATGTCGGCCGGACCGGCAGGCTGCTCGAGGGCGGCCGCTCGGTGCCGTTGGCGACGTTCGATCCGCCGCGCCGCCCGGAGGCCACCACGGCAGTGTCCCCCGGCTCGACGCTGGTGCTGTTCACCGACGGCCTGGTCGAACAGCGCGGCGTCGATATCGATGAGGGGTTCGCCAAGATCGCCGCGGTGCTCGCCGACACGTCGGGACGGCTGCCGCGCGAGGTCGCCGACGCGGTGCTGTCCCGGCTGCGGCCCGCGGCCGGATACGACGACGACGTGGCCATGGTGGTCTACCGCCAGCCGCCCGCGCCGCTGCGACTGGACGTACCCGCGCACGCGGACGAACTCGCGGTCTTGCGGCGCACGCTGAAAGGCTGGCTGGCCGCCGCGGCGGTGCCGCACGACTTGGCCGCCGATCTGGTCGCCGCGGCCAACGAGGCGTGCAGCAACAGCATCGAGCACGCCTACCGCAACGGGAACGCCGGGCAGGTCCTGCTGTCGGCCACCTGCGATATCGACACGGTCGTGATCGTGGTCACCGACACGGGCGACTGGAAGCCACGTGCCTCCGATCCCGGCTATCGCGGCCGCGGCATCGACATGATGCGCGCACTGACGGAGGAACTCGACATCGACAACTCCGGACCGGGCACGACGGTCCGGATGTCGGTGACGCTGCCCGCCATCACCTTCCCGGTGGCCAACCCGCTGCGTGGCACGAACCGGCGGATTCCCGGGTGATGATGCGGGCGCCGCGCATGGTGTTGCCTACCTTTCTTTTTCGATGAGCCGGATACCAGTGACGATGTCGGGTTCGATGGCGATCACCGCGTCGGTCACCTGGTCGGCCCACGGCCGCAGCAGCTGCTCGTAGTGGGCGGCACGGGCGGGATCGGTAACGGTGTGCGCAAGGCCGACCACGACGACCGACCACCCCAGATGCCGGACCGGATCGATCTCGTCGGCCTCGTAGGCGACCACCACGGGCGAGTTTCCGCGCACTGCGGTGGTGAGCCCCGACGACAGACTGGTTCGCACGATGATCGCGCCGCGGTCGTCGACCAGGTGATCGACCGGGCGGATGGCAGGTAAGGCGTTGCGGGTGAAGACCACTCGTCCGATCGGCACCCCGGCCAGCAGTCGCATCGCTTCCGCACGGTCCAGCGCGACGGTCTCACGGGCCGTGGGCCCCTCGGCGGTTCGCTCGGTCACGAGACGGCCTGCCTCGGGCCCGAGAGGCCGCACGCGCCCTGCGCGGGAGCCACGAGGGTCAGGTTTTCGTCGTATCGCCGCAGCAGCAGTTTCCCGCGCCTGGTGGCCGGAACCGACGCGGCTTCAGCCGACTCCAATTCGGAAGTACTCACCCGGCACCGACTCGCTTTCCGTTCCCGCGATCACCACTACGCGAATATCCCCGGATCGGCGCCGCCCCGAGTAGGGCCGAAAGTCCCCGTGCCGGATGACCAGAGCACCGCTGAATGCCCGATCCGGACGCGGCGCGACCACCGCGTGCAGTCAGCGAGAGGGGAGCCGGTAGCGCGCCACGCCATCGACTGTTGGGCCTTCGCATCCCGCTGGTCTACGGGGTCGAACGGCACAATGTGGCCCATGCAGACATTTGCCCGATTGTTGCTGACTGCCGTCGCCGGGATGCTGGTCGTGGCAGCCGGTCATGGCGTCGCAGCCGCTCCCGCCGCGAGCGTCGCCCACAGTCAGCTGCCCTGGCTGAGTCCTGAGCCGGACGGAGTGCAGGCGCCGGGGGCAGCGCTCGCGGAAGGAATCGCCGGCACGGTGCTGTGGTCGCGACAGCCGAACACCCCGGTCCCGATAGCCAGCATCACGAAGGTGATGACGGCACTGGTCGTGATCAACGCCGGCGACCTCGACCGGACGATTACCGTGCCGCAAGAAATCGTCGCCTACTGCACCAGGTACGACGGGAGCAACGCAGGCCTGGTCCCCGGCGAGGTGCTCACCGCGCGACAGCTCCTCTATGCGATGCTGCTGCCGTCAGGCTGCGACGCCGCCTATACCCTTGCCGAGGCCTACGGGCCCGGCCAAGACGAATTCATCGCCACAATGAACGACACCGCGCGTCACATGGGCCTGGCAGGAACACATTTCACCGACCCCAGCGGACTGCCCGCCCCCACCGACCACTCCACATACTCCACACCCGCGGACCTGGTGGCCCTCGGCCTGCGCGCGATGAGCCTGCCGGCGTTCCGCGACATCGTCAGCTCGCAGAGCTATCACCTGCCCGCAGGCCCGGGCAACCGCGATCACCTCTGGCAGACCACGAACCTGCTGCTGCACGACTATCCCGGCACCATCGGCATCAAAACCGGATACACCGACGCCGCGGGAACCTGCCTGCTGTTCGAGACGGTCAGGGCGGGAATACCGCTGATCGGTGTGGTCCTGCACAGCTCCCCCGACAGCGACGTCGCCGCAAAGGACGACGCCGAGCGCATGCTGAACTGGGTCTACAACCCGATCCTGAGCGTGCTGCCGATCAGTTAGCGCCGACGGAACCCGGTGCGCACCAGGACGATCCGCTGCCACACGGACGACCGTGTCCGCCACCCGCCCGCCAACACGAACCCGCAATGCACAGCTGTCCTCGGTTCTCAGCCCACCCCGATCAGTGTGAGCCGGCGTGGGCGGGTGCGGACATGATGCGGTTGGCTCTGGCCTTGACGGCGTCGGGCAGGACGCGGCCGGCGAGGTCAGCGGCTTTGGTGACCAGCGAGGCGGCGAAGACCTGCTGTCGGCCGTTCAGCAAGGACTCGACTCCTTGGCGGGCGACCTCGGCGGGATCGTCCTTGGGCAGGCGGCCGAGCCGGGTGCTCAGCATCCCGGCCCGCCGGAAGAAGTCCGTGGCGGTGGGGCCGGGCAGCAGGGCGGTGACGGTGATACCGGTGTCGCGCAATTCTTCGCGCAACGCTTTGGCGAAAGACTGCACGAACGATTTGGACGCGTGGTACACGGCTTGGCCAGGGCCCGGCGTCGTGGCGGCTACAGAGGAGGTGAACAGTAGCTTGCCCTCGTTGCGCTCGGCCATGTCACCGAGCACCAGTTTGGCCAGATGGACCGTCGAGCGAACGTTGAGTTCGATGATGGCGAGCTCGTCGTCGAGGTCGCTGTCCACGAAGGCCCCACCGCGGCCCACTCCGGCGTTGAACGCGACCGCGTCCGGCAGGCGGCCGTTCTCGGTAGCTGCCCGGTACAGCTGTTCGACGCCGTCGGCGGTGCGCAGATCGACCTGCACCGGCCGGACCTCGTGCTGTGGGTGGTGCAATGCCGCCGCGGCTGCCTTGATTCCCGCGTCCTCCGCGGCGATCACGACGTCGTAGCCGCGGTCGAGAAACTGCCGGGCCAGTTCGAATCCGATACCGCTGGACGCTCCGGTGACGAGTGCGAGTGGCGATGTTTCGGTCATGTGCTGCGGCTACCCACCGTTGCCGCACTCAGACACGGGATCGTCTCCGTAACCCGCTTCGATCCTGGGCTCGGCGTGACCCAGGACGATGTGATCGCCGCTGTCTCGGCACACGCCGCCCGCCGAGCCGGCAGCCCCACACCGATGTCCGCGCCCCGCTCCGGGCTACGACGCCTGGTCACTGGATTACCGCGAATCGGTCTGATTCAGATCGGCGCGCGCACTTCGACGCAGCATTCGCCGACCCGCGGCGCTGGTACCGCTTGCACGCTGTCGGCGCCGAGGCCGGTGAGTATGCCGGAGCAGAAGGCATGGTTGAGCCCGCACACCAGCTCGGGGGCGGTGTTCGCCAGCGGGTGGAAGGGGCAGTTTCGCAACCGCACGCAGGTCGGGGCTTCACGGCTGGGTTCGAAGCCGTGCCGGGCCAGCATGCCTTGCACCAGGCTCAGGGCACGCTCGGCGCCCAGCCGGCCGGGTCTGACCCGTTCCCGCTCGGCCTCACCGAGTTCTTCCCCGCGGCGCTGCGCGACTCGCCTCGCCGCCGCACGCGCAGTTTCGCCGTCACGCTCGCCGAGCACCGCGCCCATCAGGATCTCGGCGAGCACCTCATAGCGGCGTTCTGGAATGCTCACCCGCACGTCGGCGTCGGTGGGCTCGTACACCTTCGGGGCGCGCCCCACCCGGCGCACACCGCCGGGCGCCTCATAACGGGCGCGCATCGAAGCAGGCGATCGACTGCTGTTGGCCGCCGACACCACCGGCCGTCGGCTCGTCGTGTTCGCTCCCGCGGCACTCGAAGAGTGCGGTATCCCGAATGCCCGCGCCGGTGCAACCGACGTGGCCGGCAGATCTCTATTCATTACGCTGCGCGGATCCACACTATTCCGATCCCATCTGTCCTATCGGATGATTCCTGCCCGGGTCGAGCCAACAAGCGACAGCTTTCCAATCAGCAGAAGTCATTCCTGTACGAGCACCCTCCCTGAGAGCCCTGCCCCTTTCCGGCTGCGTCGCGTCGAACCACATAGCGGTGGTCGTCGGCTGACAGCCCGATGCGCACGCAGCAGTGGGCGCGGGGTTCAAGATCGCGTCCGTCGCCATTGTCGACACTGCGGTTGCGGTGGGATGAGTTTGGTCCAGAAGTCGTGGCGTACTGCGTCCCACAACCTGTTCATTTCCGGAAGTAGTTCTCGCGCTTGTGCGAGATCCGGAAAGTCGTCGGGGCCGAAGGATACGATCGGTGTGGCGCCGGATGCCTCGTGGACGGCGACAATGGAAATAAGGTGGTCCTGAAACGGCCGCCATGTCGCGCGCAATCCGTCGGCTTCGGTTCGTCGCATATCATCCATGTTTGGTTTCCAACTCGTCGACTTTGTTCCAGAGCGTTTTCGACCGTTGTCAATTTCGACCTCCTGCTGCTTCTGGTGCACGAATATTATCGGTCGGGTCAGGTGCGGGCATGGGTGACAAAATGCTGCAATATTCCCCTATATTCGAAAACTCATAGGCGTACCGGGTCGTGTGAAGTCTGCGATTGGAAGCTCCTGGTGGCGCTCTCAGCGCGGGCGCCGCCGTGCTGCGGCGGGAACGGCGGACGCTGATCGACTGGAGTAGTTCCGCACCCGCTCGACCGCACTCCGCTCACCTGCGATAAGTGTGTGCAACCAATGCCGAACGCAGGTGCCACAGCCCGCTTGCCTGGGTCGGATCGAACCCTGTGAGCTGACCGATCCGCTTGAGCCGGTAGTCCACGGTGTTGGTGTGTACGTGCAGTACCCGCGCAGTGCGCTGGCGGTTCAGGTTGTGCGCGATATGTACCTGCAGGGTCTCCAGCAGTTCCGGATGCTCGTCCAGTGGATCGAGCAGCGACCCGAGATATTCGCGGGCGGGGCCCGGGCGGGTGAGCTGGTATTCCAGGGCCAGATCGTCGAAGTGATACAGGCCCGGTACCGACCGCAACCGGGTGACCATGTCGAGTAGTTGGTGGGCTTGATCGGCTGCGGTGGGCACGGCGTCGGTGGGGGCGGTGACCACCGTGGCGGTGATGGGCACACGGGCCGCCCGCGACAGATGTCCGATCAGTTCCTTCAGGGCGCCCTCGGTGATGTGCTCGGCGGGGATGAGCAGGGTGCCGCCGTCGATCGACAGCAGCGACAGCACGGCGTCGTCGCAGCGGGTGGCCAGTTCCGCCTGCACGCGCCGGAGTTTGCGCCGGGCAACGACTTTCGCGTCCAGCATCGGGTTGGACTCGTCCAGGTGGGACGGAACGGCGAGGGCTATTACGCGATAGCGGTCGGAGATGTCGATGCCACACTCGCGAGCCATGGTGGAGGTGGGGTGCCCCCCGAGTAGCGCCGACGTGAGCGTGTGCACCGCGGTATGGTGCTCCGACACGACCGCGCGCAGTTCGCGCACATAAGCCACCGAGACCGCCGTGGTCATGGTGTCGAGCATTTCGACGACGAGTTTGGCGCCGTCGAGGATACTTTGGTAGTCGGCCATGCTGGGGGTGAGCATCTGCTCGGTGTCGGCCGAGCCGGAGGCACGCTGCTGGGCCAAAGCGGGGGATACCACCAGGTCGAAGCCGATCTTGAAGCCTTCGTGGATAGCGTGGTGAATGGTCCCAATGGGCACGCCTTCGCGAGCCCATTGGGCCGCAGCGTCCTCGAGCTGTTCGGTCTTCTCTGGAATGTTGCTGCCGTCCAGCATGCTGACTGCCAGTTCCAAGCACACGCGCGTGATGATGGTGATGTCGCCGTGAATCGCGTCACCGGGCAAGGTTCCGCAGGGGGCGACTGTTTCGACGAAATGCCCGACCATCTGCCGTGACAAGGCCCGCACGTCTTGCAACGGCAACGACATGGGCCGACCGGATACAGTAAGTCCTTGCCGGCGGGGAGCGGTGACAGGCATAGCCAAACTTCCTTCCATCCCCGTTAACTGCGCTATTGCACCAGAGTAACCAGAACAAGATTCGTGAGGACGGGTTACTCCGAGTAACGTGATATTTCGGGAGGAGCGATCAGCAAGCGACAGTGATAGTTCACAACGGCGGTCGGCTGAACTGCGACCGATGTGCCGAGATGCCGGAGTGAGTCGAGCACGACCGGGAGAAGCCGCCGAACCCCGGGTCGACACCACGTCATTGAGGGCGTTGGATATCCGCCAGAGCTCTCGTTGCAGGTATCGGCACCTCAGAGGCGCCACTGAGCAACGGCTTGGAATGGCCCCGGATCTGGGGCTAGTGAGCCAGGGTCGCGAGTACGGCGTGCGCGGCGCGTTTGGCCTGACTATGACGCTGGGGTCCGGCGACATCCTGGAGGTCGAACGCCCAGTGAGCCTCGAAGAGGCAGGCTAGCGCATACGCTGCCATGGCTATCCGGTCGTCATCGGCGTGCGGAAACTCCTCGTGGAGTTGCTGTTCCAACTCCGGTAGCCAACGATGCATCCACAACTCACGCAACTGCGCTCGGACCTGCGGGTCGCGGGCACTCAGGGCTACCAGCTCGATCCAGACGATCAGGTCTTCTCGACTGTGATAGGCGCCTGGCTCGAACATCGCGTCGATCCGCACCGCCACAGGTTCGGTCGCGGTGGTCCGCAGCATGGCCGACCCGTAGGCGGCGACGGCCTCGGCAACAAAGGCGCGCGTCAACTCATCGCGACTACCGAAATAGTGCAATACCAGCGTGCGCTGCATTCCCGCCGCTTCTGCCACCCGTGACAGAGTCGCGTTGGCCAGCCCGTCCCGGGCGACCACGCCCGCCATCGCCCGCAGGATTTCGGCTGTTCGTTCCCGTGCCTTGCTGGGCCGACCTACTTTATTTACTATCACAACAGTAAATCTATTCGAGGAGCGTTCGTCATGCGAGTGCTGGTACTGGGCGGAGCGGGTGTGATAGGCCGGGTCGCGGCGCGCGTCCTGAGCGCCGCTGCGACGGTGACGGAAGTGGTCGTCGCCGATCTCCATGGCCGACGGGCCGAGTCGGTAGCCCAGAGCCTGGGGCCCAAGACATTCGGCCGGCGTGTGGATGTGACCGATCGGCGGGCATTGGACGCGATGCTGCGTGAATGCGACGTCGTGGTGAACACCGTCGGTCCGTTCTTCCGATTCGGAATGCGGGTCTTGTCGGCGGCTGTCGAGGCGGGCCGCGACTACGTCGATATCTGCGACGACTGGGAGCCGACTCTGGAGATGCTGGCGCTGGACGATCGCGCCCGCGCCGCGGGTGTCACCGCCCTGGTCGGCATGGGCGCGAGTCCGGGCGTCGCGAATCTACTCGCTGTCACCGCCGGGCGTGAACTCGATACCGTCGAGAGCGTGGTCACGGGATGGAACATCGCCGACGCCGCACAGCCGGGCTCGCCACACCCCAACCAGCCCAGTGCGGCCGTTGAGCACGGGATGCGGCAAATCAGTGGGACGATTCGGATTACCCGCAACGGCCGGCTCGTGGATTGCCCCGCGCTGGAGAAGGTCGACCTGGACTATCCGGGCATCGGCCCGGTCCAGGGTCGCAGTTTCGGGCATCCAGAGGCGGTAACTCTGCACCGAGCATTCCCCGGCCTGCGTGACAACATCAATATCGCTGTAGGGGACAGAATTACCCTCGCGACGCTGTCCGCGTTGCGAGTCGGCATGGATCACCGGATTCTGACCCAGCACCGCGCGGCGCGTATCGCGTCCTACGCCGAACGCGTGTTGCCTACCAACCCAGCCGACATCATCAAACCCGGCGGCCCGCCGCCACTGTTCGCTCTGGTCCGCGGTACCCGCAACGGCAGGCACGCCACGGCGGCGACCGCACTGGCTCAACTTCCCGGCTTGACAATGGGCGAGAACACCGGCGTCCCCCTGGCTGTCACCACCCTGCTCCTCCCCTCGATCCGCCGTCCCGGAGTGCATCCGCCGGAAACACTGATCGACCCGGAAAAGTTCTTTGCCGCATTCGCGCCCCACTGCATCGGAAACCCCACTGCGACCGCGATGACCGTGACGACCCGTTCGTGGACAACACCCGAGGCCAACGTCGAAAACCTTTCCGCCGCGCTGCTCACCGCGTTCCTCGCGCCGCAACCAGCCACACCGTGACGGCGGCGCGCAGGTAGACGTAGACGGTTTCGTGCGCATATCGGCCAGGACCCGCCTCGTCCACGCTGCGAGTACCAGCCGCCCCCTGCCACCATGAGGGAGTCGTCACGTGGAATCGGTGCGCTCCCGGAACGAACGGGCGATGAATGCCGAACGCAGCTGCCACAGCCCCAAGGTGGCGGTTGGGTCCAGGCCGGTGAGCTGGCTGATGCGCCGGAGCCGGTGGTCGACAGTATTGGTGTGGATGTGCAGTACCCGGGCCGTGCGCTGGCGGTTCAGGTTGTTGCTGATATGGCTGTGCAGAGTTTTCAGCAGTTCCGGATGGGCGTCGAGGGGATCGAGCAGTGAGCCGAGCGTTTCCCGGGCCGGGCCCGGCCGGGTCAGCTGGTATTCCAACGCCATATCGGCGAATCGGTACACGCCGGGGACACACTGCAAACGCTGCACCATATCGAGCAATTCGTGCGCGCGGTCGGCGGCGCCGGGCACTTCGGCCACCGCGGCGGTGACAACGGCCGCGGTCACGGGCACGTGCGCGGCGGCCGACAGCTGGGCGATGAGGTCATCGAGCTGCTCATCGGCGCACGTCTGGGTCGGGATGAGGATCGTCCCACCGTCCACGCTGAGCAGGGCGAGCGCGCTCTCACCGCACCGGGAGGCGAGTTCGGCCTGCAGGCGGCGCAGTTTGCGGCGCGCAACGACCTTGCCGTCGAGCATCGGACCCCGCTCGTCCGGGTGATTCGGAATATCTAGTGCCAGCACGGAATATGCTTGCGCGAGGGCGATTCCGCATTCGCGCGCCATGGTCGAGGTCGGATAGCCGCCCAGCAGTGCGGAGGTGAGTGTGTGCACTGCGGTGTGGTGTTCGCTCACCACCGCCTTGTGCTCGCGGACATAGGCGCGGGCAACCGTCCCGCTCATGGTGTCGAGCAGCTCAACCACCCGTTTAGCGCCGTCCATCAGATTGGCGTAATCCTGCGCCGTCGCGTTGGAGACGATGAGATCTATGCCGACCTTGAAGCCTTCGTGGATGGCATGCAGGATCGTGTCGATCGGCACGCCTTCGCGCGCCCACCCGGCGGCGGCCGCGGCCAGCCGGTCGGTCTTCGCCGGAATATCGCGGCCGTCGAGCATGCTGACCGACAGCTCCAGACAGATCCGGGTGACCGCGGTGACGTCACCGGAGATGATGTCACCGGGCAGGGTGCCGCAGGTGATCACATTGTCGACGAAGTGCCCGACCAGCTGCCGCGATACCCTCCGCACATCCTTCAAAGGTGTGGACATCGGTTTGCCCGAGACAGTGAGCCCCGGCCGAAGCGTCCCATTGGTTGTCATCGTCGACTCCCTTCCGCCCAGTTGCTGCGGTTCCTGCGGTGATGGAACCTTAAAATGGTCGAGGGCTCATATTCCACTCCTCTTTGACCTGCGGCGCGTTCGCCGCCGATCATGTCGGTGACCAGTGAGTATTCCGAGATGGCTACGTTCCGGCGCAATTCGACAGCCAAAGTTCTAACGTGGTTGCTCACTTTTGTACGGAACTCACGACCCGGAAGCGCCGATCACAATTCCGAATGGATCGTGATCGGGTCCCAACGCAGGCCCCTCTCCGCTGTGATATCGCTCAGACCCGACCGCCTGGGCCCACCCGGCATTGAAGCGCCCATAGAGTGGCCGCACCCGCCGCTACCAACGGCGGGCGGTGAACAGCGTTGTTCTCCCCTCACGCACCCGCCGGGATACCTGCCCGAATCCCCGATCCCGGCGGGCGCATTCCACCGCCGGTGAGTGTTCGCCGCAGGCCCGGCACCTGTGATAATCCGCGCTCATCGGCGGTGGATCCCTCGTCACGCCAGTGGATCGGCCGAGCCGAGCCAGCGGTTTGCCGTACCCCGGGCCGGAGTATGTGCAACGGATTCCGGCGGCACGAACTCAATGATCTGCTCAGGACGGGAGGGAGCATCGTGACGACATCCCAGTGCGAGGCCACCTGCCGCTGTGCGTTCCACCGACCTGCAGCGAACACCGCCGGGATGGGCCTTCGCTGGCGGTAACCTCCGCTTCGCGCCGTCAGATCACGGGCGGATTAGGAGTTGCGAAATGGTTGCCGAAATCGTCGAAGTGGTTCATGAGCTGCCGCTGGCGCGGCAAGTGGTGTGGAACATCCTCATCCAACCGGAGAACTACGCGCGGCTGTTCGGCGGTGTCGGCGGAATGGAACAGCTGGAACAGGACGAAAGCTACTGGCGCGCAGCATTTCGTGCCGGGTCGCCCGCGATCGGAATCGAAACCGTCGAAGTCCGGCTGACCGTCCACCAGTGGTACGAACGCCTCGAGCTGTCCGCGCCAAATGTCGGCGCCCTCGCGGCAATTCGACTCGAGCGCGAGTTCAGCGGCTACCACCAGGTCGAGCGGACAAGAGTCCGGGTGACCTACTTCGCGGCCGCTCGGGTGCATCCGGGCCTGACGCGGGTATCCAAGGCCGCGGTGCTCGCCTGGACCCGGACCGGGCTGCGTCAAGTGCTGGAATTCGCCCAGCAGGCCCCGAAATCCGTGCTGATCAACGGCGAGAACCTGCCGATTCGCCGACGCGCGGGTGTGGCCGGCCAGATGATCCGCACCGGTGTCCTGGCCCCGAGCCGGCCGGACCGCGGCGTGCGGCAGCTGGCCGAACTGGCCAAGTGGCGCTTCACCTTGCCCGGCGGCTACGCGGCGGGAGCCGCGCTCGAAACCCGACCGGCCCGCCATCATCGACGACCGCGGCAGCCGCACCTTCGCCGAATTACACCGGCGCACCAATGCTCTGGCGACCGCCATGGCCGATCTCGGCATCGACTCCCATCAGTCGATCGGCGTGCTGGCACGCAACCACGCCGGCATGGTCGAAACCATGGTTGCCGCTGGGAAAATCGGCGCTGATCTGGTGCTGCTCAATGCCGGGCTCTCCGGCGGCCAGCTCGAGGAGATCGCCCAGCGCGAACGCCTGGCAGCCCTGTTCGTCGACGCCGAACTGGAACCGCTGGTGCAGTACCTGCATGACGGTATCCCGCGCTACCTCACCGCAATTCGGGACTCGCAGCCTGACCGGTCGACCATCGACAACCTGATTGCACTGGGGCGCAGTAAGGCCCCCAGACCGGTCCATCCCGGCCGGCTGCTGGTGTTGACCTCCGGAACCAGCGGCGCACCGAAATGCGCGCGGCGGCCGCACGCCAAAGGTTTTGGCACGATCGCGGCGCTGCTCTCACGTATCCCGCTGCGGATGCACGAGACGATGCTCATCCCGGCACCGCTGTTCCACACCTGGGGCCTGGCCGCCCTCCAACTCAGTACCGCATTGCGCGCCACCGTCGTGCTGCCGGAACAGTTCGACGCCGAGGACTGCCTGCGGCTGGTCGCCGAGCATCGGGTCACATCCCTGATCGTCGTGCCGACCATGGTGCATCGCATCCTCTGCCTGCCGCCCGCGGTCCGAGCCCGCTACGACACCAGCAGCCTGCGAATCGTAGCCAGTTGCGGCGCACCACTTCCGACGGCGACCGTCCTGCGGTTCCTGGACTCCTTCGGCGATGTCCTTTACAACGTCTACGGCTCCACCGAGGTGTCGTGGGCGACGATCGCCGATCCCGAGGATCTGCGTATCTCCCCCACCACCGCGGGTCGCCCACCGCTGGGCACCAAAGTCGCGGTGCTCGGCCCGGACGGACGCCCGGTTCCGAAGGGTGCGGTAGGCCGGATTTTCGTGGGCAATCACATGCTCTTCGACGGCTACGTCAACGCCATCCCACCAGCCGAGGCCGACGGTATGCTCGATACCGGCGACCTCGGCTACGTGGACGTGGCGGGCCGGTTGTTCATCGCGGGCCGCGATGACGAGATGATCATTTCCGGGGGCGAGAACGTCTTTCCGCGGCCGGTCGAGGAGGCGCTGTCGTTTCTGCCGTATGTCACCGACGTCGCGGTGGTCGGCGTACCGGATTCCGAGTTCGGTCAACGTCTGGCCGCGTTCGTCGTCAAAAGCCACGACTCCGGACTGGATTCGGCGATGGTGCGCAACTATATCCGGAGCCGACTCGGCCGGATCGCAGTTCCACGCGATGTGGCGTTCCTGACGGAGTTGCCCCGCGGGGCCAGCGGCAAGATCGTCAAACGGCTGCTGGCCATCGATCAGACAGTGTGAAATTCAATGCCAGAGACTGCGGCAGGGCAGCTGCCGCAGTCCTGGTCGCAGAGAATGCAGCGGCCGCAACTCAGACGCTGAATTCTCACCCGTCGGCGGGTACGGGATATGCCCGGCGCTTTGGATGATTCACACCGCGAGCAGCGGCACGATGTGCGGAGCCACTGCGTCGGGCGAACCTCCAGCCACCTTCGCAACTCCACACCGCGCCTTACCGGTCGAGTATCTCGCCCGCCAGCCAGGCGCCGTTCACCTTCCGCATGCGCAGCACAACAGTCCCAGAGACACTCTGCTGGGCAACCCCGTCCTTGGTGGCGGCGACGGTGAGATTGACCAGCAGTTCGGCGTGGTCGGCGGTGAGCATGGCTACCCCGACGGGGTCGGCGGCGGCCTGCACACTCGTCTGCGCCTGCCTGATGGCGTCCACGGTGGTGGCCGAGAATCTGTTCAGATCGGTCAGCATCTGGCCGGTGACCACTCCGCGCACCGCGGCGTCGTAGCCATCGATGGTCGTCGCGTCATAGCCGTAGATGGTGCGCAAGGCGTGCACGCCCGCGGCCTTCACTTCCTCGGTGGACGCCGAGTCGATCAGCGCCGTGTTGGCGTCGTTCACGCCGGGATGCGCGGCCGCGAACACCGCGAATCCACCGAGCACCAACGCGCCCGCAGCAGCGGCCGCCACCTGACGCCACGAGCCGGTCCGGCCAGGAGCGAGGCGGGGAAAGGTGAACCGGCCGCGAGACTTCGGAGTGGATTCCTTCGCCGCGTCTTCGGCGGGTGCCGAGCTGACCTCCACGTCCTCGCCCGAGTCGGCGGGCTCCGGCGTCATGACTTCCGCGTCCACGGGCTGGCGTTTGGTGGTGACCCGGTTGACCGGTCGACGGTTTGCCATCAGGACCCTCCTACGATCCAGGCCGCGGGGCGGGAGCGGCCGGTGTCGGTACCTGCGGCACGGCGGCGGTGGCGGCAGGGTTGTCCAGCAGCACCGGCTGGGTCAGCGATGCCACCCGTTCGGTCTTCCAGACATCCCCCTCTTTGGTCATGTCCAGGCTCCAGGAGTAGCGGTAGTTCGATGCCGACTTGTCCTGCTTGACCTCGGTCACCTTCAGCACCACCAGTGCCGCGGCCTTGTCCAGTTCACTGTTCAGCGAGATGAGCGCGGCGTTCAGAACCTGCGACTGCATACCGACGGCGGCCTGCTGTGCCATCTCCTCGGACTTCTGTCGGTTCTGGTTCGCCGAATCCAGGATCGCGCCGGTCATCGAGGATCGGGCCACGGCCAGGGAACCGGGAATATCCTCGACCTTGACCGTGGTCATGTTGATGGCGGCCTGGGACGCCGCGGTAAGTGCGGCGTCACGGGCTTCGGCGCGCGGGCCGTCGGTGAGGTAGGCCGCGCGCACCCAGCCCCCACCGAACCAGAGTGCCCCGATCATCGCCACGACCAGCGCACCGACCGCGACCGCGGTGACCGCGGTCGGCGGGTGGGCGACAGGGGCCGCCGCTTCCGGAGATTCGCTCGACTCACTCACCATATATACCTCACATCATTGTTGTCGGTCACCGCTTGGGCGTGACCCCGAGCAGGGTCGCCACTTGGATGGCGATCGGGCTCACATCGAGCTTGTCCGGGTCGGACTTCGGAGTGCCGTCCCACGGCTGCGGGATGCTCGGGTCGGCGAATTCGGCGCGCGCACCACCGCGCACCGCGGTCGGGTTACCGAAGGGCACCGTGCACTGCGCTTCGGTGTTGAACGGGAAGTCGTCGCGAGTGTCGTCGAAGTCTGGATTCGCGGCCTTCATATCCGCCAGGATTTTCCGGGTACCCTCGTATCCGACCGAGCAGGCCGGCGGGTAGTTCAGCTCGAAGACGTAGCCGAAGTGGGTCGTGCCGTCACCAGGTGCAGCGGCCGAACCACCGAAGGAGATCGGCGGCATCATCATCAGGATTGGTTGCAGTGCATAGAATTTCGGCGACACCGTCTTCAGCATGGTGCGCAACGAGGCGAAATTCTGGGTGATCGCGGCCCCGCTCTCGACCAGCAGTCCGTCGATCTGCTCGCCCGCATCCGTGCCGGTACCGATCATGCGACGCACATCCGGATCGCTCGCGCGCAATTGCGCGGTGAGCTGGTCGAGGCCATCACTGAATTCGCGGATGGCACCGGACTGTTCGGCCTGGGTGCCCAAGGCGATCCGGCCGTCGCGGATCAACTTGATGGTCTGCGGGAGGGACGTGTGGAAGTCGGCGGTGATGTTGTTCAGCGACTGGACGAGAACCTGCAGGTCATCGCCCTTGCCGTGGAACGCTCTTCCGAGTTCGGTGATGCTGGTGTGTAGCGCGGCCAGGTCCACCGAGTTGGTGAAGTGGTCCACTTCGGCGAGCAGCTGCTCGACCGCGACCGGTGTCACCGCACCGCGAATCACCGAATCATTCCGCAGGAAAGGCCCGTTCGGACTGTCCGGCTGCAGGTCGAGGTACTGCTCCCCGATGGCTGAGCGGTTGGCGACCACCGCGGTCGCCGATGCCGGGATCTTCGGCGCGTCCGAGCTGATATCCAGCCGCATCGTCACATCCGCCTCGGTGAGTTCGAGCTCACCGACCCGGCCCACTGGGACGCCGCGGTAGGTCACCTCCGCGCCCTGGTAAAGGCCGCCGGTCTCCGCCGACTCGACCCGCACGTGATAGACCCCGAGCCCGAACATTTCGTCGAGCCGGACATAGGTGGCACCGACATAGCTGACACCGATCACGGCGATCAGCACGAAGGCGATCAGTTGATACCGAACCAGACGGGTCATCGCGGACCACCTTCCCCAGCAGGAGCGGGCGTCAACCCGAGTTGTTCCAGCATCGGTGTCAGCACACCCGGCAGCGTCGGAAGGTGCGGTATCGGCAGTGTCGGCAGCAATGTGATGGTCGGCCAGCCCGGACGCGGGCCGTTGCCGTTGTAGTACGGGTTGTCCGGGTTCACCGGAACCGAGGGCCCGAACGGCGGGGGGGTATAGACCGGATCAGGTTTACCCACACCAAAATTGTTCATCAGAACGCCGATCTCCATATCGACCGAGAGCCAGGTGTTGACCGAACCGCCGAAGGTGCTCTCCAGCACCGCGTCCGGGAATGGATAGGTGGGCATCAGCGGCAGCGCGGTCACCAGATCGTCGGAGCCCTTGCCCAATTCCTGCAGGACGGGCCGCAGCGCGGTCAGGTCCTTGATCAGATCGGCTTTGGCGGTGTTCAGCACGTCGAAGCCGGCCTGCCCGACCCGGTCGAGCTGGGTCAACAGCGCTATCAGCTGGGGCCGCTGCTCCTCGAGAATCCTGATGCCCTCGGGCAGTTCGTCGAGGATCGCGCCGATCTGCTCGGTCTGGGTACTCACCCGCCCGCTCAGGGTGGCGAGGCCGTCGATCGCCGCCGTGATGTCGTTCACCTGAGTGTTCAGGCCCTCGATGAGAGTAGTGGCCTGCTCCAGCAGGGAGCGGGCCTTGTCCTGGCGCCCGCCGAGGGTTTTGTTCAGCTCGCTGACGATGGGCTGCAACTGCGCCACGCCGCCGCCGTTGACCAGCAGCGACATCGCGCCGAGCACTTGCTCGACCTCGGTCGCGTGGCGGGTATTGGCGACCGGGATCACCGAACCATCGGTGAGCCGGGCCGGATCCTCGCCATGATCGGGCCGGGAAAGTTCAATGTACTTCTCCCCCAGCAGGTTCGACTGCCGCACCTCGGCTCGCGCGTTGACCGGCAGCTCGACCGAGGAGTTCACCACGGTACGCACACTGGCGGTCCACATATCCCTCGCGAGGGTGATCTCCTCGACCCGGCCCACCGGGACGCCATCGACCTTCACTGCGGACTGCGGTACCAGGTCGAGCACATCATCGAACTCGATGTCGATCGTCATCGGACGCGCACCGATATCGGCCCCGCCGGGCAGTGCGACGCTGTAGATGCCGTCGGAGGCGCACGAACTCACCAGCGCGGCGGTCGCCGCGATCACCAACGCGGCACCGAAATCGCGTGCGGTGCAGCGAAGTCCGCTCATCATCGATCTCCCTGTTCCGAGGGTGGCAGTTGGTTGGAAGGTGTGCCGGGCACGGTCCCCGGCACCGGGTCGCGCTGCATGTTCTCGGCGCTGAGAATGCCGAACGGCAGGATCATCGGAGATTTCACTGCGGCCGCCAGCGAGGCGGCGATGGTCGAGCAATGGTCCAGCAGCGGCCGCAGTTGCCGGCTGACCTCGTCGAAGGTCGGATTGCCCGGCATCAGCTTGCCCAAGTCCATGAACTTGCAGATGGTCCCGAACGGGTCCTGAAGCTGGTCGAAGAAGTTCGACCGCATGTCCAGGGTGCCGGCTTCACCGTTGTGCATGCCGATCACATTGCTCATCGCCACCGGGAGCACCGGCAGCACCGCCGCGATGTCGTCGCGGTGGTCGGCGAGGGTTCTGGTCAGTGTGGTCAGCGCATCCGCGTTGTCCGCGACGAGGTCACGGTTGTCGGCGATGAAGTCGGCGACATCACCGAGGGCGACCGAGAGCAGATTCAGTGCGTTACCGAGATTCTCGCGCTCGCCGGCCAGGAATCCCGCCAGATCAGCGAGCTGCGTGTTGAATTCGCGCACCTGCTGATCGTTGGTGGTCAACATGGACACGAAAGTCTGCAGGTTGCGAACCGTCTCGACGATATCGCCGCGCGAATCCGACAGGGTGCGCGCCGCGCGGGAGAGCTGGGTGATGGAGTCGGCCATCGCCTCGCCATTTCCCGCCAGATTCGCCGCGCCGGTGCGGACCAACTGATTCACCGCGCCTTCCTTATTGGCACCGTTGGGACCGAGAGCATCGGAGAGTTCGGTGATGCTCTGGTAGAGCTGGTCGACTTCCACCGGAGTGACGGTGCGTTCGCGCGGAATGACCGCATCGCTTTCCATTTTCGGGCCGTCACGGTAGACCGGGCTGAGCTGGATGTAGCGATCCGAGACCACCGAAGGGGTCACCAGTGCGGCCCTGGCGTCGGCGGGCACGTCGAAGCGGTGCTCCACTCGCAGCACTACTTTCACCTGGTCGCCACTCGGCTCCACCGACTCCACCGAACCCACCGGCACACCGAGGATCCGCACATCCGAACCCTCGTAGATGCCGACAGTGCGTTCGAAGTAGGCGGCGATCCGGGTGCTGGTGACCCGGTCGTATCCCCACCACAGGGCGAAGGTCGCGACCAACGCCACGACCACTGCGATCGCGATGCTGGGCAGGGAGCGAATCCTGAATGCCACGTCAGTTACCTCCGATGGTGCGGATCGGTGGCCGGACGCCGGGAATCTCCGGCAGGGCAGGAGGGGCCAGATTCACAATGACGGCCTCGAACCAGCGGCCGTTGCCCATCACGTTGGCGAAGAGCCGGTAGAAGGGGCCGGCCAGCTCGAGAGTCTTGGCAATGTTGGCCTGGTTGTCGTTCAAGGTTCCGATCACGGTGCGCAGATTGGTCAGGGCGGTCCCCATCTGGTCCTTGTTGTCTTTCACCAGCGCACTCAATTCCGCGGCCAATGACTCTGCGCCGGTGAGCAATTGGTGAATGGCCTGCTGGCGAATGTTCAGCTCGGCGAGTAACGCCCCGCCGGAACCGAGCAGCCGCTCGAACTCGGCATTGCGTTCGGCCAGCACGGCCGTGGTGGCGCTGGTGGCGTCGAACATCTTCCGCAGCTGGTCGTCCCGGGTGGCGATTGTTGCCGAGAGCCGGGCCATGCCGTCGATGGAGCTGCGGATCTCGGCCGGTGTGGTCGCGAACGCCTCGGAGAGCACCTGCATGCTGGTGGCCAGCTGCGCGGTGTCGATCCCGTCGATATTGTCGGCAGCGTCGGTAAACGCGTCGACCACGTCGTAGGGAGACAGGGTGCGCGACAGTGGAATCGGCGAGTCCGGATCGGCAGGCGCGGACCCCTTCGGGTCCAGGGCCAGATACTTCTGGCCGAGCACCGTCTTGATCTGGATCGAGGCCGTGGTCTCGTTGCCGATCCAGGCGCCGGAGGTGCGGAACTCGACGAGTACCTTGTCACCGTCGAGGCGGACATCGGACACCTGACCGACCTTCACCCCGGCGATGCGGACCTCATTGCCCGTCTTCAGACCGGCGGCTTCGGTGAACTCCGCGGTGTAGCTGGTGCTCGCTCCGAGCAACGGGACCCGGTCCAGGAAGAAGACGCCGATCGTGGCCAGCAGCACCAGGGCAATGCCGAGGCGGCCCAGCGCGGCGGGACTGCGTTTGCCGCGGTGCAATGTCCGGTATTCCATCAGCGGGCCTTTCCGTGGCAGCGCGTGGCCGTGTTGGTGTACAAGGGCTGGTTGATCGTCGGCATGGTGGGCAGGTTGAGCTGCGGCGCGTCCTTGGCGCCCGTGCCGAGCTGAATGTCGAGGCCGCACAGATAGAACTGGAACCAGCCGCCGTAACTGCCGACGCGGCCGAGCTTTTCCAGCTTCACCGGCAGGGTCGCCAGTGCGGTGTTCACCTCGTCGGAACGCTCGTTGAGGGTGGCGGTCAGCTCACTCAAACCCGCGATCGAGCCCTGCAGGGTCGGGCGCACCGGAACCAGCAGATCCGCGGTGGCCGCGGCCAGATTGCCCATCGAGGTCACCGACCGTGCGACCATGTCGCGCTCGGCGGACAGGCCGCTCACCAGCGCCTCGGTGTTCACGATCAACTGGTCGAACTGGTCGTCGTGGTCGTTGACGGTGGTGAGCACGGCGGTGAGGTCACGCACCAGGTTCCCGATCACCACATCCTTGTCGGCGATCCTGTTGGTCAGCGCCGCCGTCGAGGCGACCAGGTCGTGGATGGTGCCCTGCTCGCCCTGAAAGACCTGAATGATCTCGTAGGACAGTTTGTTCACGTCTTCCGCGGTGAGCGTGCGGAACAGCGGCCGGAACCCGTTGAACAACGTGGTCAGGTTGAGCGCGGGGCGGGTACGGTCCAACCCGAGCGTGGCACCCGCATTCAGCTTGCGACCCTGCTCGCCCGCGCCCTGCTCGAGCGCGATGTAGCGCTGCCCGACCAGGTTTCGGTACCGGATGGTGGCCGCAACGGATGCCGGCAGCCAATTCCGGTCGTGCAGTTCGAATTCCACCTCGGCCTCGCGCCGGTCCACGATCCCGACCGCGGTGACCGTGCCGACCCGCACTCCGGCGATACGCACCTCGTCGCCGGGCGCGAGGGAGGTCACGTCGGTGAACCGAGCTTTGAACACGGTGCCGCCGCCGGAGTAGTTGGCGATCGACAGTGCCAGCATCGTGGTCACGAACACCGTCACCACCACGAATGCGGCCATTTTGACGAGGGGGCCGGCCAGGCCACGCCGACGTCCGCTCATCGGACACTCACCTCACTGCCGCGAAAAGCGGGCGCGGCGGCCCTGGTCAGCCAGCCGGGCACGGAGTCTGGCGAAACACCGTGTGCCGCCCCGTAGATCGCGCCGAGTGAATCCTGTTCACCGGGTGATCCGGCCAGTGTCGGCGGCTGCGCGGCGGGGAACACCCGAAGCTGCGGCTCCGGCAGATGCCCGCTGGTCTGGTCGCCGGGGTTGCGGCTGGGCGGCTGGTAGCCGCCGTCGTTCGGGGGCCCGCTCGGGTACTGGCCCGGGTCGATTCCGAGCGGCATCTCGGGCAGGCACCATGGGCCACGGGGGTCGAGCCAGCGCGGCTCGTCCTGGTTGGGCAAATACCGGCCGCGGTTGTTGACCAGTTCGATCGTCACCCTGGTACCCGGCATCTTCGTCCCCTTGCCGAAGATTTCATCGATGCGCGGCTTGATCTGGGCGAAATTCGCCAGCGTGCAGGCATAGGTCGGAGAGTGTTTGGCCAGCAACTCCATCGCAGGGCGCGAGTCGGCCGCGACGTCGATGATGTTGTCGCGATTGGCGATCAGGAAGTCGGCGAGCCTCGACGAGCTCGGCGTCACTGTCGCGTACAGGTTTTCGATATCGGTGCGCCGGTCGATGACGGTCGCGTTGGTGGTGCGGAAGTTGTTCAGCGCCTCGACCAAATGCGGCGCGGCATCGGAGTAGGTTGCCGCCACCGTGGCGAAGCGTTGCAACCCCTGCTGCAGTTCCGGCATCACCGCGTTGACGTCGCCGAAGATGGTGTCCAGCTGGTCCACAGTCGAACCGAGCGCGTCACCTTGCCCGGACAGCGCCTGCGAGAGCGCGCCGAGTACAGCGGCGAGATCTTGCGGTGGAATGGCGTCCAGCAAAGGCATCAGGTCGTCGAGCAGCTTGCCGACCTCGATTGCATTGCCGCTACGGTCCTGATGCAGGGTCATGCCCGAGGCCAGCCGCGCCGGGCTGGGATCGGCCGGGACGACCAGTGCCACATACCGTTCCCCGAACAGGGTCTTCGGCAGCAGCCGGGCGGTCGCGTTCGCCGGGATCAGGCCGGCTTTGCCCGGCTCGATCGCCAGGTCCAGCGTTACCTGGCCGCGGTCGCTGCGACTGGACCGCACCTCGCCCACGGTGACTCCGCGCACCTTCACATCCGCGTGGCGGGCCAAGGCGTTTCCTGCGCTGTCGGTCACGAGCGTGACCTGCACGGTTCGGACAAATTCCTTGTTGTAGATCGCGATGGTGGTCCACAGGAACAGACCGGCCATCGTGAAGAACGCCATACCCGCCATCCGGACACGCGTCTTCCGCATCGTATTCAATGCTCCAGCTCCCTGCTCATCCGGCGATCCGGACGGTGGTTGTCGTGCCCCACAGGGCCAGGCCGAGAAACAGATCCAGCACATTGACCAGCACGATGGCCGCGCGTACCGCCCGGCCGACCGCGACGCCGACCCCGGCCGGCCCGCCCGTGGCGTGGAAGCCGTAGTAGCAATGCACCAGGATGATGACGAACGCGAAGACCAGCACCTTGAGGAAGGAATAGAGGACGTCCTGCGGTGGGAGGAACAGCCCGAAATAGTGGTCGTAGGATCCGCTGGACTGCCCGTTGAACCAGATGCTGATCAGCCGAGAGGCGACGAAGGTGCCGAGCAGCCCGACGACGTAGAGCGGGATCACCGCGACGAAACCGGCAATCACCCTGGTGGACACCAGAAACGGCACACCGGGTACCGCCATCACCTCGAGCGCGTCGATCTCCTCGGAGATTCGCATGGCGCCCAGTTGTGCCGTGAAACCGCAGCCCACCGTCGCCGAAAGCGCCAGCGCCGCAACCAGCGGCGCGATCTCGCGAGTATTGATGTAGCCGGTCAGGAAGCCGGTCAAGGTCGAGCTGCCGAGCGCGTCGAGAGCCTTGAAGCCCTGCAGGCCGACAACCACGCCGACCGAGCCGGACATGAAGACGATGACGCCGATCGTGCCGCCGATCACCGCGAGCGCGCCGCTCCCGAAGGTCACTTCGGCCAGCAGCCGCATGACCTCCTTGCGATAGTGCACGACCGTGCGCGGTATCCAGGCGACGGTGCGTGAGTAGAACACCATCTGCTCGCCCGCACGATCGATGACATCCAATGGCGCACGGACGATTCCGCCGAGTCGGCGGGTCGTCTTGGCAATACGCGGAGGGTGGTACTTCGTCGCCATCGATCACGCCCCCTTGGCGGGGATGATCTGCAGATACACCAGCGTCACGATCAAATTCACGAAGAAGAGAATCATGAAGGTGATGACGACCGACTGATTCACCGCCTCGCCGACACCCTTCGGGCCGCGGCCGGGATGCAGACCTTTGTAGGCGGCGATCACGCCGGCGATGAATCCGAACAGCAGCGCCTTGATTTCCCCGACCCACAAGTCGGGCAGCTGGGCCAGCGCCGAGAACGAGGCCAGGTACGCACCGGGTGTGCCGCCTTGCAGGAGCACATTGTAGAAGTAGCCGCCCCCGATGCCGACCACCGAGACCAGGCCGTTGAGCAGCGCCGCCACCAGCATCATCGCGAGGACTCGCGGGACGACCAGCCGCTGCACGGGATCGATGCCGAGCACCTCCATGGCGTCGATCTCCTCGCGGATGGTCCGGGAGCCGAGATCGGCGGCGACGGCGGAACCCGCGGCGCCGGCGATGATCAACGCCGTCACCACCGGCGCGGCCTGCTGTACGGTGGCCAGCACGCTGGTCGCGCCGGTAAACGATTCGGCGCCGAGTTGTTTGATCAGCGATCCCGTTTGCAATGCCACGACGGCGCCGAACGGGATGGCAACCAATGCACTGGGCAGGATCGAAACACTCGCGACGAACCACGACTGTTCGATGAACTCCCTGAATTGAAAAGGCCGCTTGAACGTCTTGCGCAGCACATCATTCGACAGCGCAAAGATATTGCCGACCTGGCTGAAGGCGGGATCTAAGGATGTCCGCATATGCGCCGGGTTCAGATTCACCTGGCGAAGGCTATCAGTGAATTGCGGTGCGGCACCGTGCAGTTGCATTTGCTGTGCAATATCGACATATGGATCGGACACCGATGTGAGAAATCACCCCGCCTTCGCGACCGATACTTCGCCCTGCGCGACATACGCTATCCGGCGTGTCCGATATATCCGTTGCCAGATCCGCTTCGCTGCGAGCATTCCGCCCGACCATCAACGAACTGGGAGGTGATCCCGAGCGATACGCCACCCGGGCGGGGCTGCCGATTCGGGCATTGGACGAAGACGACTTGCCGATACCGGAACTGGCGGTAGCCGAAGCGTTGCGGCTGGCGGCGACCGAGCTGGGTTGCCCGGACATCGGACTACGCCTCGCCCAACGCACCGGTACCGGAATGCTCGGCGCCCTGGCGATGGCGCTGCACAACTCTTCGACACTCTCGGGCGCGCTGCATGCTGCGTCGCGATACCTCTCCGTGCACAGCCGGTCGCTGCGCATCACCGTCGTCCCGGACCCCTATCAGGCCACCGGTGTTGTCGCGCTCCGGTACGGTCCGCCGACCTACGATCAGGGGACCTGGCAGGCCAACGACTTCGGCCTGGGCTGCATGCACCGCATCATCGCGACGCTGGCGGGCCGCAGTTACGGACTGCGCAGCGTCGAGCTGCCCTATCCAGCGCCGGCGCCACTGTCGGTGTACGAGAACTTCTTCGAGGCGCCGGTGCGGGACCGCCGGCCCGCGGCCCTGTTGCGCATCCCACACGCCGTGCTGACCTGGCCGGTCGCCGGGACCGGCGACCGGCAGGTGCGCGAACTCGCGCTGGCCATGCTGGCCCGCCAGCTCCCGGAGGAACGCACCGAGCTGGCGCCACAGGTCGCCGCCGTGGTCTCGCGACTGCTCGGTAGCACGGCCCCCGACCTCGAGCGGGTGGCAGACGCACTGCACCTGCACCGGCGCACCGTGCAGCGCAGGCTCGAACGGGAGGGCACCAGCCTGACCGCCATCGTCGACGACGTGCGCAAGCGGGTCGCGCACCGCTATCTGACCGGGACCACTCTGTCGCTGAACCAGATCGCCGGATTGCTCAGCCTCTCGAGTCAATCCGCCTTCACCCGGTGCAGTCACCGCTGGTGGGGCCGGACCCCCAGTGCCGTCCGTGCGGCCGCCCTCGGCGTACCCGGTGTCGCATCGGGGTAAGAGTTTGTCGCACTCGGTACAGAATTCGACGGCGGCTGTCATCGAGACTGGTTTGCGGTCCACATGCCCGCCGTGAAGGGACGCAATGACGTATCGACACCCTCGTATCCACCGCTACCGCAGGTCCTACCCACCGATCACCGAAACCACCTGGCCGCAGGCCGTATCGGACCGGCGACCGGCGATCGCCGAACGGGACGACCCGGACGGGGAGCGGCAGCACATCGACGTGACAGCGCTGGCGGCCTGGCTGCGGATCGTCTCCGGTCTGATCCTGCGACACACCCGCAACGACAGCGCACTCGCGGGTTTGACGCTAACCCAGATATCGGTTCTCGGCCGCCTCGAGCGCGGCGGCCCGATGTCCTCGGCGGACCTGGCGCAGATCGAGCGACTCAGACCCCAGACCATCCGCAATGTCGTCGATGGTCTGCGGGACCGCGGCCTGGTCGTCAGCAAGCGGGACAGCATGGACGCCCGCCGAATCCGGCTCACGCTCACTGAAGAAGGGCGCGGCTGGGTGCGCGGGATACGGACCACAGCCACGGATGGCTTCCTCACCCGCGCCCTGGCCGAGCAGCTCGCCCCAACCGAAATGGCGACCCTCGCCGAGGCATTGGAACTGCTGGAACGGGTCGCCTTCGCACCGACCGACCCGCACAGCACTCACCGCGGTACCTCCTCGGGGTTGGAAGGAGTACCGCGGTGAGTGGTTTGCGATGGGTCCGACGGCACCGCAGATTGCCGTCCGCCCATCACTCCTAGGTGACGAACAGCTGGTCGGCCAGCATTTCGTCGAGGCTCTTCTCGAAGGCGTGCGCGATCTGGTCGAGGTCCTCGACACCGTGCGCGGCGCTGATCAAGAAGCTGTGCATTTCGGGCAGGTAGACGTAGTGCTTGCGCATGTAGTACGCCAGCGCGATCGTAGCTTTGAAGTTGCTGCCCGCCATCCGTTCCCGATACAGCCCTGCGGCGCGGTGGCTGAAATTCAGCGAGAAGATCGAGTGCTGGGCATTGATCCGGCAGGCGATCTCCCGAGACTGCGTCGCCTCTCGCATCAGCTGCGCGAGGTGCTGGGTATTGGCTTCGAGCCGGGGATAGATCTCGGGGTGGCTGTCGAGGTGGTCCAACACCGCGAGACCCGCTGTGCAGGTGAGCGAATTGCCGCTCAGCGTGCCACCTGCGAACACTTTGTTCTCGTAGTCGTAGAACGGATCCTGCGAACTCTTGGCCATATCGATCAGATAGCCCTTGCCGATCACCGCCCCGCACGGCAGCCCGCCGCCGATCACTTTGCCGAGGCAGGTGAGATCGGGGGGCACGTCGGCGAGCACCTGCGCGCCGCCGTAAGCGACCCGGAAACCGGAAACCACCTCGTCGAAGATCAACGGGATATCGAGTTCGGTACACAGGCCGCGCAGTTCGCGCAGGAAGTCCACGTTCAGTGTGACCACCGAGGTCGGCATGGGTTCCAGGACAACGCAAGCCAGCTCGTCAGCGTGTTCGCGCAGCCGGGCCAGACCGGCGATATCGCCGTACTGCATCACGATGGTGCCCGCGACCGCGGCCGGATCGGTGCCGAGCGAGCCGGCCATCGGTTCGGGACGGTCCTTGGTGCCGGAGAACCGGAACCACGAACTCACCATCGCCTGGTCGGAAAAGCCGTGGTAGTGCCCCTCGAACTTCGCCACCCGGGTCCGCCGCCGATATCCGCGCGCCATCCGGATGGCGAACAGCACCGATTCGGTACCTGAATTGCACAGCACTGCCTTCTCTGCGGCTGGAAAGGCGGCGACCAGCTTCTCGGCCAGCTCCAACTCCGGTGTGTTGCCGATCCCGTTCACCAGCCCCTTGGCCAAACCGCCCGCGATCGCGGCGTTGATCGCCGGATGCGCATACCCGAGCAAGTGCGGCCCGTAGCCGCCGGACAGGTCGATGAAAGTGTTTCCATCGCAATCGGTCACGCTGCCGCCGACGGCTTCCTCGACGAACACCGGAAAGTTACTGGGGAAGAAGTAGCGGTCGATGTGCGTCGGCGCAACGAGCGTCGTTCGAGCGCGATCGCGCATGGCCAGCGACGCGGGCATCTGCTCCTGGAATTCGGCTTCGAACCGCTGTTCCACCTCGGCGCTCATGTACGGCGCGTAGCGATCGGTGAATTTGCGTGCATTCGACCAGATATCGATGTCAGGGTCGATCTGGGTCGCGAAACCTTCACCCGACAGGAAGACCAACTCCACCTTGGTGAACGTGGTCGTGTACCGCGCATCATAGCGGCGCAGCACCGCGTTGACGTCGTTGAAGTAGGCAACAGTCGACCACCTGTTGTAGGCGATGTCGAAATGCTGGCGCAATACCTGCACCATTTCCGCGTCGTAGGCTTCGCGACGCTCGGCCAGGGTCGGCGCGGCGAGCACAAAGTGCCGAGTGAACCGCTCGACGGCAACACCCCATTCTTTGCGGCTGCACGCGTAGTAGAAGGAGGACAGACCCCACTTCTCGTCCTCGCTGAGCTCGGCGGTGACGCCGTAGTCCACCAGTATCACTTCACCGTCGGTGGTGAACATGACGTTGCCCGGATGCGGATCCCCGTGGCAGATGCCGTGCATGTACAGCATCGTGTAGATCGCGTCCTGCAGCCGCTGCGCGAGGCGCTCGGGGGGGACCCCCACCGTGGCGGCGTCCTTGCCCGGAATGCCCGCCATGTACTCCATCACCAGCATCCGCTCGGTGACGTATTCGTCCAGCACCGCGGGTACTTTCACGAATGGGTGCGCCGCGAAGTCGGCGTGGATGCGCCGCTGTTGGGTAGCTTCGTGGGTCATGTCGGCCTGTGGCCGCAGCAGCCTGGCGACTTCGTCGAACCGTGTGGGCAGGTCCAGGTACCGCACCGGCCACGCCACGGCGTGGGCCACCCGCACCGCGGTGCGCAGTGACCGCAGGCTGTTCTCGATCTGGGCGGGCACCGAATCCTTGACCAGCTTCACCGCGACCTTGCGGCCGTCGATCAGTTCGGCGATGTGTACCTGGGCGACCGAGGCACTGGCGATCGGCACCAGGTCGAACGACCGAAACCTCGATGCCAATGGGGCGCCGATCTCACGCTCAATGGCCCGCCGGGTCCGGTCCTCGCTCATGTGCGGGGTGTTGTCCTGCAACACACGTAGGTTGTTCACCCAGGATTCGGGCAGCAGATCCGATCTGGTCGCCGCGATCTGGCCGATCTTGATGTAGATCGGCCCCATCCGCAGCAGAAAGTCGACGATCGCGTGGGCACGCCGCTCCTCCCGGTTGTCCTGCTTACGCGGGCGCATCGAACCGATCGAGTACTCGGCAGCGCCGAGCGCCACGCAGCCAACGGCCTTGGCGAGATGTGTGAGCATGTGACTACCCCGTTTCCGATGCTCGTCAGTAGACGAAAGAGAAAGCGCCGAAAGACATTCCGGCACTGCCGACCCAACCGACCGCGCGCTCACCTCGCCGCAGTGCACCGGCCGCGATCGCCGAGGCCATCGCGGCGGGCACCGACGCCGACACGATGTTGCCGGTCGTGGGGAAGATGTGATGGATCACCTCGCCGAGCCCGACGCTGTCGGCCATCAGCTGCCACTGGCGCTTACTGGAGGCATGGGTGAACAGTGCGGAGACCTTCTCGGGATTCACCGCGAGACGCTGGAAGACATCCAGCGTGTCGGCCACGCCGACTTCGTGCATCTGCGCCCCGAACGAGCTGAAGTACCCGACACCGTTGGCGGCCAGCTCGTCCGACGGTTCGCAGAAGCCCTCATAGCCCGGCAACGTCACATTGCACAGCGGTGCCAGATCCGGACGGGAGACGAACCGGAAATCCCACGGGTCATCCTCCGCGCTCAGTACGGTCGCCGTCGCGGCCTCCCCGAGGGTGTAGGCCGGGAAGATCGAGGCGAGCGCTTCCCGGTTGGGCAAGGTGAACAGGTGGGGGAACACCATCCCGCCCATCCGGAGACTGAACTCCGCATTGACGATCACCGCGGTGCGGTAGCGACCCGTCCGCATCATCGATTCCACCACCTGCACGGCACGCGTCCAGCTCATGCAGGCGTCGATGATGTCGAAGCAGTCCGGTTCGCCGAACCCGAGAGCGGTGGCGCAATGGTAGGCACCACCGGGTTCGATGAATCCGCGCCCGATACCGGTGTAGATCAGCAGATCGACCTCGGACGGGCGCACCTGCGCCTGGTCCAGCGCGGTTTTCGTGGCGTTCCGGAGCAAGTCGATCGGCCGCTCGCCGGCGTCGAGCCAGCGACGCTCGTCCGAACCGGTGTAACGCAGCATGGAATCGATCGCGCGCAACGTGTCGTCGAGGTTGCCATCGAAACCGCCCGAGCTGTGTTCGGCGATCATCCGGAGGATATCCGCGTTGGTCACCGTGCGCGATGGCAGACCGGCCGCTACAGAACGAAGTCGCATCTCACATCCTCGCGGTCGCGGGGCTCAAGGCGTCGGCAATGGCTTCCACCATGTCCTCGACGGTTCTCGAATCCCAGATCAGTTCCGCGGGGAACCGCTTACCCGCCCAGGTCTCGAGGCTTTCGTGCAGATCGATCTGGTCGATCGAGCCGAGGCCGTGGTCGATGAGCGATCGGCTCAGATCCAGGGCGGATCCATCGGCGCCTGGGCGGTTCGCCATCCAGGTCCGCACCTGCTCGATCAAACCGAGCCGCATCAGCTCGCTCATGCTCCGCACGCCGGATGAATCAGGGGCACTGTGCTCAGTGGTGGTTTCCGTCATTGTGGTGGTCACGCCTTCCCAGCGGTGTATCTCGGACAGTCGGCCGGCTTGAAAGTCGTTGCGGCACTGCTGGCGGCGCAGTTTTCCGCTGGTAGTGCGCGGTATCGTGCCGTGGGCGATCAGGACGACCGCCGCCGGATGGACGCCGTGCCGCCGGGCGACGAGCTCAACCATCGCTACGGCCAGCGGCGCCGGCTCGGTCCCGCTTTCCGGCCGGTACTCAGCCACGAGGACCAGGCCCTCCTGCCCGCCTCTCTCGATGCCGAAAGCCAGGACACTGCCCGCCCGCAGTGCATCGTGCCCGTCGGCCAACGTGCCCTCGATGTCTTCGAGGTAGTAGTTGACACCGTTGACGATCAGCATGTTTTTCACGCGACCGCAGATGAACATCCCGCCCGCGTACACGAACCCGAGATCACCGGTCCGCAGCCAGCCGCGGTCGTCGCCCTCGATCCGGGCGCCGAAGGTCCGTGCAGTGTCCTCCGGCCGCTGCCAGTAGCCGGGCGACACGGCAGGCCCGGCAACCCAGATCTCGCCGACCCGGCCGTCGGGCAGGGGAAACGCGGTTGCCGAGTCGACTATGGCGAGCTCGGTGGACAAGGCGGTGACGCCGAGGCCGACACAGTCGACGCCATCCGCGGCGGCGGTCGGTTCGGCCTTGCCGAGACCGAGTGCCTGTCGATCGAATCGCACCGCCAGGCGCCTGCCGCGCACATCGGCGCACGTCACTTTGAGAGTGGCCTCGGCGAGGCCGTACCCGGGCGTAAGCGCGGTTGCGCTGAGCCCACACGGCGCGAACGTGGCCTCGAAGCGGTCGAGCGAGGCCTTGCGCACAGTCTCGGCGCCATTGCTCAACGCCCGCCAGCTGCTGAGGTCCAGTGCGGCGCGCTGCTGCGGTGTGGTTTTGTCCACGCACAGGTCGAGTGCGAAATTCGGTGCGCCACTATGGGTTCCGCGGTAGGCGGTGATGGCGTCGAGCCAGCGGACCGGGTTCTTGACGAAGGTGGACGGTGCCATGAGTACAGCGCTGCACCCGGCGTAAACAGGCAGCAGGATGCCGGTGACCTGTCCGAAGTCATGGAAGTGTGGCAGCCACGACACGATGGTGTCGTCCTGCACGACCTGCCAGCAGTGGGCCATGTCCGCGCTCTGGTGCAGCGCCATGGCGTGGTCGATGATCACGCCCTTGGGCGTGGCCGTGGAGCCGGAGGTGTACTGCAGGTAGGCGACGGTGGAGCCGTCGACTGTCGTCGTCGCCGGTTCCGGGTCATCGATACCCCGCAACGCATCGGTGGCGACCCGCGGCAGGGCGGCGAACGAGTGCTGCGTGCCGTACGCGAATCGGTGCAGGACGATGTCGTGTGTGGTCAGCACGGCGGCGGCGCAATCCCGTGCGACCGCGTCGATCTGCTCGGCCCGGTTGCGCGTCGGCTCGTACAGCGGCACCGCGATCACGCCGGCGTAGAGGCATCCGAAGAACGCGGTGACATAGTCCAGTCCGGCCGGGTACAGCAGTAGCGCACGGTCGCCGCGGTCGAGCCGAGTGGCCAATCGGTCCGCTATCGCCCGGGCACGCCGATCCAGCTCGCGGTAGGTGAGAACGTCGGATTCCCGACCGTTCCCATCGAGGAAGATATATGCCGTGCGATCACCGAATTGCCGAGCTCGCGTGGCGACGAGATCGACCCAGTTGCGCGCGGCGACGACAGTATCCATGGACGAGGTCTTCATGCCAGCCCCTACGTAACGACCCGATATGTATTCGGCGAATCGAACACTCGCGGAATCGGGGTCGTACTTGATAATCGATTCGGACGAACTCGGGCCAAGCTACCCACGGAAACGACAGCAGGTCAATACTTTCCGCAATCCTGACGAGGATCGAGCCTACCTGCGGTGATCCGGCACAATACGTCAGCAATTGGTCAGCGGAATCGTCAACGGCAGCACCGAGAATGACACCATCCACCAACTGGAGATTTCGGAAATGCCGCTACGCGAGAATTGCATACTGGATCCCGCGCGGCCGCTGCACATTTCACACGCGGCCCGGGGGCCGACTATTGCCGTCGTGTCGATAAATTCGGCGTCCACGGCACTGCATATGTCCGCCGCGGAGGCGGCCCACGCGGCGGCCTTGCCGACTCCCAAGCGTCGCGCCGAGTGGCTGGCCGGACGGCTGGCCGCCAAGCATGCCGTCCAGGCGTACCGGCAGCGGCATTTCGACATCCGCGACGCCACCAATGACATCGTGGTGCGGACCATCGGCGCCGGGCCCCGCGCGGGTATGCCGGTGGTGGACGCCGCTGTCGGGATCAGCATCTCGCACTCCGGTGATCTCGCCGTCGCGGCGTGCATGTCCGGTCCGGTCGGGATCGACCTGGAACGAAACCGGGTGTTCTCGCCGCTGCTGGTGGCCGGGCTCGGGTCCGCGACCCCCGCGGAGACCGGCGGCGGACACTCGCGGCTCGACACGATGGGGACGCCGCTGCGGTGGGCGTGCCGGGAGGCGGTACTCAAGTATTTCGGGTTCGGCCTGCGCGTGGATCCCCGCGAGGTGCGGCTCACCCGGTGGCGCCCGGACGGCGAATACCACTGGGCGGCAGGCCCGCACTTGCGAACCGCGGCCGCCGCCGACCGATGGCCGCAGCGTGCCTGGGCGGTCGAGCGCACCGGCTACTCCCTGGCCCTGATCTGGTAGAGCACGGAGATGACCATGACAATCCGGAGTTCGCGTCGGCAGGCGGAACTTTCGTTCAGCGCGGCGCTGGCGACAGCGGCGGACATCGCGGCACGATCACCGTCCTCGCACAACAGCCAGCCGTGGGGTTTGGCACAGGTCGTCAGCGACCTGGCCCGCCGTCGCGCCGCGGCATTGTGCGCCGACTCCGACGCCGGTGACGAGTTCCTGCTGCTCGCAGCCGATCGTGCCCGCGAGCTCGAGGCACTGCCCGCCCATCACGCGGAAATGCAGCTCAGCTGCGGGCTGTTCTGGCGACTCGCGCAGCGGGCGTTGGCCGCCCAGGGCTGGATGGTGCGCGCTGTCGTGACCTCGGCAGCCGCTGACCTCGGCGTGTTCGGCCTCCCCGCCGACTGGCGTCCGCTGCGACTGGTCCGGCTCCAGCGCGCTGGCGAGACGGCCGAATCGCTCACGCAGTTACGGCATCTCGCCGTGGCGCGGCAGACCGATCGGGGGCCGTACCTGGACAAGCCAGTCCCGGCGGGCGTTCTGGACATGCTGGCCCGCTGCGACGCGGAGGGTAGGCAACGAATTCATCTACGGTATCTGAAGTCTGAAGTCGACCGAAACCGGTTTGCGCGCTTCGTCGCTCGCCACGCCGGCCGGGATTTCGCACACTCCGCGGCGTGGCGGGAGACACACTCCTTCATCCGCCGCACCGAAACCGAAGCACAGGATCGCGGCGATGGCTTCACCTACACGCACCTGTTCGGCCCGCTCTCGCGCCCACAAATGCTGCTGCGGCGCATCGTGCTGGCACCCGCCACCATGCGGGCGCTGAGTGCGACCGGGTTTCCGCGGATTCTCGCCGGACAGCTCGCCGCTGTCGTCCGACGTTCGCCGGCGGTGGTCGCGCTGAGCCTGCCGGATTCGGCCGCCGGCGACGACGAGCTGCTCACCGCCGGGGAGATACTCACCGATGTATGGCTGCGGGCCACCGACGCGGGCCTGGTGCTGCACCCGATCAGCATCGTCATCCAGCACGAGGACCTGCGCGCCCGGTTCCAAACCGAGTTCGCGCTGACCGGGCGGGTGTTCTTCGTTGCACGCCTGGGCTATTCAGCACGATATTTCCCCCCGTCACCCCGCCGGGATCCGGCCGCATCGTTGCGTGTGCTCTGACGAGCATGCGCATCCCGACTAGCGAGAGACACAGGATGAGACGCCACCACTGGGGTGCCCTGATGGCACGCCACCGCCGCTTGGTCATCACGGCCTGGGTCGTACTGACGATCGCGTGCGGCGCAGTTTTCCCGCTCCTGGCCGGCCAGCTGAAGGCCCCGGACTACGGGGTGGACCGAGCGGCGTCGACGCGAGCCTCGACACTGGTCCAACGGCATTTCTCCGGCCTGGGTAACGAGCAGGACGTCATTGTGTTCGACAGTCCGGACGGCACTGTCGCCGATCCCGGCCGGCGGGCCGTCATCGATCGCGTGCTGGCGGCGGCCCGCGCCGAAGCCGGAGTGGTCACCGTGGTCGGGCCGTTCGATCCGATCGCGAAGAATCAGGTATCCGAGGATGGGCACGCGGCCTTGGCGCTGGTCGGCTTGGAGGGTGACGCGAGCTCACTGCCCGCGCGCGCGGCCGCCTTACAGCGGGCAGTCGCCGGGGCCGCCGGGGCGGGAGTGACGGCGAATGTGACCGGCTTCTCGCCGATTACGAACGATCTCACCGCGGTGGAGACCGCAGCGACAACCGAAGCCGAGTCGATCGGCCTGCCTCTCGCGCTGGTGATCCTGGTGCTGGCCTTCGGCGCCGCGCTGGCCGCCGCGTTGCCGCTGCTGCTCGCCATCGCCGGGCTCACCCTCACCTTCGGTGTGCTCTACCTGCTCAGCTTCGGGCTGACCTTCGACGCTTTCCTGATCACCATCGTCACGATGATCGGCACCGGAATCGGCATCGATTACGCGATGTTCATCGTCAGCCGGTTCCGCGAAGAACTCGCCCGGCGCGCGATCACCGGGCCCGACCCGGCGGCGATCGCAGAGGCCACCGGGGTCGCCATCGCCACCTCGGGCCGCACAATCGCGTTTTCCGGTGTGGTGGTGGGCATTTCGGTGTGTTCGTTCTTCATCATGGACTCACCGATCTTCCGGGAGGTCGGTACCGGCGTCCTCGTGTCGGTGATCTGCACGCTGATCGCCGCGCTGACGCTGTTGCCCGCCGTCCTGGCCGTTCTCGGGCCCCGGGTGAACAAGTGGCAGTTGCCCCCGAAATGGCGCCCCGCCGATGTGCGCTCCGACTCCGGCGCCGCGCGAGGCCTGTGGGCACACTGGGCGCACCTGGTGATGCGCCGTCCGCTCCTGTTCGCGACGGCGGCGGGGGCCATTCTGGTGGTCGCCGCGCTCCCGATCGGTAGCCTGCGCTACGGCATCGATCTCGGTACCACGTCCATGGGCGACCAGCCGACTGCCCGGGCGCAGCTCGTTCTCGACCGTTCGTTCTCCCCCGGCGCGGTGTCCCCGGTTCAGGTAGTCATCACCGGGCGCGGCGACGACGCGCTCGACAATGCGGGCCGGCAGCAGGCCCATGTCCTCGCGACCACCTTGTCCGGGGATCACCGCGTCGGTGATATCGAAACCCTGACCAATGATGGCCGGATTCTGCTCAACGTGGTGCCGAAGGTAGCCATCGACTCGGGGGAAGCTATCGCCCTGGTCCGCCACATTCGCGACGACCTGGCCGGGGATATGCCGGATACACAGGTTCTGGTCGGCGGGGCGACAGCGGCTTTCGTCGATCTGTCCGACGAGACCACGCAGAAGCTGCCCTGGGTCATCATGCTGGTCCTCGGCATGTCGCTGCTGTTCCTGCTGGTGATATTCCGCAGCATCGCCGTGCCCGTGAAAGCTGTCCTGATGAATCTGCTCGCGACCGCCGCGGCCACCGGGCTCACCGTCGCGGTCTTCCAATGGGGTTACGGCGCCGGACTGCTCGGTTTCACCAGCTCCGGATTCTTACAGGTCTACATTCCCATCACGGTGTTCGTGCTGCTGTTCGGATTGTCGATGGACTACGAGGTCTTCCTCATCCGCCGCATTCAGGAAGCCTGGGAGGACAGTCACGACACCGATTCGGCCATAGCCGTCGGCATCGAGCACACCGCACGCCCGATCACCGCGGCGGCGGCGATCATGGTCGCGGTCTTCGGTAGCTTCCTCATCGCCCCGGTCCCGGAGCTGAAGCAGTTCGGTTTCTCGCTCGCCATCGCCATCGCCATCGATGCGACCCTGGTGCGCCTCGTGCTGGTGCCCGCGCTGATCAAGCTGTTCGGTGACTGGAACTGGTGGCTGCCCGCCGGTCTGGACCGCGTGCTCCCCCGTGTCGGGAAGCGGGCGCAGGATGCTGTCGATGCGAGCTGAAAAACGCTGAGATGGAATCAGGTAGCCGTGTAGCCGGGGTCCAGCCGTACCCCGGCGAACTCCTGCACCACCGACGCCATCGTGTCGAAGGCACTCACCAGGCCGGCGAAGGCCGGAGTGCGCATATCGGCTTCGAAGTCGGTGTGGCTGGTCACCTGGATGATCTCGAAATAGTGCCAGGGCTCGCCCGCGGACTGGGCCGCGCGCTGCACGCTGAAGGCACGGACACTGGGCAGTTGGGGACAGGTGGCGTAATCAGTTGTTCGCACCCACGATTCGAATGCAGTTGGGTCGACGCCGGGATGAAGCTGAATGAGATGAACGATGACCTGCATGGCTGGTCTCCCCTTTCAGCGCCGCCGGACCGGCCCGCGCCGACCGAGTCCCAGTGCGCGCGCAATATTGTTCTTCTGAATCTCATTGGTGCCGGAGAAGATTCGTGACGGAAGCGCATCGCGGAGCAGCGTTTCGGCTGCGCCATCGGTGATGCCGAGGCCGCCGTGCACCCCGATGGCGTCCAGGCCAACCTGCACCGCCGCCTCGCTGACCGCGATCTTCGCCAGCGCCGGCCACACCTCACCATTACCGCCCCGGGTCAGGTCCGCGGCCGCCTTGAACAGCAACAACCGCGCGGACTCTACCCGCATGACCATGTCGACGATGCGATGGCTCACCGCCTGGAACTCGCCGATGGGCACACCGAACTGCACACGCTCACTCGCGAATTCAATGGTGCTGTCGAGGACGCGCCGCATGGCGCCGAGATAGACGCCGAACAGGCAGGTGCGCTCCCACTGCATGGAATCGGAGAACACCGCGGCGCCCGCCCCTGGACTGCCGAGCACGCAATCCAGGGGCACCTGGACGTGGTCCAGGTGCACCTCCCCTGTCGGCGAACCGCGCAGCCCGACCTTGTCATAGGCCGGGCCCGTGTGCAGTCCCGGCGTCCCGGCTTCGATGATGAAGGTGGTCAGCCCGAAGAATCCGCCGCCGGGGGTGGTGACAGCCTGCACGATGAACACATCGGCGACGGGTGCGTTCGTAGTGAATGCCTTGACGCCGTTGAGGACATACTCCTCACCGCGCCGCTCGGCGGTGGTGCGCATGGCGAAAATATCGGAACCGGCTTCGGGTTCGGTGATGGCGTGCGCCGCGATCAATTCCCCGGAACTCAACCGCGGCAGCCAGTACGACTGCTGCTCGGGAGTGCCGAATTCGACGATCGGCATCAGGCAGGCGAACAGGTGTGCCGCCACCGAGAAGCCGAATCCGGTATCGGCGGTGCCGAACCCGAGGGCTTCCATCAGCGCGACCGCCGACACGGCATCCAGGCCGCTACCACCGTGCTCCTCGGGCACGGTCGCGCCGAGGATCCCCTGGCTGCCGGCGAGCTGCCAGCGGCGCCGGAAGTCCTGGGGAGAAAAGGTTCCGGTGCCGCCCAGGTCGCGGCGGGCGAATGCGGTCAGCGCCGCGCACATCGCCTCGGTGTCCGCGGGGAGATCGAAGTTCATCTGGCTCGGTCCTGCCCGTCTTCTTGGAGGAGAAGGTGGTAGTTGATGCCGCCGGTGCCGAAGGAGCTCACACCCGCCCGTCGTGGCCTGCCCGATTCCGCCTGCCACGGAGCCGACGCCCGAGGCAGCAACGCGGGGATGTCATGCAATGGCAAATCGGGGTTGATCGTGGTCAGGTGTGTGTTGTACGGATACACGCCCGCGCGCATGGCCTGTAGCGCGTGCAGCAATCCGGCTCCGCCCGCTGCCGCGAAGGTGTGGCCGATCAATGCCTTCACCGAGCCGATCACCAGCGGGCGAGTACGCTGCGGTGCGGCGTAAACAGCTGCCGTGGCGGAGATTTCGACCCGATCCCCCACGCGGGTTCCGGTTCCGTGCGCCTCGAGATAGTCCACCGCGGCGGGCTCGTAGTCCACCTGCGCGAAAGCTGCCCGCATGGCTCTGATCTGGCCATCGACGGAGGGCGCGATCAGCGATTTCGCGTCGTTGGCGGCGCCAACGCCACGGATCAGGCCGAAGATCTCGTCACCGTCGCGCTGCGCGTCGGAGTGACGTTTGAGTAGGAACAGCGCACAGCCGTCGCCGGGGCTGAATCCGTCGGCCGCACTGTCGAATGGGGTGATCCTGGTATGCGACAGCAGGCCGAGCGCCGAGCAGAGCACCAGGTCACGCGGTGTGCAGGCCAATTCGACTCCCCCCGCGAGGGCGAAATCGACGCGGCCCATCCGCAGGGCACTGACCGAAAGGTCGAGCGCCGCCAGCGCCGACGCGCAGGCGGCCTCGACGGCCATGGGGACAGCGCGCAGTTGGTATTCGCTCGCAATGACACCCGCCACGCCGCTGGCGAGCCATCCGTCCAGGTCCGCGGGCACGAGCGGCTCCGCACCAGGAGCGTAGGCGCGGCGTGCCCGCTCGAGAATCCGGGTGCGAGCGGCTGCGGGCAGATCTGCGAAGGCCTCGACATCGGCGGCAGCGGACTCCAGTTCGTGGAACGACCGCTCGCCGGCCCGCCTGCGCTCCGTCGCCAGGCACAGCGTGCTCCCGATCGCCACGACACCGGTGCGATCGCGCAGCGCCGCCGCCCGCCCGTACCGGGTGAGCGTTTCGCCGGCCACCGACAGTGCGATGCGATGTGCGGGGTCCATCGCCGCGTAGCGGCGCGGGGGGATGCGCAGCGCGGCCGGTGGCCGATCCGGTATCCGCATGGCCGCACCGACCTCGGAATAGCTGTGCGTGAGCGTGATTTCGCCGGGCGCGAAATACAGGTCGCGATCGAGCACGGTCGCGGGCACCGGGCCGATTCCCCCGTGACCGGACCGGCTGTTGGCCCAGAAGCTCGCCGCGTCCGCGGACCCGGCGAAGGCCCCGCCGAACCCGACGATCGCGATCGGTTCGGTGCTCATTGCCGGGCGGGGGCGCGCAGTAGTCACAAACCTGGGTGCTGGGTGGCCTTCGAGCAGCAGATAGCTGAGCATGCCGCCCAAGGCGGACCCACACACGGCCGCGTATCTGGTCCCGGATTCCGGCTCGGCAGGCCAGCTTTCGCGGCGGGAGGCGATCCGGAATTGCGCACCGGGTGGGCCGGCGAGCCCGGCGTGCTGAGGCGGCACCGTGCGGTGATGCAGCGCCAGCGCGGCTTTGGTGACACCGGCAAGGCCGGCATTGGCGAAGGTGTGGCCGAGCCGATCGATGGCACTACCGAAGACCGCCGAAGCCGGCGCGGCGTCACCGAGCAACTGGCCGAACCCCTTGACGTCGGCCGCCCCGACGGCCGCGATCCCCGGTCCTACGTTCTCGACATAGCGCACCGCCGCCGGATCCACCGAGCTGGCCAGATGGCACTGCTGGGCAAGCAGGTACCGCTCATCCGTCGTCGTCGAGTATCGGAAGGCGCCACGGTGGGGTTCATGGCGCAGGACACACTCGAGAATCGAGGCGTAGATGCGGTCGCCATCGGCGACGGCGGTCGATTGCCGTTTGAGCAGCAGCGCGCCGACCCCGTCGGACAACGTGAAGCTCCCATCCTGGCTCGTGGTGAGACCCTTTGCGGCCAAGGCTTCCTCGATGAACGAGCCTTCCCGGCGCTGGCCCGTCACCACCAGCACCGCGTCGGAGGCGCCCGCGCGCAGGTTCGTCATCGCGGTCTCCAGTGCCACGAACGAGGTCGCGTCGGCGGATTCCAGTGCGATCGTGCGGCCGAGCAGCTGGAAGGTCGCCGCGATGCGCGCCGGGATCGTGCTCGCCATCTCGCCGACCCGATCGTGGCGCGAGGCGCCGAGACGATGCGCGAGGCGGGTGCGCAACTCGCCGATGAACAGACCCGCGATCCGGCGGACCCGATCGTCGTGGTCAGCCGCCGCTGCCCGCTCGAGTTCCCGGGCGTAGCGGGCGCTTTCGATTCGCAGTGCGTTCTTGTACTGGCGGTCGAGCCCGAAACATGTGCCCACCACGACATCAGTGCGTTCGCTCGGCAGCGGACGGTCCGGATATCCGGCATCGGCGAGGCATTGCCCAGCCGCCTCCACCATGAGTATTTGCATCCTGCTCATCGAGCCGCGCTGGACCGGTGGGATACGGAATGCGGCGATGTCGATGTCCAGGTCGTCCAAACCCGGAGGCGCTGTGGCCGGCTCGGCGGTGACGAGCAGCTGCCAGAGCGCCTCGATGCCACGGGCCCCTGGGTAGAGGCCCGCCATTGCGACAATCGCTATGGGCTCGTTCCGCATGGCCGTCTCACTCCTCGACGATGTGGACCACACCGCGGTCGCCGTCGACCATGATCAGGTCGCCGGTTTTGATCACGGCGGTGGCATGTTTGGTGTTGACGACCGACGGCAGCCGGAATTCGCGCGACACGATCGCGGAGTGCGACAGCATCGAACCGATATCGGTGACGATGCCGCCCGCGATGGCGAACAGCGGGGTCCACGAGGAGTCGGTGTACCGCGTCACCAGGATCTCGCCGACCTGTAATTCGTCGGCCTGCCAGGCCAGGTCCTCCACGACGCGGGCGCGCCCGATGGCGGTGCCGGGGCTGGTGCCGAGTCCTTCGAGGTCGACACCATCCGGGGTAGGCCGCACGGCCTGACCGGGGTCCCATTCGCCGACGAAACTCATTGGCGGCGCGGGCAACCGGGCGTAGTTCTGAACCGTGCGGCGGGCCTCGTCGATCGCTGCGCGAGGGAAGATCTCATGCGGATCGTCCTCGCCGGCCAGGTAGCGCAGGATATCGGTGAAGTCGAGGTAGGCGACCTCGTCGAGCGAGCGCAACACCCCCGCCGCGGCCAACCGGACGCCCACCTCGTAGACGACCTCGCGAACCAGCCACACCGACGTGATCATCGACATCCGGGCGATCTCGCGCAGGGAGCTGCACTTCTCATAGAGCGAGATCACGGATTTCAGCGCACGGCGTTTGATCCGCGGCAGCCGTCTCATGGCCGCGTCCGTCTCGTCGGCGCGGGGGTCCGGGGTGGATTCGATGGCGTCGTCGAAGCAGAACCCATCCTCGGCGTAGCGGCGAATCATCTTGACCACGTAGGACAGATCGTCGATCCAGCGCGGATGGGTGAGCTCCATCTCCTGCTGCGCCCGCGCGCCGTTCTCCCGCAGGAACGGCTCCATATGCGCCTTCCAGAACACCCGGCCCACCTGGTCGGCGCGCAGGCGTTCGACGACGTCCGCGACCGAACCGGACGTCATGATCCGATGCACCCTCGGGCGCTGGCGCACGATTTGGGCGAGCTCCCACACTTCGCGCGCGGACGCGACAGTACGCAGGTTCGACATGTCTGTCTTCAAGCGGTTCTGCAACCGCTCCCCCGCCGCGCCGAGCCAACTGCCGCACATCATCTCGAGCGCGCCGTAGAGCGTGAACGCGTTGATGAAGTACGGCATGTAGCCGACATGCATATCGTGGAAGAACGTCAGGCGGCGCTGCATTTCGGTGTGCAGGGCGCGGCGGTCGAGCGCGGTCAGGTCCAGGCCGCGGGCCCGGTCGAACTCGCGCACCCGCGCGGTGACCATCTGGCGGGCGCGCTTGCGCATATCTCGCAGCTCGGTCACGGTCGCCTTGCCCCAGAACGCCGTCGATTTGGCGGTGGGGACACCGGTCCGGTAGCTGCCGAAGGGATTCCGGTAGGCGGCCTGGTCGACGTCCTCGCTAGCGAAGCGCGCCGTGATGCGCTTCTCGTCCTTGGTCCCGAGGCTCTGGCTGAGCAGGTAGCTGGTGTAGGAGATGTTCAGGTAGACATAACCCTGGAGGTACCCCATCTGCACGGCGATGTCGCCGGTATCGCGAATACCGGTCGCCCGCACACAATCGCTGTGCACGTTGTACTGGTAGTACTCGGCGAACGAAATGCCCAGCGGCGTCATGACTCCGGTGAAGATCTCACCGATGTCCATCCGCGACCACAGGGTGCCCTGCTGCACGGCTTCGGGCTGGGGATCCCGGTAGGGGCTGCGGCGCATGGGCTGCGGTGGCGCCACAGTGATGGGACGCGTCTGCAGCAGATACAGCGCACCGCCCGCTACCGCCCATTCGATGTCCTGCTCGGCGCCGTACCGCTCGCGCACCAGCACCGCCAGTGCGGCGAGCCCGGTCAGTTGCTCCTGCGACAGGCACGCGACGCCGCGCAGCTCCTCGGGAACCTTGACCAGCTCCACGATGCCCGGTGCCACCGACACAGTCTTGGCGACCTTGTAGCGGACGTTCTGGTCGGTCACGCGTGACCCGGCCGGATCCACCGTGAACGAGTCGGCGCTCACCCGTCCCGAAACGAGTCCCTCGCCGAGCCCCCACACCGCGTCCACCACGAAGCGGTCGGTGCGCCCGCTGATCGGGTCCCGGGTGAACAGCACACCGGCCGCCTCTGCCTGGACCATCTGCTGGATCACCACGGCGATTGATCCGGCATCGGCGGCACCCCGGTAGACGGCCGCCCGGTCCGACCACAGCGAGGCCCAGCACGCCTTGACAGCATCGAGAACGCCTGCGGCGCTGGAGATATTCAGCACGGTGTCATGTTGTCCGGCGAAGGACTGCGCGGCCGAATCCTCGCGGCAGGCCGAGGACCGCACCGCGACCCGCCGCGCGCCGAGTGCCGCATAGGCGTCGAGGATGGCGTCGCTGATATCCGCGGGAATCTCGGCGGTCAGCACCCGGGCTCTGACGGCGCCGGGCTCGCCCGCCAGCGCTTGGGCATCGAGGCCGATCTCGCGCCGGAAACGATCGAACAATTCGGTGGTGAGGCAAAAGGCCGGCGGCACCGGCAGCCCGGCCCGCATCATTTCATCGAGGCGAGCTCCTTTGCCGCCCAGTGATTCCGGGTCTGCGGCCACCGGTTCGCCGAGTACGACGATCAGGTCATGCGCGGTCTGTCGGGTAGCAGTCATGACAGGCGCTCCTCGGCGTCGGTGTTCGATGAGGACGGATTGCGGCCGACGAACGAGCAGAACTGCTCACCGGGAATCAGACGGCGTACCTCGACATCGACGAAGCCCGAGTCCTCGAACTGCTGGGCCAGCTCGGTGGAATCGGGCAGCGGGCCGCCGAAGTCGGCGAACTCGAACCACAGACCCAGCACTTCGGTGCTGAGATTTCCGCCCTTGCACGCGCTGGTGAGCAGAAGTCGCCCATCGGGTTTCAGCAGCGACCGCACGCGCGCGAGCAGCTCGGTGCGTTCGTCCGCCGTGAAGTAGTAGATGTTGTTGTGCATCGTGACGATGTCGAACAGTTCCGAGCAGGCGAACTCCCGCACATCGGCTCGCGTGACCTCGACGCGATCCGCCAATCCCCACTGCGCCAGATTGGCGGCGGCTGCCGCGGCGACCTCGGCCTGATAGTCGATGGCGACGGCGGTCAGCTCGAGATTGAGCGATGCGGCGTGGCGCACGTACACCCCACTGCCACAACCGATTTCCAACAGGCTGACCGGGCCGGTGCGGGGCAGCACGCTTTCAACCGCTTCCTCGAGGAACGGCTGCACGATCCGGCTGGAACGGGCGATGATCGAGCCGTCCTGATCCGACATCGTCAGCTTGGTGCCGCTGCGCACCATGGCGGGCGCGTTCAGCAGGACCGGAAGATGAAAGCGCACCAGCTCTTCCAGCGCCGCGGCGACCGCGTCGTTGCGGGGCCGGGCCAGGGCTCTGGCCCGGCGGCTCGCCAACCGATAGCGACCGTCGGAGATACCGAGCTCGCCGAGCCGCACGCCCAGATCCAGCCAGGCGCGCAACAGCCGACGGTCACCCATGATTCCGACGGCGTCGGCGAGGGCGTCGACATCGCGCGCGCCGCCGGCGAGTTGTTGCAGCACACCTTGGTCCAGCGCCGCGACCAGAAAGCTCGCTCTGTACAGCGGGGTGGCAAAGCGCCTGGCCAGCGACAACAGCAGCGGCAGGCTGCCTGCGGCATTCGCTTTGGTCAGCGTGGAGAATTTCATCGGTGCATCCTTCGGCGATCGACGGTGGGGGCCGTCGATCCGGGGGTGGAGGTGTAGCCGGCGAGGTCATCCCGCAGCCGGCGGAGCAGGCTGAACCGATGCGGGCCGACGAGATAGAAATGACCGCCGAGGAAATACCCGCGGCGCATCGAGCCCGTGGTGTACCGACGCCACTGGCCGGTCTGCTCCTCGTCGGCGATGAGATCGCCCGCAGCGGAGTACACGGTCAGCGGACAATCCAGCGGCGGCCGGGGTTGCGGCCGGTAGGTCTCGCACGCACGCAGGTCCGCGCGCAGGGTTGGAAGTCGGCGATCGAACTGTGATCTCGCACCGGAACCGAGTAGACCACCCAGCTCGCGCACCCAAGCCAGGAGCTCGTCATCGGACAGTTCGGCGCCGAGTGAAGTCCCGTACAGATGCGGGGCCCGGCTGCCGGAGACGAACAGGTGCGCGGGCGCGGGCGCACCTCGCTCGCGCAGCACGCAAGCCACCTCGTACGCCAGCAGGGCGCCCATGCTGTGCCCGAAGAACGCGTAGCGGTCGAGGAAGCCCTGCTCGATCAGCGCCGTGGCGACCTCGCGCGCCAGCGCCCGGATATCGGTCGAGGCCGGCTCCCACAAGCGAAGTCCGCGCCCGGGCAACAACACCGCAACGACATGGACATCCGGGCCCAGATGATCCGGCCAGTCCCGGAAAACCGACGGTGCGCCGCCCGCGTGGGCGAAGCACACCAGCCGGACAGCCGCCGGCCGTGCGTCGACACCGGAGAACCACAGACCCCTCGGGTCCAGCGCCGGCCGTTGCGTGCGGAGTACGAGTGGCACCGTCGGCATGGTCTTGCTCACCCGGCGAGTCGCCGATAGTCGATCTTGCCGTTGGTATTGCGCGGCAACGCTTTTACGCGGATCGCCTTGCGCGGCAGCATGTATCGAGGCAAGTGCTCGGCACAATGACGTTTCAAGTCCATGAGCGTCGGCTCCGGCGCGCCGGCTCGGATCGTGTAGAAAACCACGAGCCGCGCGGTCGAGCCTTCCGCGGCGACGATCGCCGCCGCCTCGTCGATCGAGGAGTGCCGCACGATCACCGATTCGATCTCGCCGAGTTCGGTGCGGTACCCGGACAGTTTCACCATCCGGTCCTTGCGTCCGCGATAGATGATGTGGCCGTCGACGCAACTCACGAGATCGCCGGTCGGGTGGCGGCGCTGCCGATGCTGCTCTGCCATAGGTTCCCGCTCCCGCCGCCAATATCCTGGGGTGACGCAATCGCCTTCGACCACTAGCTCGCCGAATGCGTCGGGCCCGTCGATCAGCAGCCCGTCCTCGTCGACGATCAGCAATTTGACATCGCCCACCGCTAGCCCGAGCGGCAACGGCTCGTCACAGGCCAGATCCTGGGCGGTCACCCGGTGGTAGGTACACACGTTCGTCTCGGTGGGTCCGTACAGGTTGTAGAGCTGTGTCTGCTCGTGCAGCAGCAGCGCGAGTTCGGCCAGTCGAGGTTTCGGATATACCTCACCGGCGAAGAGCACATAGCGCAGGCCGCGGACGGTCTCGGGCACCAGCGCACCGCACGCCGTCAGTAGGGTCAGGATCGACGGCACCGAATACCACACGGTGACACCGTGTTCGCGGATGCCGGCGGACAGCGCCGCAGGATCACGCGCTTGCTCGTCCTCGATGATCCACATCGCCGCGCCGACCGATATGGCGACGAACAGGTCGAATGTGCTGAGGTCGAAGTTGAACGAGGCATGGTTGGCGAAAACGTCCGCGGCGCCCACGGCCAGCTCGGCGCATGCCCAGTCGATGAACGCACCAAGGTTGCGATGGGAGATCTGCACTCCCTTCGGCGTCCCGGTGGACCCGGAAGTGTAGAGAATCGCGGCCAGGCTGGACGGCGTGATCGCCGCGCGCGGCACCCGGATCGCCTCGGCGCCGGCGACGAAGTTCGACCAGCTGACCGTCCGCACCGTCACGACAGCGTCGCCGACTTGGTCGACGACCACCACCGTGCGGACCGAGTCCGGCAGTTCCAGACTCGCGAGTTGGGGCAGGTGCCGCTCGTCAGTGACGAGCAGGATCGGTTCGGTGTCCTCGACGATCGTCGTCAGCCGACTCACCGGGTGCGCGCCGTCGACGGCGACATACGCACACCCGCGGTGCAGCGCACCCAGCATGGTCTGGACGTACTCCGGGCGTTTGTCCATCCAGATGACCACGCGATCACCCAGCGCGGCACCGAGTTCGCGCAGCCGGTGCGCCACCGCGTGCACCGCGGTGGCGAGCTCACCGTAGGTGAGCGTGGTCCGCCCGAGCAGCGCCGGACGAGCCGCGTGCTCGTCGGAATCGATATCCGGCAGGCAGATGACGCGGTCGCTCACGGCAGTACCCCGGTTTCCCGCCCCGCGTCGATGAAGATCTGGGCCGCAAGGGCCAGATCCTCCGGCGTGTGCTCGGAGGTGACGCTGACGCGCAGCCGGGCCTCGCCGAGCGGGACGCCGGGGAAAACCACTGTCTGGCAGAACAATCCGCGCGCCCGAACCGCACGGCCCATCTCCATGGCCTGGCGCTCGTCGCCGACGACGATCGGCAAGATCGCGCTCCGAGTACGTTCCAGGTCGAATCCGGCATCGATGAGGTACCCGGTCAGGCTGCGAATATTGTTCCACAGCATGGTGATTCGCTCCGGCTCGCGCTCCATCACGTCGAGAGAGGCGATCAGTCCCGCCGCGACACCGGCCGGGATGGTCGCGGCGAACACATACGAGTTGGAGTAGAAGCGCAGGTAATCGATCACCTCCTCGTCGCCGACGACGAAGCCGCCCATTCCCGCCAGGGTCTTGCTCATCGTGCCGAGTTCCAGATCGACCTCACCCTTCAGGCCGAAGTGCTCGGCCGTGCCCGTGCCCCGGGCCCCGAGGACCCCGGTGGCGTGCGCGTCGTCGACCAGCACCCGCGCACCGTAGGACCGGGCCAAGCGGACGATCTGCGGCAGCTCGCAGATATCGCCGTGCATGCTGAATACGCCGTCGGTGACGATCAGCATCCCCCGGGCCTGCTCGGCGCACCGATCCAGGACGCTCTCGAGGTGTGCCATATCGTTGTGGCGGTAGATCCGGCGCAGCCCGCCGGATAGTTTCCAGCCGTCGACGATGCTCATGTGGTTGAGCTTGTCCACGATGACCGCGTCCTTGGCCCCTACCAGCGCCGAGATCGCGCCCAGGTTGGCGGCGTAGCCGCCCGGGTACACGATTGCGGCCTCGCGCCCTTTGAAGGCGGCGAGCCTGCGCTCGAGTTCCTTGTGCAGGTGGTTGGTTCCGCCGATGATGCGGCACCCGGTATTGGTGGCACCGAATTCCCGGGTGGCGGCGCAGATCGCGTCGACGACCTGCGGATGGTTGGCCAGGCCGAGATAGTTGTTCGAGCCGAACATCAGGAATTCGCGAGTGCGACCGGAGATTTCGTCGTAGATCCGGGCCCGGTTGGTGCACCGCGACCGCAGCGGCATGCCATACCAGTACAGGCGCTCGGCTTCGCGATCACGGCGATGCGCGGCGAACTCCGCAGCCTTGGCGAACAGGTCACGTTCGTCGCTGACCAGGAAGTCGCGCATCGAGCGGCCATCCCAGGCCGTGATTCCCGCAGGCCCGATCGGATCCACCTCGCCGATCGCCGGCTCCAGCTCCGGCTCGGCGAACGTGCGGGGGTCCGGCGGCGCCGCATCGGTGGCCGCACGGTCGGCGTAGGTTTCCAGTTCCCCGATCAGCGCGCCCAGGGTGGTGACCGAGATGTCGGAGGTGAGATTGGCGGGCAGGGCCAATTGCTTCGCCGCGTCCCCGATGATCGCGACGAGCACAACCGAGTCGATACCCAGCTCGCCCTCGAGATCGGCCGTTGGATCGAGTTGGTCGCGCCGGTAATGCGTATGCCGCATGGCCGTCGCGATGACCACCTCGGACACCGAATCCACCGCCGCTGTAGTTTCAGCCATCGAATGTCCCCTACTTCCTGCGAAAGCGCTCGATCATGTCCGCGATAACCGCGACGGACCGGAAATTCTCCGGCCTGACCTCCTGGAGCGGAATGACAATCCCGAATTCCGCCTGAATGGCATGCACCAAATCGAACACTTCGGCAGAAGAGATGATGTTCAGTTCCAGCAGCGGCGTGTCCACGGACAGTCCTTCACTTTTTCCATCCAGCCACGAATCGGCGATGCACTCCAGCAGGAAAACTTGCGCTGTCACAAATACTCCAATGTCGCAGTCAACGGCTACGGATGTCTCATAAACAATCCGACCTTGACCCACAACGCTGACGAAACCACTGACGAGCTACTGACACACCACTCGGTGTCGTGTGGCCACATTCCGGCGCTGCGACAATGGTGACAAATAACCACAATGCCCTCTGTGCGATAGTTGTGACCCGTCATTAGAATCGTTCTCACCAGGGGAAATGTCGAGTAAGAGAGGTTCACCAATGGCGCTCAGTCTGTCCTGGGACGCATCCGCCACCACCGCACGGGACGATGTGCGACACACCGGCGCCGTCCACATCGATATACTCGGGTCCATTTCCCTCGTCACCGCCGACAGCCGAACAGAATTGCGGGCCAGCAAGATCCGATCGATGCTGGCCGTTCTCGCCCTCAAGGCGGGGAACACCGTCTACTACAACGAGCTCACCGAAGAATTGTGGCCGGGCGAGCTGCTCAAGAATCCACGAAACGCAATTCAGGCGCAGGCGACGCGCATCCGAAAGACAATGGAGAAATGCACGGACGGGATCGGGGAACCGATTGAGTTGCGTGCGGTGCAGAACGGCTACGTGCTCGACATTCCACGCGATGCCGTGGATGCCAACCGGTTCCTCGAATACACCACGCGTGGATTCAGCGACCTGGCCGTCGATCCGGTGCGCGCGCTGCGGTCACTGCAGCAGGGACTGCGGCTGTGGCGCGGGCCGGCACTGCTGAACACCCACGCCGGCGAACGATGCCGATCCGCCGCCGCCTTCCTCGAGGAGCAGCGCATCCTGGCCTGGGAGGATCTGGTCAGCGCGCACCTGTTGCTCGGTAACAACCGCCAGGCCATCGTCGAACTGCAACGGCTCGTCGCGGCCGACCCATCGCGCGAGCACCTGTGTGAACTGCTGATGCTGGCGCTCTACCGCACCGGCCGCCAGTCCGAGGCCCTGCATCTGTTCCATCGGACCAGACAGCGCCTGGATACTGAGCTCGGGGTCGAACCCGGCCGCGCGCTATCGCGCCTCTACGAGAGCATCCTCGCGCAGGACAGCGCGCTCGACTCGGCCGCGGCGGTACTGAGACGTGCGGAAGTCGACCCGCGTCCGGTGACGAAGAACCGCCTGACAGCCTGACACGGTCGCTGCGGTCCAGCGCGACTCCGTCTGATCGACGCCACGGCAGTCAGCCAATACTCGCGGCCCGCCAGGAACATCGGCGAGGATGAATCGAGAGGCCGGTCAACTTCTCCGTAGCGCGGCGATGACCTGGTCAGCAGCGGGAAGGTGGATCCGACAGTCGCCCGGCGCGCCACCGCGCCGTCGCCCGCCCGATATCGGTTGCCGGAGGCTCGCCGTAAAGCCACTCACGGGCCAGTCGATGCCAATTGTTGGTCGTCTCGAGCTGACCGAGTGCCGCGAAGGTGAACAGGTCCGCACGCCTCGAGAACACGTGCTCGGCCGGCAGCCGCTGATGCCGTACACCCCGGAATTCGGCCGCCCTCGGGTCGACGGCGAGCACCACTGCCCCGGTGGCGAGTTCGGGGGTGATCGTGATCTCCTCGTCGAGCAGATGCCAACCCGAGGCGGCCCACACGTATTCCAGGCATTCCTGCGGGGTGACGCCCGCGTCCGGGTCGATGATGCCGCGTCCGACCCACGCCTGGTGCAAATCCCCGGCCCGGTGTTCACCGGCGGCCAGCAGGGACGCACGCTCGAATTCGGCGTCGGCGGGATCAATCCGGTGATAGAGCCCGAAATCCACGAAGGCGAGGCGACCGTCCCTCTCCAGAAGGATGTTGCCGGGATGCGGGTCGCCGCAGAACTCGTAGTCGGAGAATATCGAATTGATGTAGAAGCGGTAGATCAGCTCACCGATCCGATCGCGGTCGGTCCCGGGCAAAGCTTGAATCTCCTGGAAGGGCTTCCCTTCGACGAAGTCTGTCACGAGAACGTGGTGGGCGCAGTGTTCTCCGATGCTGTCGGGGACGGTGATGAAAGGATGATCGTGGAAACGCGACGCGACTGCATGCTGGGTCCGCGCTTCGCGGAGGTAGTCGAGTTCACTGCCGATGTTGCGGGCGATCTCTTCCAGCACGGCGGCGTCTGCCGCGCTGGGCAGCACGGATCTCCACAGCTTGGCGAACAACTGCAAGTTACGCATGTCCGCCTGGACGGCCTCGTCCACCCCGGGGTATTTCACCTTCACCGCGACCATGCGCCCGTCGTGCAACCTCGCCCGATACACCTGGCCGATCGAGGCACCGGCCACCGGCATCTCGTCGAAATCGGCGAACACTCGCGACATCGGCCCGAGATCATCCTCGATGACCTTCCGCATCGCCCTGAACGGAACCTCCGGTGCGCGATCTCGAAGTTCGGCGAGCTTGACCCGAAACAGTTCACGGTGTGATTCCGGGACGAGGTCGACATCGAGCACCGACAGCATCTGACCCAGCTTCATCGCCGCGCCTTTCATGCCGCCGAGCACAGTGACCATTTGCTGCGCGGCTTGCAGAGCGGACCGCTCTGCGAGTATTTGCCGGGCTTCGTGCGGCCGACCGATCATCGACAACCGAGTCCCGACCCCACGCACAGCCTGGCCCGCGACCAGCCGGCCCACCCGACTCCCGCGCACCAGCCGACCTCTGGGCACCCGACCAGCCGCCATCCGCACCTCCGTGGGCCCGCCAATGGCCTCTGTCGCGCGCCGCTGCGGTCAGCTGTGCCCGCGCTGTCGGCCGTGAATTCAGTGGCCTAACAAGCTACCCCAAGCGGCAGTGGTATTCGACAACTACAGTGAAATGAGTAAAGCTCAGTTTTCACCCCGAGGCAGGGAAGTGTGATGCCGCAGAAGGCCGCCCCACAGCACCGTCGCCCGACCCAGCAGCGGGCGAAGGAAACCAGGGAGCAGATACTCGACACCGCGGCACGGTTGTTCTGTGAGCGTGGAATCGGCGAAACCTCGACGAACCGGATCGCGGCGGCGGCCGGGTTGAGCATCGGCACGGTCTATCGGTATTTTCCCGATCGGGCCGCCATCGTCGATGAACTGCTCGAGCGCCTTCTCGAGAACACAGAGCGGCGTTTCACCCATTGGGTGTCCGACTTGTCGCAGCGCCCGACTCCGCAGCTGCTCCCCTCGGCTCCGCAGGTACTCACCGAGATGCTGGAACTGTTCACCGAAGAGTTGGTAGCCCACGCGTACTTGGTGCGCGCGCTGGTCGGCGGAGTTCAGTTCCACAGCAGCGGCATCCCGGAATTCGAACCGCGTCTGCGTCTACTGGTCAAGGTGCTGTTGATCCAGTTCCTCGGCCCCGGCGACGATCACAAGTACGACATGATGACATACGTGCTGATCAATACCGGCTTCGCGGCGGTACTGCGCACAACGGCCCTGGAGGTCGACGACCACGAACGCCGCGAGGCCATCGCGATGACCGCGCAGATGATCGGCGCATGGCTCGACGCCGAAGTACGAGCTGCTCGACTCCCCGACACTCCCTGAGCCCCGCAGCCAGGACCGGTCAAGACCATGTCAGCGCGCCCTGCCAGTAACCCCAGGAGTGCATGCCGATCGGCTGAATCGGGCATTCAGCCCTGATCAACCGGCCCGTGAGCGCAGCGCAAAAAGTGAGCAACTGTCTCGCAGAACCATTGACGGATATCTTCGAACGCTGTCACGAATGGCCTTCGGCGCAGATCACCGCCATGATTCACCGACATCGAGCGGTCGGGCAATGAGGAGTAGAAGCTGAGCCCGAGATCACCTTATCGTTGGATCCCGACCGATCAAGGGCTACAGGTCAATCGCGTTCGCCGCGGGAATCCGCGGCCTCGCGCGGCTGCGGACCGGACCATCGGCCGGAAGAACCGCAGCAACTAGGCGGAATGGAGTCGACGATGACAACCACTGGGGCACTCCGGAATGGGTTGACCGTCTCGGGCAAACCGGTGTCATTGCCCGTACAGGACGTGGAGGGGGTGTCTCGGCAGCTGGTCGGGCACTTCATCGACAACGTGACAACCTGCGCCACGCTGCCCGGTGACATCATCACCGGTGATGTCACTGCCATCACCCAGGTCTGTCTCGAGCTGTCTGTCAGCATGCTGGACGGGCAGGATATTCCGGCGCAGACCGACCGGCTGGCCGAAGCGGCCGCCGGTTGGGCCCGGGAAGGCGTGCCGATCGACACGATCCTGCATTCCATCCATGAAGGATTCAAGGTCGGTATGGATCTCATCTTCTCGAACGCGACGGTGAAGGACTGCAACAATCTGGTGGACGGCGCGAAACTGGTGGTCGAGATGCTCGACATTATGAGCGCGACAGTCGCCCGCGCCTATGTCAGTGAGCACAAGGCTGCGGTCAGTGAGCACCACACCGCCGTCCACACTCTCACCTCCGCGCTGCTGGCGGGACACACCACCGCAACAATGGCCCGCGAATGCGGACTAGGCATCGCCGACGAGTACTCCGTTCTGGCAGTGGATATTCCAAAACACCCGGACGAGCAGCATCCGATGCTCGACAGCAAGGTCGTAGCCCGCCGCAAACTGCGCCGCCTCCAGGCCGAACTCGCTATTCGCTGCGGCGAGAACGCGCTCGCGTTGCTCAGTGTGGACGGTGGGACGATCCTGATCCCGACTGCGACGCTGAGCGACGAGCACCTCGACGAACTGCTCGCTCAGCTGTCGGCGGCCGCGCGCGTGCCCGTGACAGCGGCCGTCGTTACCGCGTCGGGCGCCGGGGTACCCGCTGCAGCCGATCGCGCTCACGAACTGCTCGATATGGTGCGGCGGCTGCAAGGTCCTCCCAACCTGTACCGCTTCGCCGATTTGGCGCTGGAATACCAGCTGACCCGGCCGGGTCCGGCTCGTGAAACTCTCGAGTCGCTGCTGGACCCCCTCGGCGATCACCCCGAACTGCTCCAAACATTGCGCAGCCATATCAGCAACAACCTCAATCGCCAACGCACGGCTCGCTCGCTGCACATCCACACCAACACCGTCGACTATCGGCTCAGGCGCATCGCCCAGCTCACCGGACTCGACCCCACCGCCACGTCTGGTTGGTGGCAGCTGCGTTCGGCGCTCGTCGCCCGTACGTTCAGCAAGCGCAGCCAACCCGATACCCGGGTCGACGCCGTGTGAACCGCGATTCGCGAACCAGGCCATTTCGACACGCCTGCCTCGTATTCGAGTGTGCCGAAGTTCTGTGAGTTGTACGAAGGTCGCGATCACAGCCGGAGGCCAGCCCGGCTCAGCTCCAGGCCCGATGCCGTTATCGAATGTGGGACAGTACCTTTCGGCGACCCACAGAGTTGCCGCTCCGGTGACCGATAGTGCGTGGCGGTTATCCGAGGCTTGTCGATGCCTCGATCTCGGCTTCAGCGGCTGCCGCGATCAGACGGGCGGTCATGACGATGACTTCCTTGCGCTCGCTGGTGTCAGCATCGAGTAGTGCGGCGCGGACCGCCGCCGCGAAACCGATGTTGATCAGAACGAACGCCATCACGTCGTGGGCTTCTTCATTGCCGGAGCCGAGTACCTGAATTACCAGAACTTTCAGTAGCGCCCGCAGGCGTGGTTCGAATTCCGGGAGACCGCTGTTGTAGTACGCCAGCCCGCCCGCAAGCGCTCGCACCAGTGAGGCGTTGGCCACCAATTCGTCGGTGATGGCCTCGAGGATGGTGACGGCCAGTTCCAGAACGGTTTTGCCAGCGGTGGCGGACACGCTGCGAACGAGGTGCTGTTCGATATTTTCCAGCAGCCTTTCCAGCAGCTCGTCCACCATGACCGTGCGGTCGGCGAAGTGGCGGTAGACGGTGCCGACGCTCACTCCGGCCTCCGCGGCGATCCGGTTGGTCGAGGTGTTGGCGATCCCGCGTTCCCCGAACAGGCGCGCGGCCGTAGCGAGGATGTGTTCCCGGGTCGCCTTCGCGCGTTCTTGTGCCGGACGACGAGTCGACTTCATCGGCGGCCGCACGTACTCGCTCCTGCCCGGCGGCCTGGGAGGCCGGGTGTTGTGCGACCTGACGGTGCGCCGATCGTTCCGCATTCGTCCTGCGTCATGCCGAGTCCCGCGTGCGTTCGGATTCGATCCATGCCGCAACCGCACGCGCGGTGATGGCGAGGGCCTGTGTACGTTGCTGGTTGTCGATCTCGAGCACTGACGCGCGGAGTGCTGCCGCGATGCCGGTGTTGATCAACACGATGCTCATGACGTCGTATTTGTGGTCGTCGCCGGGGCCGAGGAGCTGGATCACCGCCACCTTGGCGAAAAGACGCAGGCGGAGTTCGAGCTCGGGGATGCCGGTGTCGTAGAACGGGACTCCTGCCGAGATCGCGCGTATCAACTGGGCGTTGGCCATCAACTCGTCGGTGATGACCTCCAAAATGGACGCCACCAGCTCCGCGGTGGTTTGCTCGGCGAGGCCGAACACGCGCTGAGTGAAGCGTTGTTCGGCATTTTCCAGCAGCCGCTCGATCAGCTTCTCCACCATGACCGTGCGGTCGGTGAAGTGTCGGTAGACGGTGCCGACGCTCACTCCGGCCTCGGCGGCGATCCGGTTGGTCGAGGTGTTGGCGATCCCGTGTTCGCCGAACAGGCGTGCGGCAGTGTCGAGAATGTGCTCCTTGGTCGCCTTGGCGCGTTCCTGTGTCGGACGACGGGTCCCGTTGTTCGGCGGCATCACATACTCCTGCCTGCTGTCGCTGGGAAAGGGCACCGTCGCCAACCCTACGGTCTGTACGGGCGGCCGTGGCCAGGAACTGCCGCAACGAGGGGACAACTGGCGCAGTCGCCGCATCCCCTGGGTGCGCGGCAGCAACGAGAAGGCACAGCCATCGGTTCGTCCGCCACGACGAACCTTCGGGCATCGTGCAGGGGCGATGAGCATCCGTCGCTGGAGGCCTCGGCGGACGGTGGGACACCCCATTACCAGGTCGATCTTGCTGCGCATGCTGCGCGGCGGTGACGACTCCGAACTGGAAACCAGGAATCCTGCCTCACCATGTACGGCCTCGCCACCGCCGCGTGCAACTCGGGCTTGCCGGTTACGGGCAGAGGCTGATCTCGAACGGGCCGACCGGGATGGGGGCACACACTTCCACCGAGCCCAACACGGGGGCGGCTGTAGCAGCAGCCGCGGAGGCGCTGCCGACGCTGAGTGCGCTCGCGGATAGCGCGAGTACGGCGACGGCGAGCGGACGGCTCGGCCACCTTGACCTACGTCCGCGCGTCACTGGCCGAGCCGGCGGAAGCGTTCCCATGCTCATCGGCGAGGCCACCCGCTCACGCAGAGTCATCGACGGGTCCTGGCGGCGCAGCCGCCGTCCGGGCAGGCCGATCGGCGAACAAGGTAGCTCTATGAACACTCAAATGTTGCGAATCTGCCGCGATTTGTGTGTTGTGAAGGGGTGACCAACACTTCCGGAGACGCGTATCCCCTCGCGGACACGATGACCACCACGGTCGCGGCGCACGACGGCGCGACGGTGCTGACGGTGGCCGGGGAGGTCGATCTGGCGACAGCCCCCGCCCTGGAGAACGCGATCGAGGCCATTCTCAGTGGGAAGCCAGCGGCCCTGATCATCGACCTCACCGCGGTCAGCTTCCTCGCCTCGGCGGGCATGGCGACGCTCGTCGCCGCCCATCAACGTGCGGGCACCACGACCGCGATCGCCGTGGTCGCCGAAGGCCCAGCGACCAGCCGCCAGCTGAAGATGACCAGCCTGGACCAGGTGTTCGCGCTACATTCCACGCTGGACGCCGCGCTCGCGGCGCTGCGGCAGAGCTGACCAGGGCGGTCGCCGCCGTCGCACCCGGCGACGGCGGCGACGCTCCGCTCACACCAGTTCGCGCAGCTGCTCGATCAGCTTGACCCGCTCAGCGGCGGTGCCCGCCATCGGCACGACGTTCAAGACCGTGACGCCCGCCTCCCGGAAGGCCGCGACCCGTTCCTTGACGTAGCCCGCCGGGCCGACCAGGGAGATGTCCCGCGCCAGCGCGTCCGGGACGGCCTTCGCCGCGGCCTCCTTCGCACCGGCCAGGTAAAGCTCCTGGATGCGGTCGGCCTCCGCCCCGTAGCCGTACTTCGTGGCCAAGGCGTGGTAGAAGTTCTTCCCCTTGGCGCCCATGCCGCCGATGTAGAGCGCCAAGTGCGGCTTCACGAACTCCAGCAGCGGTTCGACGTTGTCCCCGATGGCCAGCGCCGGACCGGCGAACACGTCGAGGTCGCCGAGGGCGGGGTCACGCTTGGCCAGGCCCGCGTCGAGCGAATCGCCCCACACATCCCGCGCCTTCTCCGGCAGGAAGAAGATCGGCTGCCAGCCCTCGGCGATCTCGGCGGCGAGCTCCACGTTCTTCGGCCCGAGCGCGGCCAGCAGCACCGGAATACGTTCGCGGACGGGATGATTGATCAGCTTGAGCGGCTTGCCCAGACCGGTCCCCTGCCCGGCGGGCAGCGGGATCTGATAGTGCTTGCCCTGGTACTCCAGGCGCTCGCGCCGCCACACCTTCCGGCAGATCTCCACCAGCTCCTTGGTGCGGCCGATCGGCGCATCGTAGGGCACCCCGTGGAAGCCCTCGATCACCTGCGGACCCGACGCACCAAGGCCGAGCAGGAAGCGGCCGTCAGAGACGAAGTCCAGGCCCGCCGCGGTCATCGCGGTCAGGCTCGGGGTGCGTGTGTAGATCTGCAGGATGCCCGAGGCCAGCTCCAGACGCGTCGTCTTGGCGGCCAGGTAGCCGAGTGCGCTCACCGCGTCGAACGAGTACGCCTCGGGGACGAACACGATGTCCAGACCCGCCCGCTCGAGGTCGGCGACTTCGGCCGCCGCCTCCTTGAAGCCCCCCGAGTAGTTGATGCTCAATCCGATCCGCATGGCACTCAACATAACGGCGACTACGCGGCGCCCGCGCACCGGCCAGCCGGGAATGGCCGCCAGAGGTGTGGTCGCGGCCGGATCCGCCGGTGCGACGAGGTAGCGTCTACCCGTAGTCCCACTCTCGCCGAGAACGAAAGGCAACATCCCCGTGTCGCAGCCCAGCACGTCGTCCACGGACACTGCGCCGTCCTTCGGCGAGGTCAACCTCGCGCAGTACCTGAACGATCTGGCCGCCAAGATTCCGGCGCCGGGCGGCGGCGCGGTGGCCGCGCTGCACGCCGCGCAGGCCGCCGCGCTGGTGGCGATGGTGGCTCGCTACACCACCCGGGCCAAGGACGCGGACAACCGCCCCGTGGTCGACCGCATCATCGAGGCCGCCGACGCCGCCCGCGAGCGGGCCCTGGCGCTCGCCGACGCCGACGCCGCCGCGTTCACGGCCGTCGGCGCCGCCTACAAGCTGCCCAAGGACACTGTGGAGGAACGCGCCGCCCGTACCGCGGCGATCAACGCCGCGCTGTTCGAAGCCGCCCGCGTCCCGTCCGCGGTCGTCGACGAGGCCGACGAGGTGCTGTCGCTGGCCACGGAACTGTTCCCGATCGGAAACCCGAACGTGATCACCGATATCGGTGCCGCCGCCGACGCCTGCCGTGCGGCCGCGGCCAGCTCGCAGCTCAACATCGAGATCAACGTGATGTCACTGCCCGCGGCCGAGGGCGATCGCTTCGCGCCCGTGCTGCTCCGCATCGACGAGCTGACCGCACGCGCCGACGCCCTGCACGCCGACGTAGTGCACGCGCTACGCAAATAATCCCGCGCCGGCGCGGCCGGTAGCGCGTTCCTCGGGCGGGTTCCAGGCAACCAGCGCTATCTTGCCGCGCACCCGTCCGGATTCGCTGAGCCGATGCGCCTTCGCGATCTCTGATAGCGGCAGGATTTGGTCGATCGTGGCGCGCAGATGCCCGCGTTCGACCATGGTGGTGATCTCGCGCAGCGAGGCACCGGACGGTTCGACGTAGAAGCGCTCGTAACGCGGGTCGGCCTCGGCGTCCGAACCCTGGGTGTCGATCAATCTGCCGTCGGGGCGCAATACGGAGGTCGAACGGGAACCATATGCACCGCCGACCAAATCGAGGACGATATCGATGTCACGGACCGCGGTGCCGAAATCGACTGCGGCGTAATCGATCACTTCATCGGCCCCGAGCCCACGCAGGTACTCGTGGTTGGTGGCGCGTGCGGTGCCGACCACGAACGCCCCGCGGTGCCCGGCGATCTGAACCGCGAGGTGCCCAACGCCGCCCGCGGCCGCGTGCACGAGCAGGCGCTGTCGGGCACCGAGCGCGGCCAGCGCCTGCCAGGCGGTCAGCGCCGCCGTCGGCAGTGCCGCCGCGTGCACGAAATCAATGTTCCTCGGCTTCTGCGCCAATGTATCGGCCCGCGCCACAACGTATTCCGCGTTGCCGCCGCCGAACACCATGCCGTACACCGGCTCGCCCACCGCGAAGCGGCCCACGCCCGGACCGAGTTCGTCCACGACACCCGACACGTCGAGTCCCAAGGTCAGCGGCGGATCACCCAGCCCGCCGATCAGCCCGGCACGCGCCTTCCAGTCGGCCGCGTTGACGCTGGTGGCGGCGACCCGCACCAGGACCTCCCCGGGACCGGGCCTCGGCCGATCGACCTCCACCACGTGGAGAACTTCCGGACCTCCGAACGCATTCTGCGTGATTGCGAGCATGCGACGATTCTGTGGGAGCCTGGTATCTTCTGGAAAGAAGGCACCTTTTTGATACCGAGGTACCCGTGGATACTGCATGCGACTGGTCCAAGTCGCCGAGCTTGGTCGAGAGCTACTTGCACCATTGCCCTGCCCGGGAAGTGCTGGCCGCCCTCGCCGACAAATGGGTCATGCTCGTGTTGAGCGTCCTGCGCGACAACGAGGGGCCGGTCCGCTTCAACGATCTGCGCCGCCGCCTGGATGGCATCACCCAGAAGATGCTCACCCGCACGCTGCGCAACCTGGAACGCGAGGGGCTGGTGCGCCGCGCGGTATACCCCACGGTGCCGCCCCGGGTGGAGTACTCGCTCACCGAACTCGGTTCCAGCATCGGTGAACTCAGCCACGCCATGGGGGTCTGGGCCGTCGAGCACCAGCATGAAATCCTCGCCGCCCGAGCGGAATTCGACGCGCGGTCGGCAACCGAACCGGAACCGCTGCCCGCACGCCCCACCCGCTGATCCAGCTACCCCCGGCATCGGCGCCTGTTTCCTTCGCGGCCGAACGGGTAGGCGACCAGTGGTAGGCGAATCCACCGATCACAACTGGACCACGGACCAAATCCATCCGTGGCCGAGTTGATCATGCGGGCTTAGAATGTTTCCTTGCCTACCACACCATCTCGAAGGGGTGGACGCCATGAGGAGCGCAATTCGGTACCTGTTCCTCGCGACCGTGATCGTGGCACTGGCCGCGTTCGGGTCGGGTGCGGCGGCAGCGACGGTGATCGGACGGCCATCGGCACCTGCCGTGGCGTCGATCGGACCTTCGAACGGCCAGGTGGTGGGTGTCGCTCATCCCGTGACCATTCGTTTCGCCGCGCCCGTGACGGATCGCGCACGTACGGAACAATCCATCGACATCAGAACGACCCAGCCACTCGCGGGCACGCTCGCGTGGACCGGCGATCGCGAAGCGGTGTGGACGCCGACCGGGTTCCTGCCCGCCAATGCCCGCATCGTCGTCTCGGTCGGCGGTACACGCACGGAATTCCGGACCAACGCAGGTGTTTTCGGTGACGCCGACATGTCGGCGCACACGTTCACGGTCACCATCGGCGGCACCGTCGTGCGGACCATGCCCGCCTCGATGGGCAAGCCGGGCTTCGAAACGCCGTCGGGCACTTGGCCGGTTCTGGAGAAGTTCCGGTCGATCGTGTTCGACTCCCGCACCATCGGCATTCCGCTGAGCTCGCCGGAGGGCTACATCATCAATGGTGAGTTCGCCGAACGCCTCACGTGGAGCGGCGTTTTCATACATTCGGCCCCGTGGTCGGTGGATCAGCAGGGTTATGCGAACGTCAGCCACGGCTGTATCAACCTCGCACCCGCCGATGCCGAATGGGTCTACTACACCCTCGGCATCGGAGACCCGGTGATCACACACTGGTGAGCGGCACCGCCGGTGCGGCAAGGGTTTTCGACTCGAAGACCGCTGCGCCTGGCGTCTGCGGACGTGCCCGAACCAGATACCCGGCAGTATTCTCCGGAGTGCGTGAAGCTCGGTGGAAGGACGCGGCACCGCGTTCCCGCAACCGGGGCATGCGGATAACCTGACGGGGACCTGATGAAGGGTGGGGCGATGGACGGACCGGAGATGAGCGCACGACCTGGCTACGACCGCGGGAGTCGGGGCATAGCCGGGCAAGCGGGCAACCCACCCGGAGGCGGCGAGGACTACCAGGGTGAGTGGTCAGCGTGGGTCGACCAGGCACCCGCCGGCGTGCAGCCGCCGCCACCCGGACCCGCGCCGGCACCCGAGGCCTCGCCCTACGAGGACGAATTCACCGGGTTGATCGATCGCTCGGGCGGGCGGCAGGCAAGGCCGCGGTGGGCGACACCGCTGCTCGGCACGTTTGGCGTCGCCGCTCTCGGCTTCGCGGCCTACATGCAGTTCGGCACCGGGGATTCGGGCGAGCCGACCGGATCCGCCCCGTCCGCCCAGGCCACCGCGTCGGCGGCGACGCCGATCGCGCAGTGCCCGGCCGAGCGGGTAGGCAACCGCATCCAGGGCAACGGTGTGGGCGGTTTCGATTCCGGCCCCGCGGTGATCTTCGCCTTCCAGCATGCCTATTACGTGACCCGCTCCGGCGAGCAGGTCCGCAGCACCACGACCGCCGACGCCGCGGTGCAGACCGCCGACGCCATCCAGCAGGGTATCGACACCATCCCTGCGGGCACCACTCATTGCGTGGCGATCACCCCTGGGGCGTTCGCTGGTCAGTACGTCGTGGTCGTCACCGAACATCGCCCGGGGCAAGCTCCGGTCACCTACAACCCGCAGATCGTCACCACGACCAAGGACGGCAACCGCACCCTGATCAGCGCCATCGGTCGCGGCTGAATCCCGCGCTCCTCAGCTGCCGTGTCCGGCCTCGCAGCGGAGGCCGGTGCGAGGTAACGGGGGTCGGAGCAGTCAGCCCTTGCGGCCGGTTTCGGCGGCGGCGACGACGTGGCGCATGAGCAGGGCGGTGGTCACGGGGCCGACGCCGCCCGGGACGGGGCTCAGCCCGGCGGCCTTGCCGCGCACCGAGTCGGCGTCGACGTCGCCGACGATCTTGCCGTCGGGCGCCTCGTTGGTGCCGACGTCGATGACCACCGCGCCTGCGCGGACATGCTTGCCGGAGATCAGGCCGATGCGGCCCGCCGCGGCGACGACGACGTCGGCGGTGGCGGTGACGGCGGCCAGGTCGGCGGTGCGGGAATGGCACACCGTGACCGTGGCGTCCTTCGCCAGCAGCAGCTGGGCGAGCGGCTTGCCGACGATGTTCGAGCGGCCGACGACCGCGACGTGCCGGCCGGCGAGCGGGACCTCGTGGTGGGCGAGCAGTTCCACCACGGCCTCGGAGGTGGCCGGGACGAAGCCGTCCAACCCGGCCGCGAGCAGGCCGAGCGACAGCGGGCTCACGCCGTCGACATCCTTCGTCGCGACGATCGCCGAGCTCACGTCGTCGAGCCTGACGCCGGCCGGAAGGGGGGTTTGCAGCATGATCGCGTCGGTGGCCGGGTCCTCGCCGCGCGCGGCGAGCTCGGCGCGGATCGCCGCCACGGTCGCGTCGGGACCGAGATCGACCGTGTCGCAGGCGATGCCGAGCCGTTCGGCCGCCTTGCGGAGCGAGTTCACATACCAGGCGCTGGCCGGGTCGTCGTTCGCCACGATCAGCGCGAGACGCGGCGCGCCCGGGCCTTCGGTGAGCGCGGTGGCGCGAGCCTTGGTGTCGGCGTTGATGGCGGCGGCGAGTTCCTTGCCGGACAGCGAAACGGTATCCACGTCGACACAGCCTAATGGGAGCAGCCACCCGAAGTTCGTTCCCGGCCCCACGCCGGGCCGCGTCGAACCGAGCCGGCCGCGGAACAGCAACAGCCGGACGAAGTCCCTCTCCCATCCCGCGCCCGGGCGAGCGAAAGCAGAGGCAGCCCGAGCCGTCCGCGGCCCCGGTCGGCAGGTAGACGCGCAACACCAGCGCGGAATCCGTCCGGCAGTTCCCTTATGCCGGGTTCGATCGCCCGTATCGTGATCTCTGTTTGCCCCAAGTGACTGCTAGTGCGTGCCAACCCGTTCCTCAGCGGAAAGGTGTCGACTGTAGTGAAGATCTCGAGGCATGTGAAACTTCTCGTCGCGACGTCGTTCGCCACGTTCTCCCTCACCGGTCTGGCCGGTGTTCCCGCGCACGCCGCGCCGGACACCGCCGCGCTCTACAACTCCGCCCAGCGGCACTTCACCAACGGCGACGACGCCGCGGGCCGCGCGGACCTGCGCGCCCTCATCGGCGCCGACCCTGGTGACGCGGAAGCGCTCTCCCTGCAAGCGATCTGGTCCGACTACGCGGGCGACCTGCTCGCCCTCATCGACGCCATGGCGCGGCTGCGCGTCGTCGATCCGGCCAAGGCGCAGGGCACCGAAAACGTGCTCGGCGCCATCCGCGCCGCGGTCGGCACCCTGCCGAATCCGCTGCCCGCGCTGGCCGGGCCGCAGACGGGCATCGTCGTCCTCGGCTACGGCCTGCTCCCGGACGGGTCGCCGCGCCCGGAACTGGTCAACCGGCTCACCGCCGCGTGGCTGCAATCGATCGCCGCACCGTTCTCGCCGATCGTCGTCACCGGCGGCAACCCGCAGAACGGCATCACCGAGGCCGAGGCCATGCGCAACTGGCTGACCGCCCACGGTGTGCCCGCGTCACGGATACAGGTGGAGAGCCGCGCGGGCTCGACCGTGCAGAACGCCCTGTTCAGCACGCAGATGCTGCGGGATGCCGGTGCGACGAGCGCCATCGTGGTCACCTCGCCCAATCACATTCGCCGTGCCGTCGCCGATTTCATCGTCGCGGGCACCAGGGTGGTCGGAGCGACGACCTCGCTGGAGCAGCTGGTCTCCCAGCTACCCCCACCCGGCAGAGCGTCGCAGCGCGGCATCTACCTCGACGCCACGCGCACCTTCCAGCTGAGTACGGCACGCTGACCCGCGATCGGGACCCGACCCGTGCGGGTCCCGATCTCCCGGAAAATGCGTTGGCGGAATCTCCCGTTGGCGCGGCAGGATGGCGCGGTGACGTCAGCCGGAACCGATGTGGTCGCCCAGCTCCGCGCGGCGGGTTGTGTGTTCGCCGAGGAGGAGGCGCGGCTGCTGATCGCCGCCGCGGCGGAGACCGGCGCCGCGCTCGAGGCGCTGGTCGCCCAGCGCGTGCACGGCACCCCGCTGGAGCATGTGCTCGGCTGGGCGGAGTTCCACGGGCTGCGGGTGGCCGTGTCCCCCGGCGTTTTCGTGCCGCGCCGGCGCACCGCGTTCCTGGTCGACCGCGCGGTCGAGCTGGTCCGCGCCAGGACGGGTCACCCGATGATCGTCGACCTGTGCTGCGGCTCCGGAGCGCTGGGGCTGGCGGCGGCCACGATCCTCGCGGCCGAGGGCCGCATGGTGACCCTGGCTGCCGCCGATATCGATCCGGTCGCGGTCGAGTGCGCCCGCTGCAATCTCACCCCGCTCGGCGCCCCCGTCTACCAGGGCGACCTGTTCGAGGCCCTGCCGGAGGAACTGCGCGGCTGCATCGACATCCTGCTCTGCAACACCCCCTACGTTCCCTCCGCGATGATCATGCAGATGCCTCCGGAGGCCCGCGATCACGAACCGCGTACCGCCCTCGACGGTGGGTCCGACGGCCTCGACATCTTCCGCCGCGTCGCCGCCGACGCCGCCGCCTGGCTGGCTCCCGGCGGCCACCTGCTGGTCGAGTCCAGCGAGGACCAGGCGCCGATCGTGATGTCGGTCTTGAGCGAGCACGGTCTCGCGGGCCGCGTCGCGGAATCCGGCGAGCACTATGCGACCGTCGTGGTCGGCACCCGTCTCTGACCTATGGGGAGCACGAGCCCGGCGTACTCAGCCACCGCCGCACACACGCCCGTGTTCACCAGCATCGCGGCCACGACACCGTGGCGTACATCAACAGTCGTCAGTCACCAAATGGCGGGATTGATGACGAGCGGGCGACGGCTGATCAGCAGCCACCGAGGAGACAAGCGATCGCGCCCGAGGGAAGGCCGCTACGTTTCGCCGGCCAGCTGGGAGTCGACCGGTAGGCAACCCATCACGGACACGGACGACCGTGCGATAGCAAAGTTGGACTAGTCCGGACGACGTGCAGAGTGCCGCCCAGACCGAACTCATGCCAGAATGCTCGGCATGAGTGCGGCTTACGCGGGTCTAGTCGTTTGGGATGTCGACGGCACCTTGATACCGGCTGACTTGCGTTGGCTCCGAAGGGCTGTCACCCGCACCTATGGTCTTCAAGAGGAGTCGATCGTCTTCCCGAAGGCGCGCGTGCATGGATACACCGACGAGTCGATCGTTGTGGATACTGCTGTTGCTTCGGGGGTGCAGTCGGAGGTTGCCGAAGAGGGCGTCGAGCGGTTTCACGAGGTACTGGCCCGTGTCATGTTCGAGGGGGAACAGGAACTTGCCCGTGAGCAGCCAGCGTATCCGGGTGCGTTTGATTCCATTGCCTCCCTGCACGAACACGGGTTCGTGCAGACTGTCTTGACTGGAAATCTGCGTGTAGCAGCCGAAGTCAAGCTTCGCGTATCCGGCCTGGACCGATACCTGGATCTGGGTATCGGCGCGTTCGGCGATGACGCGCGTGACCGATTCGAGCTTCCTGCCGTGGTTGTCGAACGGTTCGCCGCTCAATACGGCACTATGCTCGATGCGAGCCGGACGGTTGTCATTGGTGATGCCCCGAACGACATTGCTTGTGCTCGGCATGCAGGTTTTCGCGTTATCGCGGTCGCGCATCGAATGCCCCGTAATGAGCTCGAGCAGCATTCTCCCGACGCGGCCTTGGACCGACTGGACACGGATATGGTGGTCTCGACCGTAGCTTCCTTGGCAGGTAATAATTAGGAAACCTTGAGGTTTTCTATCCTTTCCCGAAGCTCCCGAACCGGTGTTTCAGTTTTCCATGGCTCGAGTCGGCCAAGCGCACGCTGGGCGCGTTCAATCCCTCGCGAATTTCCCATTGCGACGAGATTTTCGTATGCGTCTCCCAGTATTCGGCACCCTTCTTCTAGTTCGCCACTAAGTACGTGGGCGCTCGCGAGGTCGACTCGTGCGGCGAGAGTGACATTCCGATTATCCGCTGCGGTTGTGCTGATGGCTTGATTCAGTGCAGTTATCGCTTTCCGAGGCTCGTTAAGGAACAGCCAGCATGTTCCTTCATAGACCGTAAGTCGTGTGCGATTCCAATCGCTGAAAAGGCCGGTCTGATCGGGCTCGGCGATCTCGTCTACAGCGCGGCGTGCGCGCGCTAGTGCTTCTCGGCATTCCCTGGCCAGCTCCAGCACTGCGAATGCCTGTGCTTGCTCTGCTGCTATCCGAGCTTGGGCGGAGGGTGGAAGAACGTCGGCGACTGCGGCAGCTTCCCCGAGCAGTTGGAGACCGTCCACGACATCGCCGTCTGAACCGATCAGCGTCGCGGCGTCCGAACGGAGATTGCTTTCGAAGATTCTTGCAATCCCACCGAGTGCCGGGTCTCTAATGTCGTCCGCGAGACGCTTTGCGAATACGCAACTCGCCAGCGCCATCGAACGATCTCCGATTGCGCTCCAGAGTCGACTTGCGACGATTGAGGTTTCACCAAGGAGGAAGCCGATCTGATTCTTGACACGTTCGTCGGCGGCGCTCCGAAACAGTGTTGTCACCGAATTTCGATGCGCCGAAATTAGTGTCAATAGCGCATCGGGTGCAATGCTTTGTCTTTGGCCTGCAAGCAAGCGGGTCACGGCCGTAAAGCTAGTGAGGGTGCGTTCAGAAATTTGCCTTGAACGAACGCCAGCCTCAACGGGGTCAGAATTATGAATAAGGTCGGGGTCTAATGCGCCGATGGCCGCAACCGCAATTCCTTGAGTGAGTAGTGTGCGACGGTTTATCACAGAAAAATCCCCATCGTCTTCGGGTTTACCAGCGGAACCGGCAAGGCTGCCACCCGCTAGACCGACGATACGCGGATCGAGAGGCAGTGATACGACTCGGCCGTCGATGATAACCGGCAACATGACGGTGGTGCCGTTGACCGTGTTCTCCGGGGCGGTCGACCTGTTGCGCATGCGCGTGGTGCGTTGCACGTCGTGGGCCTGCGCGCGCAGTGTGACCAGTGCGCCGTCCGCACCGAGCCCGGCGTCCAGCGCGGCCACGAGTTCGCGCGATGGGAGCACGGCGTCGTGACTCTCGGCCATGCCGATGTACTGACGTGTATAGCGAATCTTGGCAGCAAGCTGGCGCTGACTCAGACCCGCCGCCTGCCTGCGACGCTTGATTTCGCGCGCCAACTGGTCTGCGACGCTTGCCGGTTGCCGTTCTGATTCGCTGGCCGGGTCGTTCATCGGTACCCCCTGCATCGGTTCATTCTTACCTACCGCACGGGGGTGGCAAATCGGCTTTTCGGCGATTTGCCATCTTCCTGGCCTGGGGGACGCGGCGGTCTGCTCGATGTAGGCACCGCGAAACCGGTGGCCTGGAATCGAATGGGAGGCGCAGGCCATGACAACAACTACCCGCCACGGCGTTCCGCTGCTGGACGCGGCACAGCGAGCGCGGATGCGGCCGGAACTGCTGGACGTGATCGAGTACCGCAAGTCCGGGCTCAGTCTGAACTGGATTGTGGGGTGCCCGCTGGATTGCGGGTATTGCGTGCGGCATCTGTTCGACAACTTCGAGATGAAGGTTCCGCGAGCGCTGATGGACGACCAGGAGGCCGCCGACCTGCTCACCAGTCATCGGTACTTCCGGCCGCACGTGACACCGATCCAGCTGCTGAACCGGGCTACCGACCCGATGTTGCCCAGGGTCAAGCAGCACACCTTCACAATGCTGAAACTGCTGGATGCGCGCGGATTGACCAACCACGTTCTGGTGATCACCCGGTGGCGGATCGAGCCGGAGGACTGCGCGGTCCTGAAATCGATCAAGAATCTGAAAGTCACTGTCCTGGTTACGCATTCGGGTATCGGCGACCCACGTGTCGAGCCGGTCGACTCCACGATTGCAGCGCGATCGCTGGTGACGGCGTTCGAGCGCGCGGACCGGTATCGGGTGGTGTTGTACTGGCGGCCGATCGTGCCGGGTCTCAACGACTCGGACGAGCATCTACGCCGTGCGCTCACGCTGAGCCACCACGCACACGCGACCGTGTTCACTGGTCTGTTCTTCAAAGACCAGATCCGCGATTATTACCGGGCGAACGGACTGCCGGAACCGTATCCGGACGGTGCCCGGCGCAAGGTGTTCCCCGAGGCGCTGGAACGACGGATTCTCAATGCCGCCGACACCAGTCGCCCCGGTTCCCCATTGTTCCGCAAGACCAGTTGCGCGGTCGCCTACGCGCACGGAATCGCCGACTACAACGGCCATTACGGCATCCGCGAACTGTGCGACATCTGCCCGGCCGCACCGCTACAGCGGTGCGCTCGGGCGTGGCGACGCCCCGACGAACGGCATGTCGCCGATCAGGCCGCCGACCTGGGCGGCACCCTCATAGAGGTCAACGACCGCGCCGTGGTCGTGGCCGGGTTGGACGAGCAGCGCCGCTACTTGCTCCAGCACGGTCACGGATACCAGGTCCACGACATCGACAAACCACACCACCACAACCGTCACGGCCGCGACGATCTCGGCTGGCCCACCACGAGGGAGAACACGCCATCATGACGAACCCACTTCCGTTTCCGAACGCCTTGCGCGAGCGGCAGTTGGCCGTTGTCGATGTAGAGGGCAACGGGCAGAACCCGCCGGAGATCATCGAGATCGCGCTGTTGTTGTTGGACGGGCCGACGACCCTGGATGCGTTGCGGTCGTGGCTGATTCGGCCGCAACAGCCGGTGACACCGATCGTCACGCGCAAGGTCCACGGAATCACCAACGCCGACCTGGCCGACTGCCCGCAGTGGCAGGAAGTAGCCGACGAGATCGACGAAGCTCTGTGCGGGCGGGTGCTGGTCGCCCACAACGCCACTGTCGAGCGCAAGGTCCTTACAGCGCATCTGCCGGACTGGAACCCGCCGATGATTCTGGACACGCTGCGGCTGGCAAAGACGGTCTGGCGGGGGCTGGATTCGTATGCGCTGGACAAACTCATCGAACGCGGCCAACTCGACACCAGCACCATTGCCGGGCAGGGCTACCACCGCGCCGGATACGACACCTGGGCCGCGTGGCAGTTGCTTTGCGCATTGATCACTGATGGCGGACTGGACTGGCCCGAGTTGGTCACTGCGGCTGGGCTTCCTGAGTTCCTGCCTGTCCCAGAACCCGAAGGAGGTTTGTGGTGAATTCCCTCGATCAGCCGGTCACCATCGCGGTGGTCGGCACCCATTCCACCGGCAAGAGCACCTTCCTTGCCCGGCTGGCTCATGAGCTACGCCGGACGGGCCTGCAAGTCTCCACGGTCGCGGACCTCGGCGAACAAGCGCAACGCTTGGGGTTGCCCATCCTGTGGAATCACACCTGGACCTCCACGTTGTGGATCATGACGCGCGGGATCAGTAACGAGCTCGAGGCATGGCTACACGGCGATGTGGTGCTGGTCGACCGCGCGGTCCCCGACGCGCTAGGTTACTACCGGGCCGCTCTGGACTATCGTGGTGAGACCCCGGACCAGGAGGGACGGGCGTACCTGGAGACGCTGGCTCGCGCCCACAGCGACCGCTATCACCTCGTCTTCCGCACGCAGCTCGACCCGAATATTCCGTTGGGCACCAACAAGTCCCGCGACGGCAACCAGCAATTCCGGACACTGGCCGACTACCACGTCGGAGCGGTGATGACTGAGCTGGCGCTCCCATGGCTGCCTCTGGCCGCCGACGGCCACGAGGCCGCGCTGGCCCTGGCGACTGATTTCGTCGCCGAACAACTCGGTGACGACGCGATCCCCGGCCCCGCCAGTGCCACCGCGTGAGCTGCCTGATCTTCCCCGACCCTCTTCACTCGCAATACGACTAACTGTTAATCGAGCGGCACGCCCGATCGCTGGGCTTGCGCTACCTGTACACTGTGCGGCCCCCGCAAGGCACTACCGACCCGATCGGCTACGCGATTGGTATCGCGGCGGGGCTGGGCGTGGCGGCGATCGTGGTGTACAACCTGGTCCACGTCGATAACCAGCCAGCGCGGGTCTGCGAAGACTTCGACCTGCAAACCGTGTGCCCGCCAGAGACTTGGTTGCGGATCATGCACCAGGCACCGATCGAAATGGGGGCGGCGTGATCAATAGGACCGTGATCGTGACGCCCCCGCAGGTCTGCGACAACGCCGACGTCGAACTCGCCCACAAGCAAATGCAACGTCACCTCGCCTGCCGGGTCGACCACTGCCTATGGAAAGCGGCAGCGCACCGCACGTTGGTGGATGCGGGCCGACTCGCGCCGCAGACCTCGAGCCCACGCGAGCGCGCCGCCGCGCGGGGAATCGCGTTCCCGCCACTGGACAGTGAGCCGAGCGCGCACAGCGGGCCGACGACACAGACGATTCGCGAAGTGTTGAGCAAGCTTTCGGAGTTGGCATCACCTGCCCCGAGCACGAACAGTCTCGGCAGCGAAGGCAATCAATAACTTTCGAGGGGCTGGTATGAGCGAGCGCTGCACGGAAGTGGACGGCTGGGTCGCACACTGGCTACTCGACCACCACCGTGTTCGAATAATGCTGGTGGGTAACGACCCCGAGACGCAATGTTTGTTTTCGGCAGCTGTTCTCGCCGCCGCTCCCGACTTGGCGGAGATGCGTGAGCGGTTCCCGAGACTGTCGGGGCTGTGGGATGCGATCCGTCGCGAGTATTGGGCGGAATTATTTACAGCTCAAGATAATTCACGCGGAACGATCTAACGGAAGGGCGGGATGGGCCGAGTTACGGATCCTGCCGGTAAAGAAGTGGAATTGGCACGCGGGCTGATACGGACAGTTCGTGCGCTCGGGTTGATCGGAAAGCCGATCTCGGCTCGTAATCTCGCGGGCAGCTTTCGTCTCGGACCGACTGTTGCCGCGCTGCGCTGGCTGCTGGATGGCGGGTATGCCCAGTCCGGAACATCGCACACCGGAGGTCAGCGCCGCGAGCCGGTGTACTGGCTTACCGACGATGGCGTCCGGCTACATCGAAACCTCTTGTACCGCGGCTATACCCCTGCGGCTACATCTGAAGACAAGGAGTAAGAACGTGACGTATACCGATCGGCAGCTTCGGAGCATTGCGATCTTCGCAGTTGTCTCGGTCAGCCCTTGCACTGCTGATCAGTGCAGCGGCGGCTATATCGGTGTTTCAGATACACCACGGTTACCCCGCGTTCACGTCGAGCCTCACGACACGGTGATGCAAGGTAAGTCCCTCGGGAATGAGCGTCCTTCACCTCACGTCTAGAAGTAGTTGTTGGGCACCCGCCAACTAACGAACGCTATCGTTCCGGCCGCTCATTCCGGTGCGAGATTTTGGCCCAGATACTCGCGTGCAGAGTTCAGGAACGCGCGGCGCGTGAATTCGACGCTGAAGAATTGCGTGCTCAGACGTTCCTGGTTCAGGGTGGTTGGCCCTCGGAACAGCAATGTGAACAGTGGAGCCTCAAGGGCGACGTGGATCAGCGGAACCAGGTCGGGGTGCACACAAGGAGACGGAGACGCGACGTACTGTGCCACTACTTCTTGCGGCCGGTGAATTGGTCCATCGAGTGGTAGACGCCGACTGTGTTCAGGAACAGGTCGCGCAGCTTGATCGGGAGCAGGCCGGAGATCGCCTTGTTCAGGCGGGAGGTCCAGGGCAGCACGACCAACGGGGTGCCGTTCTTCATTTCGCGCCACGAGGTGTCGACCACGTCCTGCTGTTCCAGGATCGGGGTGAACCAGAATCCCTTGGCGCCCTCGAACATTCCGGTGTTGATGTAGGTCGGGCACACGGTGGTGATCTTCACGTGGTCGTGGCCCGCCTGCTCCAGTTCGATGCGCACCGAATCCGACCAGCCCAGTGCCGCCCACTTGGAGGCGGCGTAGACACTCATGCGGGGATTCGACACCAGACCGGCCGACGAGGCGATGGTGAGCACCCGCGCCTCGGTGGGGCCCGCGACCATGGCGGGTAGGAACTCGAGCGTGACGTACATCGGGGCCATCGCGTTGATCGCCATCGTCTTGTCGATGTCGGCGCGATTGCCGGTTTCCCAGAAGTAGCTGTTGCCGCGCACGATGCCCGCGTTGTTGACCAGGATGTCGATGCCGCCGACCTGCTCGCGCACGGTCGCGGCCGCCTCGGCGATCGCTTCCCGCGCCGAGACGTCGACCACGTGATGATGCACGGCGCCGCCGAGACCGGTCAGTTCGGCGGCGGTCTCCTTCAGCGCGGTCTCGTTGATGTCCCACAGCACCACCGCGGCGGCGCCGTCACGCACCGCGCGTTCGGCAAACAGCTTGCCGAGCCCCATCGCGGCTCCCGTGACCAGGACCCGCTTGCCCGCGACCGTGTTCAGTTTCATCCGTGTTTTTCCTGATCCGTGAGTCGTGCGAGTTACTTCTGCCGTAGCGCCTTCATCACGCCGAAATACAGCGTCATGGTTTTCGCCCACATCGCTTCCGACATGCCGGGCAGCGGCGCGATCGGCAGCACCCGTTGCACCGCGATGGTCTGGGTGTCGATGTACTTCAGCAGGCCTTCGGGGCCGTGCCTGCGCCCGGTGCCGGAGATGCCGAGCCCGCCGGACGGCGCGTCGGCGCTGCCCCACGCGGCGATGAAGCCCTCGTTGACGTTCACCGAACCCGCGTTGATCCGCGCCGCGACCGCACGGCCGCGGGCGGTGTCCTTGGTCCACACGCTGGCGTTCAGGCCGTATGCGGTGTCGTTGGCCTGTTCTATAGCTTCATCATCGCTGCTCACCCGGTAGATCGACACCACGGGACCGAACGTCTCCTCGCGGTGGACCGTCATACCGGGCCGCACCCCGGTCAGCACCGTCGGTTCGTAGAAGTACGGGCCGAGGTCCGGCCGCGCGCGACCGCCCGCAAGCACGGTGGCGCCCTTCGCGACCGCGTCGTCGACGTGTGCGGTGACCGTGTCGAGCTGGCGTTGGAACGTCAGCGACCCCATATCGCTGTCGTAGTCCAGCCCGGCGCCGAGCTCGATCTTCTCGACGTGGCCGACGAATTCGGCGACGAAGCGGTCGTACACGCTGTCGTGGACGTAGATCCGCTCCATCGACTCGCAGAGCTGTCCGGCGGAGGCGAAGCAGGCGCGGATGGCGATCTTGGCCGCGCGCGAGACGTCCGCGTCGGCGAGCACGAGCAGCGGGTTCTTGCCGCCGAGTTCGAGTGAGTACCCGATCAGCCGCTCGCCCGCCTGCTGCGCGATGGTCCGGCCGGTCGCGCTGGAACCGGTGTAGTCGACGTAATCGGCGCGGGCGATCACCTCGCCGCCGATCACCGATCCGCGGCCGAGCACCGCCTGCCAGAGTCCGCGCGGCAATCCGGCGCGCACGGCGGCGTCGATGGCCCACAGTGCGGTGAGCGCGGTCTGGTTGTCCGGGCGGGCCACCACGGCATTGCCCGCGACGAGGGCGGGTAACGCGTCGGAGGCGGCCAGGGCCAGCGGGTAGTTCCACGGCGAGATGACCGCGACCACGCCCTTGGGCCGGTGTCGCACGTCGACCCGGGTGAGCATGGGAAGCACACCACGCGGCCTGCGCGTGGCCAGCAGACGGTCGGCCACCGACGCGTAGTACCTGGCGTTCACGGCCACGTCGCCGACCTCGTCGAACGCGTGCGCACGCGACTTGCCGGTCTCGGTCTGCACAATGTCGAGGATGGTGTCCTGCTCGGCCAGCACGATGTCGTGGAACCGGCGCAGCACCGCGGCGCGCTCCCGGACCGGCCGCCGCGCCCACTGCCGCTGCGCTTCCCGCGCGGTCACGAAGGCGGTCTCGATGTCCTCGGTGGCGGACTGCGGAAGGTCGACGATCTTCGCGCCGGTCGCGGGCGCGAACAGCTCGACCGCGGGGGCGCCGCCCGCGACGGCGTGCGAAAGCAGCGGCTGCACCAGCGACGAAGGCAGCGCGTCGGCGGGGGCCAGCTGGGGGGCGGTCGTCATGGTCGGCCCTCTCGAGGACGGTGGGCTGCGCCGCACGCAAGCACCATTTAATGAACAGTTGTGTTAGATTAATGTCTATGTCACACCTCGTGTCAAGCTGTTCGTCGTGGGACACAGGCATGCGGAGGGCGGCGTTGTGAGGCGGCACGATGTCGGCTGAGACCACCACCGCGCGGCGCGGGCGTCCGCCGCAGACCCAGAAACAGGCCGAAGAGGTGCGCGCCCGTATCGTGCTCGCCACCGCGGAAGTGTTCACCCGCACCGGTTCCCGCGGGCTGAGCGTCGCGCAGATCATCGAGCAGGCGGGGCTGGCGCGGCCGACGTTCTACCGCTATTTCGGCAACGCGACCGAACCGCTGCTCGCGGTACTGGACAGCTCCAACGACGGGTTGGTCGGCGGCATCCGCACGGCGCTGAGCGGCACCGACGAGCCCGTCGAGCTGGGCATCCGGCTGATCGACGCCTATCTGGACTGGGCGCGCGGTCATGGCCCCATGCTGCGTCCGCTGTTCGCCGAACTGCACGACCAGGGATCGCCGGTCTCGGCGTACCGGGAGCGCGCGCTCGACGACATTCGCGACCTGGTGCGCGAGACCTTCACCGAGCTGGGCCGTCCTGTTCCGAGCCCGCTCGACTTGGACGCCGCGCTGCACCTGTGCGAGTACGTGGTCTACCGCATCTCCGCGGGCACCGCGCCCGGCGCCGAACCGGACGCGGATACCGTCGCCGCCGCGCGCCTGACGATGATCCGGGTGCTGCTCACCACCCTCGGCACCCGTGCCGATCTGCAGTACGCGCTGACGCTGGAGACGATCTTTCCCGCCCAGCCGTAGGTCAGCGCGGAACCGGGGTGACCGGCTGGGTTTCCGTCCTGCGCTGTTCGACGCGGTGGATCAGGTCGTGCACCCGCGGGTCGCGTGCGAGCCTGCCGTCGAGCACCACGTTGATCACGCCGCGCAGCAGCGCGTAGGGCTCCCATTGCGGCGGCGCGACGGTGCGCGGCGCCCGGCGCGCGATGCCCTCGGCGAGGGATTCCGCCGCGTCGCGCACGGTGATCCGCTGGTTGAGCGGCCAGGGCAGCAGCGCGCCCAGGTCGGCGCCCAGCTCGTCCTCGTCGAGCGTGCCGTGCGTCATCGCGGTGTCGACGACGCCGAAGTACGCCACGCCCGCCGTGGCCCCGACCGCGGCCAGCTCGACCCGCAGCGCTCGCCCGAACTGCTCCACCGCGGCCTTGCTCACCATGTAGGGCGAGCCACCCATCCCGGGTGCGAACGCCGCGGCGGAGGAGACGACCACGACGTGTCCGTTCGCGGCGACGATGTCGTCCAGCGCCGGGTGCACGGTGTTGAACACGCCGGTGACGTTGATGCCGATGACCCGATCGAAATCCCCGGGATTCATCGTCCTGATCGTCGCGGGCTCCGGCACCACGCCCGCGTTGGCCACCACCACATCGATCCGGCCGAAGCGCTCACGTACCCGGGATATCGCCTGGCGCATGCCGATTCGATCGGAGACGTTCGCGCGCACGACGAGCGCGCGCTCCCCCATCGAGCGGCCGACCGTCGCGGCGGCGGCCTCATCGATATCGATCAGCGCCACCGAAGCGCCCGAGGCGTAGAGCTTTTCGGCGAGTGCGCGGCCGATGCCGGTGCCCGCGCCGGTGATCACCACCACCCGATCCCGGACATCCAGCCGGTCCGCGGCGGACTGGGCGGAGAAGGGAAGCACCCGGCGCAGCAGGTCCATGACCACGGCGCTCACCCGACCCGCAACTGGTAGGACTCCGGATCGAAGCGGCTTGTGCGCCGTCTATATTCGAAGCTCCAGTTCGGATAAAGTCCCGCGTTGCCGCCGTCTGCGGTCTGGTAGTAGCTGCGGCAGCCGCCGGTCAGCCAGGCGGTGTCGCGGCTGCGTTCGGCCACCTCGTCGAGGAAGGCGCGCTGAACCTCCTCGCGCACATCGATCCGCTGGATGTTCCGCGCACGCATGGTGGTCACGGCATCGACGATATAGCGCACCTGCGCTTCGATCATATAGATCGCGGACTGGTTGCCGGCCGCGCCGAACGGCCCGAGGGTGCAGAAGAAGTTCGGGAAACCCGCCATGGTCGCGCCGAGGTAGCTGCTGGGACGCGACCGGTAGCGATCGCCGATCGATCGGCCGTCGACGCCGAGTATCCGATCGAAAATCGCAGGCGGGACGCCGAATCCGGTACCCAAGATGATCGTGTCCACCGCGCGCTCAGCGCCGTCCGCGGTGACGATCGACCGTGCGCGGATCTCCCGGATGCCGTCGGTCACCAGTTCGACATTCGGCTTGGTCAGTGCCGGATAGTAGGCGTCGGAGAAGATCGCGCGCTTGCAGCCGATCACATAGTCGGGGGTGAGCTTGCGGCGCAGCGCCGGATCACGAACCTGGCGCAGCAGCTGGAGTTTCCCCAGCGCCTCGTACGGGTGCCGGAAGCGCTTGTCCACGAAGCCGACCAGGCCGAACCCCTCGATGCCGGTGTAGTACAGACCGCGGATCGCCTTGCCGAGCAGGGGCATCCGGCGCAGCAACGCTCGTTCGGCGGGCAGCGTGCGGCGATCCAGTCGCGAGACGATCCACGGCGCCGAGCGCTGGAACACGGTCAGCTTGCCGACCACAGGCTGGATCTCCGGAATGAATTGCACCGCCGAGGCGCCGGTGCCGATCACCGCGACCCGCTCACCGGTGAGGTCGTGCTCATGGTCCCAGTGCAGCGAATGGAATTGCCTGCCTTCGAACGTTTCCGCGCCGGGCAACGACGGGATCTGAGCCTCGCTGAACGGCCCTACGGCCGAGATCAACACGTCTGCCGTCAGGTCCCCGCGACCGGTGCGCAACTGCCACCGGGTCGCCGCCTCGTCCCAGCGCGCCTCCACCAGTTCGACATCGAACCGCATGTGGCGCACCACATCGTGGCGCGTCGCGACCGACCGGATGTAGGTGAGGATCTCCCGCTGCGTCCCGTAGGTGCGCGACCAGTTCGGATTGGGCGCGAAGGAGTACGAATACAGGTGCGAAGGCACATCACACGCGCAGCCCGGATACGTGTTCGCCCGCCAGGTGCCGCCGAGGTCCCCGGCGCGTTCCAGCACGGCGAAATCGTTGAAACCGGCCTTCCGCAGCGATACGGCGAGGCCGATCCCGGCGATCCCTGCTCCGATCACCACGATCGGTACGTGTTCCGGATCCGCAGTCACAGTCATGCCTTCCTCCCACGCGGGCACCATTGCCCGCCGAGCTGTGTCGATGGCTCACAGGTCCAAGTCGAGTTCGCCGCCACGCGCCCGGGACACGCAGATCAGCATCGCGTTCGGGCGCTCGTTGTCGGGCAGCAGCCGGTCCCGGTGTTCCACCGCGCCTGCGAGCACCCTCGTCTTGCAGGTCCCGCAGAACCCTTGCTGACAGGAGTAGGCCACCCCCGGCAGCACCCTGCGGATCGCGCCGAGCGCGGACTCGTCGGCGGCCACGTCCACGTCGAACCCGCTGCGGTGCAGGCGGATCCGGAACGGCTCACCGTCCCGCACCGGTAGCGGCGAGAACCGCTCGGTGTGCAGCGAGATCGTCGGGTCGTGCAGGGCTAGCACCGCACGCGCGGCTTCCGCCAGTGGCGGCGGGCCGCAGACGTACACCGCGGCGCCGGTCGGCGTCTGCTCGAAGATCATCCGCGCGTCCGGGATGCCGAACTCGTCGTCCGGTCGCACCACCACGTCGCCGCCGGTATAGCGGGCCAGCTCGTAGAGAAACGGCATCCGCGACCGGGTCCGGCCCAGGTACATCAGCCGCCACGGCACCCCGGCGCGCTCGGCGGCGGCGACCATGGGCAGGATCGGCGTGATCCCGATGCCACCCGCGACGAACAGGTAGCACGGCGACTCGATGAACGGGAACGCGTTACGCGGACCGCGCACGCGCAGCCGGTCACCCGCCTTCAGCTCCCGGTGGATCTCCTCCGAGCCGCCCTCGCCTCCGGCGATGAGGCGCACCGCGATGCGGTAGAACCCGCGGTCGGCGGGATCGCTGGTGAGCGAGTACTGCCGCTGGCGCCCCGACGGCAAGAAGACGTCCAGATGAGCGCCCGGCGTCCAAGCGGGCAGCGGAGCACCGCCGGGGTCGCGCAGCCATAGACTCACCACCCCGTCGGCCTCCTCCCCGATCCGATCGATGACCATCTCGAGGTCGTAACCGGTGTGGCGCACCGGGTGGGGGCGCGACAGCAATCGCGCGGTATCGCCTTCCACGAACAGCCGCTTGTACGCGTCAGCGGCCGAGCCGATCAGCCGCAGCGCGGCGCCGGGCCGGAACCGCTCCCCGACGGCGGTCACGCGTCCGCCGCCCGTGCCGCGGGCGACTGCGCGAGGTAGCGCAGCGCGTTGTCCATCGGGCCCAGTTGCGACGGGTGGAAGCCGGGCCGCAGGTAGCGCGGGATCTCGGTGAGGAAGGTCGTCATGCTCGGCACCACGCCGCGCACCGACGCGCTGACGAACTGCAGCGGCCAGAACCGTCCCTTCTCCGGTGACGGGTCCTTGTGGAACAGGTAGCCGCCCGAGACGACGAATAGGATCAGCAATCCCGCGCTGGCGATCAACGCCTGCCGCGCCTTGCGCGCATATCCACCGTCGACGTACATGTACGCGTCGTAGACGACGCTGCGGTGCTCGACCTCCTCGGCGCCGTGCCAGCGAATCAGGTCGAGCATCGCCGGATGCATGCCCTTGGTTTCCAGCTTGTCGTTGGTCAGCAGCCATTCGCCGATCACCGCGGTGTAGTGCTCCATGCCCGCGAACAGCGCCAGACGCTCGCACAGCCACTCGTGCTTGGCCCGCCCCGTCAGCCCGTGGTCGCCGAGCACCCGGTGGATCAGCCACGCGACACGGTCGACCATGGGGCCCACATCCAGGCCCAGCCGCTCCAGCTGCCTGCGCGCCTTCTCGTGCGAACTGGCGTGCATGGACTCTTGGCCGATGAAGCCGCGCACTTCCTCGCGTAACCGCTCGTCCTCGATCAGGGGCAACGCCTCGGCCAGCGCCTGCGCCATCGCGCGTTCCCCTTCGGGCAACACCAGATGCATCACGTTGATGATGTGCGTGGCCATCGCCTCGCCGGGGATGTAGTGCATCGGCACCGTGGCGAAATCGAACTCGACGGCGCGTGCGTTGATCGCGTGCGCTTGGTCGGCGTAAATGGCAGACCCCATCTCAGACCCCTCGTCGTTGATCGGTATCCCCGCAATCTATTGATGACATCAACTGCTGTCAACATCACCTGATGTCAACTCGATCGCTGTGAGAGGATGACCGCATGGTCGAAGCCGACGGGTCGATTCCGGGTATGCGTCGCTGGCGCGGACAATCTCCGGCCGATCGCGTCGCCGCGCGCCGGGAACAGCTGATCGAGGCCTGCACGGAGTTGATGGCAACCGTCGGCGCCGCCGAGACGTCGATGCGCGGCGTATGCAGGCAGGCCGGGCTGACCGAGCGCTATTTCTACGAGAGCTTCCCCAACCTCAACGCCCTGCTGACGACCGTGCTCGACACCGTGGTCCTCGGCGCACGCGACCGGCTGCTCGTGGAGCTACCCAACGCACCGGTCGAACGCGACGCGATGTTCCGCCACATGGTCGGGGTCTTCACCGACTACCTGCTGGAGGACCGCCGACGCGGCCGGATCATGTTCGTGGAATCGCAGGCCACGCCGGTACTGATGCCACGGGCGAACGAGCTCATCGGCCTGTTCACGGCGCCGATCGCGCTCATCATCGGCGCGGGCGACTACGCCGATCCGGTGTCCGACGAGCACGACTTCGCCCTCAACGCCAACGCCATCTTCGGTGCGCTGGCCTACCTCTACCGGCCCTGGCTCGACGGCGAGATCCCGGTCGCACGGGAACGTTTCGACGAGCACGCCGCCAATGTCATCGAGCGGATCGCAACGGCGCGCTCGTCGCTCGGCACCGAGGCATAACGGGGCGCTGCCGTGCGCAGTCCGTCCTCAGCCCGCGCACGGCCGGAGCGAAGGCACGGAGGTACGCACAACGCGCACGGCCGGAGCGGAGGCACGGAGGTACGCACAACGCGCACGGCCGGAGCGGAGGCGGAGGTACGCCTAGTCCCGGGCGCCGGCTTCCGCGCGGCGGCGCGCTCGTTCGAAACGCATGGCCCGATCGGCGATCCGGCCGTATCGCAGCGTGAACAGGTCGCGCAGATAGTTCATCCGCAGCCGCCACGGTGCGCGATCACCTTGGACCGGGAACAGGCTCGCCGAGCGGCGCACGTAGCCGGGGGTGAAGCCGGGAAACAGCGATTGGGTGCCGACCGACGGGTCCCGGACCGGCACGCAGCGCACGTATCCGTGCTGGTCCATGTGTTTCAGCAGCCGCACGACATACTCCGACACCAGATCCGCCTTCAATGTCCACGAGGCGTTCGTGTACCCGATGACGAAGGCGAAGTTCGGCACGCCGGACAGCATCATCGCCTTGTAGGCCATGGTCGCCGACGGCGTCACCGGTGTGCCGTCCACCACAAGTTCGACACCGCCGAAGACTTGCAGGTTCAAACCCGTTGCGGTGATGACGACATCGGCCTCCAGCGTCGCTCCGGAGGCCAAGCGCAGACCGGTCTCGGTGAAGGTCTCGATCCGGTCGGTGACCACGTCGAGTACGCCGCGCCGAATAGCGCGGAAGAAATCGCCGTCGCGCGCCAGGCACAGTCGCTGGTCCCATGGGTTGTACCGGGGCGTGAAGTGCGTGTCGATGTCGTATCCCGCGGGCAGCCAGCGCCGCTGCCAGCCGCGTATGCGTTTGCGCGTACCCGTCGGAAAGCGCCTGCTGAACTGGTAGAGCGCGGTGGAGATCGCGACGTACTCGGCGCGGGCGAGCGCGTACGCGGCGCGCTCGGGCAGCAAGCGGCGGACCGTGCGGGCAAGCGGGTCGCGGGAAGGTGCTGAGATGATGTAGCTCGGGCTGCGCTGCAGCATGGTCACGTGCGCACCCTGCGCGGTGAGCGCCGGAGCGAGCGTCACCGCGGTGGCGCCGCTGCCGATGAGCACCACCCGCTTGCCCGCGCAGTCGAGCTTCTCCGGCCAGAACTGCGGATGCACGATCGAACCGGCGAACCGTTCGGCGCCGGGGAGCTCAGGGGCGTACCCGGCGTCGTAGCGGTAGTACCCGGAGCAGGAGAAGAGGAATCCCGCTGTGACCGTCACGGTTTCGCCGGTGTCGGTGCGCTCGGCGTACACCGTCCAGCGGTTGTCCGCGCTGGACCACTCGGCGCGAATCACTCGGTGCCGGAAGCGGATACGGCGATCGATGCCGTATTCGGCGGCGGTCTCGCGCAGGTAGTCCAGGATGGCACCACCGTCGGCGATCGAATCCTCGCCCAGCCACGGCTTGAACCGGTAGCCGAGGGTGAACATGTCCGAGTCGGAGCGGATGCCGGGGTACCGGAACAGATCCCACGTTCCACCCAGGGCCGCCCGGCCCTCCAGGAGCAGGTAGGAGCGCCACGGGAAGGCCCGGCGCACGTGGCACGCCGCGCCGATGCCGGAGAGCCCGGAGCCGACGATGAGCACATCGACGTGCTCGGCCGCAGTCGTCATCACCTCTCCCTTCGGTCGTCGGCGAACGTCCTCCCGGATCGGGCGACGCTCGCCCTCCTCCCACCCTATCGCCCCAGGTAGTGGGTTCGAGACACGAGCCGGACGGACCCCGGTAGGAACTACGGGTTCCCTTCTCCCGCAACAGAGTTCGGCAAAGGGGACGGGCCGGACAGACCGAGCGATACCCACCGGTCCCGGATGCGAGATTCGCAGTGAAGTCACTCACATCCACCGGTGGGCACAACTGGCCGAGCGCGCATGAACAACCACCATTCGGCAATAGCCGGTCAGTTGCCATTCCGAAAGCGGTGGATTCGCCGACCTCGAGCCTCACGCTGGGTCTCGAATGGAAAACACCGCGATAAACCGATACGTGCGATCGAATCGCACTGATGCGAACGCCATAGCCAGCCGGTCACCAGTTGGCGATACCTCGCGAAACATCTACGCCGGGACGTGATTCCCGTCTCAGACGGATCGGTCACCGTACCTATAGCCATTCGTTGTTACTGTCGGGTAGTGTCAATCTCACCGACGATCAGAGTCGATCCGGAACCGTATATGTCAACGATTTCAGGAGCGCTCGTGTCCCATTCTCGCTTCGAATCCATCGGCGCCTATCTGCCCTCGAATGTCGTTACCACCGAGGAGCTGCTGTCCCAGATGAAGGAACCCCCTTCATTCGATCTGGAGAAAATCACCGGCGTCCGTGAACGCCGGCGGCGTGATACTCGACCGGAAAGTCACGAAGACTCGTTCACTCTGGCCATGAAGGCTGTCGAGGACTGTCTATCCAGGTCACAGTATGGTCCAGAGGATATCGACGTGATCATCTACACCTCGATCTCACGGAGCAAGCATGCCTCTCGCATGTATATGGAGCCTTCGTTCGCCTTGGGGATCAGCCGTCTTATCGGCGCCAAGAACGCCATTGCGTTCGATATATCCAACGCGTGTGCCGGGATGCTCACCGGCACCTACATCCTAGACCGGATGATCCGCTCCGGCGCCGCCCGTAACGGAATCGTCGTCAGTGGTGAAGCGATTACCGCAATCGCCGACACCGCGGTCAACGAGATTTCCGAGAAATATGATCGGCAGTTCGCTTCGCTGACTGTCGGCGACTCCGGATGCGCCATCGTCCTGGACCAGGCCGTCGATGAAAACGATGTTATCCACTACATCGAAATGATGACGGCCGCGGAATACTCGCATCTATGCCTCGGCATGCCGAGCGGCAAAACCCAAGGCATGGCGATGTACACCGACAACCGCACGATGCACAACGAGGACCGTTTCCTGCTCGGCACCAATACCCAGCGCAAGTTCCTCGAGGCGCGGGGCAAGACCTTCGCCGACGAGAACTTCGACTACGTCATCCACCACCAGTTCGGCGCCTCCGCCATTCCGTGGATGAACGCCATCGCCGAGCGCGAGCTGGGCACCCCGATGCCGCCGGATCTCCGGGTCATCGACAAGTATGGAAACACCTCCACCACTTCGCATTTCATGGTGCTGCACGACCAGCTCAGCCAGCAGAACCTCCCCGCGGGTTCGAAGTTGCTGCTGATCCCGGCGGCCTCCGGCATCGTCACCGGGTTCGTGTCCACCACCATCTCGTCGCTGAAGGTCTGAGGTCAGTCATGAGCGTGCGCATCAAGTCGACCGGCGTCAGCCGGGCCGGCGACACCCACAGCATCATCGAGCACACCGCCCGCGCTGCCAAGCAGAGCCTGCAGCGCGCCGGAATCCGTTCCGATCAGATCGGCCTGCTGATCAACGCGGGCATCTACCGCGATTCGAACATCGTCGAACCCGCGGTGTCGGCTCTGATCCAGAAGGCGGCCGGCATCGGTCTGGAATACGCCAAAGACGACCCGAGGACCTTCTCGTTCGATCTGATGAACGGGGCGGTCAGCGTGCTCAACGCGGTTCAGGTGGCCACCTCCGTCCTGGAGACCGGCAGCGCCGAGCATGTGCTGATCGTGTCCGGCGACACCCATCCGTCGATGACCCGCTACATCGCCGACGACGAGTTCCCGTACGCCGTCTCCGGCGCGGCATTGTTGCTGGAGCGGACCGACGAACCGGTCGGCTTCGGCACGGTGCATGCCGTGAAGGGTGAAGGCACGCCGGCGGTCGAGGGCTATCTCGAGACCTCGACGATGGGCAACCGGGGGCGCGGCCTGATCACCGTGGTACGGGAGCCCGGCTTCGAAGACCGCCTGCTGGCGGTGGCCGTCGACGCAGCACGCCTAGCGCTGGCCGATTCCGACCACGCCTCGCTGAGCGAGATCGCGCTGATCGCGTCGACGCCGAGCCCGGAGTTTCCGAAGCAGCTGGCCGCCGCCCTCGGCATCGACCAGCGATCGGTCCGCACACCGGATCTGCGCTACGGCGACCCGCACACGGCCACGCTGCCCACGGCGTACGACCGGGCGATCGCGGACGATAGCTTCGCCGAGTACCGCCAGGTGCTGTTCGTCGCGGCGGGCGCGGGCCCGGCGGCCGCGGCGGTGCTGTACCGGTTGCCCGTACTCGCCGGGGCGCCTGCGTGACAACGGGAACCTACTGGCAGGCCATCGATCGGTTTCGTGCGGTCGTCCGCACTGATCCCAACCGTGTGGCGGTTCGCTACGCGGACGGGGTCGACCCCGATGGCCTGCCGGCCTACCGGCACCTTACCTATCGCGAGCTGGACCTGTGGTCGGAGACGATCGCCGAACGGCTGGCCGCGACGGGCGTCGGTACCGGGACACGCACGATCGTGCTGGTGCTGCCGAGCCCGGAGCTGTACGCGATCATGTTCGGGCTGATGAAGCTCGGGGCGGTGCCGGTGGTGATCGACCCCGGCATGGGCGTGCGAAAGATGTTGCGCTGCCTGCGCGCCGTGGATGCCGAGGCGTTCATCGGCATCCCGCAGGCGCACGCGTTGCGTGTGCTGTTCCCGCGCAGCTTCCGCACCGTCCACACCGCGGTCACGGTCGGCAAACGCTGGTTCTGGCGGGGCGAATCGCTGCGGGCATGGGGCCGGACCCCCACTGGCCCGGTGCCGCCGAGCCGTCCCGCCACCGAGGACGACCTGTTGCTGATCGCGTTCACCACCGGCAGCACGGGACCGGCCAAAGCCGTGCGGATGACCCACGGCAACCTGGCCGCGACGGTCGACCAGGTGCACATGGCGCGCGGCGAGGTCACGCCGGAGGCTTCGCTGATCACCCTGCCGCTGGTCGGCGTGCTCGACCTGCTGCTCGGCTCGCGCTGTGTCCTGCCGCCGCTGATCCCGAGCAAGGTGGGCGCGACCGATCCGGCGCACGTGGTCGACGCGATCCAGAAGTTCGGCGTGCGAACCATGTTCGCCTGCCCGGCCGTGCTGATCCCGCTGCTCGAGCATCTGCGTGCCCACCCGGCCACGCTGACGTCGCTGGAGAGCATCTATTCCGGCGGGGCTCCGGTGCCGGACTGGTGCATCGCGGGGCTGCGCGAGGTGCTCGACGAGGACGTGCAGGTCGTCGCCGGGTACGGATCCACCGAAGCGTTGCCGATGTCCACCATCGAATCCCGCGAACTATTGGACGGACTGGTCGAGCGGGCGCACCGCGGCGAGGGCACCTGTATCGGCAGACCGTCCTACCAGCTGCAGGCGCGGGTCGTGGCGATCACCGACAATCCGATTCCGACCATGGCCAGGGCCGAGGAACTCGCCGGCGAGCTGGAAACAACCCGCGGCATCGGCGAACTCGTGGTCGCCGGGCCGAACGTCAGCACCAGCTACCACTGGCCGGAGCAGGCGAACGCGCAGGGCAAGATCGTCGACGGCGATCGGATCTGGCACCGCACCGGCGATCTCGCGTGGATCGACGAGCAAGGACGGATCTGGTTCTGCGGACGCAAGAGCCAGCGGGTGGTCACCGTGGACGGGCCGATGTTCACCGTTCAGGTCGAGCAGGTGTTCAACACCGTCGCGGGCGTGGCCCGCACGGCGCTGGTCGGGGTCGGCCCGCGTGGGGCGCAGCGGCCGGTGCTCTGCGTCGAAATGAAGCCGGGCGCCGACCCGGACATCGTCGAGCCCGCGCTGCGGGCCCACGGCACACAATTCGAAATCACCAGGACCATCGCCGATTTCCTGGTCCACCCGTCCTTTCCGGTCGATATCCGGCACAACGCCAAGATCGGGCGCGAACGACTCGCGTTGTGGGCGGCCGAACGGCTCGGAACGGACGCATAAAAGAAAATGAAAATTACTGCATTTCGGGCAATTCCCGTACTCGGGTGGCTGTATTTGGCCGGCGGCGCGCTGGCCGCGGCAACCGACCGTGTCCCGGACAGCCGGCTGCTGCGCACGGTGTGGTGGATCGACGCGTTCCTCAGCATCGTGGTGCACGCGGCCCAGATTCCGGCGGCCCTGCGCGCCGCCGAGGGCTCGGGCCACAGTCGGCTCGAGACCGCGGTGCTGACGCAGATCTTCGGCTTGACCTGGTGGCGGACTCAGCCCGGCAAGGAGAAAGAGCAATGAGCAAAGTTCTGGTAACCGGCGCGTCCGGATTTCTGGGCGGGGCGCTGGTGCGCAGGCTCGTGCGCGACGGCGAGCACGACGTGACGATCCTGGTGCGCCGCACCAGCAACCTGGCCGACCTGCGTGACGACATCGACAAGATCGAGCTGGTCTACGGCGATCTCACCGACCCCGCCTCGCTGGAGGAGGCGACCCGCGGCGTCGACATCGTGTTCCACAGCGCGGCGCGGGTGGACGAGCGCGGCACCAGGGAGCAGTTCTGGAACGAGAACGTCCGGGCCACCGAGCGGCTGCTCGAAGCCGCCCGCCGAGGCGGAACCGGACGTTTCGTGTTCATCTCCAGCCCGAGCGCGATGATGGACTACTACGGCGGCGACCAGCTCGACGTCGACGAATCGGTGCCGTACCCGCGGCGCTACCTGAATCTCTACGCGGAGACCAAAGCCGCGGCAGAGCGAGCCGTCCTGGCCGCCGACAGCCCGGGCTTCCGCACCTGCGCCCTGCGCCCACGCGCGATCTGGGGCGCGGGCGACCGGTCCGGTCCGATCGTGCGGATGCTCGGCCGCGCCGGTATGGGAACACTGCCGGACCTGTCCTTCGGCCGTACCGTCTACGCCTCGCTCTGCCACGTCGACAACATCGTGGACGCCTGCGTGAAGGCGGCGAACTCGGACGCTGTGGGCGGCAAGGCGTATTTCGTCGCCGACGCCGAGAAGACCGATGTCTGGCGTTTCCTGGGCGAGGTCGCCACCCGGCTCGGGTACCGGCCACCGACCCGGAAGCCCAACCGCACGGTGATCAACGCGGCGGTGCGCGTGGTCGAGACGATCTGGCGCATCCCGGCCGTCGCGACCCGCTGGTCGCCTCCCCTGTCGCGCTACACCGTCGCGCTGCTGTCCCGCAGCGCCACCTACGACACCACCGCCGCCGCACGAGATTTCGGCTACCGGCCGATCGTGGACCGCGACAGTGGACTGGCCGACCTCCTGGCATGGCTGGAAACCCAAGGCGGTCCGGTCGAGCTCACCCGGAATCTGCGCTGAACACCCACCGGTACCGGAGGCCAGGATGAGCAACGCCACCGTCTTTCGCAGGAAGATCACTTCCACCGAACGTCTGTACTTCTCCACGCGCGCGGTGACTCCACCGTTCGTCATGCACATGGCCGTCCACGGCGACGGCAGCCTGGACCCGGCGGCGTTGCAGCGGGCCGTCGACGTGGCTTCGGCGGCCAATCCCGGTGCACGCCTGGTCCGCGACGGTGACGAGTGGGTGGACTGTGGTCTGGCCGCCGGCGTGCGCCACGTGCCGGGCTGGTCGCTGAACTACGCCGCGCTGGAGAACGACGCGGTGCTGAACACACCGATCGGTCCGACGCCGGACCGGACCACCGAAGTGCTGCTGCTCACCGGCGAACAGACCACCATCGTGTTCCGCGCCTTCCACGGCGTGATGGACGGGATGGGCATGCGCCTGTGGGTGGACGACGTGTTCCGCGCGCTGCGCGGACACCCGCCGATCGGCGCGCCCGATCCGATCGCCGACGCCGAACTCGTGGCAAGGATCGGCGCGCCCGGCAAACCGACCCTGGTGCTGCCCACCTTCAAGGCGGCGACCGGACGCGGCCGCCAGAATCGGGCGGCCCCGCGTTGGCTACTGCGCCACCGCACGATCAACGCGACCGGAAAGGGGATCGTCGCACGGATAGCGGCGATCCTGGCCGCGGAGTCGGGTGCCGAGTCCCGTTTCATGATTCCGGTCGACCTGCGCAGGCACGACCCCGTCCTGCGCTCCACCGCCAATTTGGCGCTGCCGCTGTTCCTCGACGTCTCCCCGAGCGAGAGCTGGGAGACGATCAGCGGCCGGATGCGCGGCGGGCTGCGGGAACGACGGGAGCTGAACCAGCTCGACAATGGCCGCCTGTCGAAATTCCCACCCGGCGTGATCCGCGGGGTGCTGCGCACGAGCAACTGGCTCGGAGCGCGACTGAACCGCAACATGGTCTCGGCCACCGTGTCACACATGGGCACTATCGATCTGGACGAGATGACGGTGCCCGGCTGGACGCCGACCAGTGTACGGTTGCTGCCCCAGCACAGCGGCGCGATGCCGCTGCTGTTCACCATGATCGAAGCGCACGGGAGGCTGGAGCTGACCGTCTCCTGCCGCAATGGCTCCGGCATCGAGGCCCGGTTGGAAGTGCTGTTGGACAAGATCGCCGCGCGGCTGGAGGCCGAGCTGGCGATGCCCGCGGTGGTCGCGCGATGACCGCCCCGATCCGCGTCGTCCTCGCCCGGCCCCGCATCGTGCTCGCGATCGTGGCCGGGGTGATGCTGCTGGCCGGTCTGCTCGGACTCGGAGCGTCCGACAAAGTCACCGCGGCCGGTTTCGTCGATCCCGGCAGCGAGTCGGCGCGAGTGGACGAGTTGGTGAGCGAGCACTTCGGCCCGCAGAATCCCGACGTGGTCGTGCGGTACACGGCACCGGAGGGACAGACCGTCGACGATATCGGCGCCCGCGTCCAAGAGTCGCTGGCCCGGATCGACCCCGCCATGATGCAACGACCGATCGAAACCTACTGGAACGCGGGGTTCGCTCGGAAGCAGTTCCTACGGTCGGCGGACAATCGGCACGCTCTCGCGGTGGTGTATCTCGCCGGTGACGCCAACCAGCGCGTCAGCGCGTATCCGGACATCGAACCCCAGCTCCGGGTTCCGGGTATCGCGACCGATCTGTCCGGCTACAGCGCGATCTCCACCGAGATCAACGAGCAGTCCCAGCGCGATCTCCTCCGGGCCGAATCGCTCTCGCTGCCGCTGACGCTGGGGATCCTGGTGGCGGTGTTCGGCGGGTTCATCGCCGCGTCCTTCCCGGTGGTGGTCGGCGGCCTGACGGTGCTCGGCGCGATGGGCGCGATCCGCGTGCTCGCCGAAGTCACGGAGGTGAGCACGTTCGCGGTGAACGTCGCCTCGCTGCTGGGGCTGGGCATGGCCATCGACTACGGGCTGTTCCTGGTCACCCGGTTCCGCGAGGAGGTCGCCGACGGACACGACGTGAAGTCCGCGATCACCCGCACCTACGCCACGGCCGGCCGCACGGTCACGTTCTCGGCGCTGCTGCTGATCTGCGCGTTCGCGGGCACGTTCGTCTTTCCGCAGGCGGTGCTGCGATCACTCGGCATCGGCGCGATCACCGCGGTGGCGCTGGCCGCCGCGCTCTCGCTCACCGTGCTGCCCGCCCTGCTGGTGCTGTTCGGCGCGCGCATCGGCAGTGCGCGGGCCACCGATCGCGCCGAGCGGTTCTGGGGACGCTTGGTCGACCGTGTGCTGCGGCGGCCGGGTCTGGTGACGGTGGTCGTCGGCGCCATTCTGCTCCTGCTCGCGGCTCCGCTGACCGGACTGCGGCTCGGCGACATCGATCATCGCGCGCTGCCCGAGGGCAACGAGATGCGCAGTACCGTCGAGGAACTCACCGCGCAGTTTCCCGCGGCGGGCAGCGGCGTCACCGCCGTGCTGCACGGAGTGGACGGCCCACCGCAGTCGGCCGCCGTCGACGCGACCGCATCCGCGCTCGGCAAAGTCGAAGGTGTGCGGCAGGTGGTGCAAGTGGGCCGCGCGGAGGACTTCGTCGTGTTCCACGCGTTCCTGAACAGCACCGACCGCACCGAAGCAGCGGGTGCGACAGTGCGTGGCATGCGCGAATTGGCTCCGCCGGACGGCACGGTCATCTGGATCGGCGGCGATACGGCGGCCACCGTGGACAGCGTGCGCTCGATCGTCGCGCGAATGCCGTGGATGATCCTCGTCATGGTGGCCGCGACGATGGTGCTGCTGTACGCGGCGTTCCGCTCGATCGTGTTGCCGCTCAAGGCCGTCGCGATGGCGTTCCTGAGTTTGGCCGCCACGTTCGGCGTGCTCAGCTGGATCTTCTGCGGCGGACACCTGGCCGGTGTGCTCGGCGTCAGCACCGGAACGATCACCGCGGGCATGCTGGTGCTGATCCTCGCCGTGGTGTTCGGGCTTTCCACCGACTACGAGGTGTTCCTGCTGTCGCGCATGGTGGAGGCACATGACGCGGGCGCCGACACCGCCGCGTCGGTACGACTCGGCACGGTCAAGACCGCACGGGTCATCACCGCGGCCGCCACCCTGCTGGTGATCGTCACCGGGGCATTCACCCTGTCACCGCTCGGCCCCATGCGGTTCCTGGGCCTCGGGATGATCATCGCCCTGGTCGTGGACGCCACCCTCGTCCGGATGCTCCTGGTCCCCGCACTGGTCCAGCTGATGGGCCCGGCGAACTGGTGGTCGCCACGCCGCCGTCGCCTCGTTCCAGCCACCGTCGACCGCATCGAGGAGAAGACCCCGACCACCGCCTGACGCACGCGCTGGTGGCCGTCGCCGCGACGGCCACCAGCTCGCCAGTCAATCAACGCGCTCACCTATCGACTACGAGTCGACCCTCAACGCCGCCCCCGAAGCAAGCTAACCTTGTCCACTTTTTCGGGGGAACCCCACTTCACCGGGCCGGGACTACACCTGGCACTACGCCAAGCTGGTGGCCACCGCGGGCCTCATCAGGGGTGAGCAGCGTCCGGTGCTGTTGACCCAACCGAAGCGGTTCGGCGCCTCCCGCCTGCCGCGCAGTTTCCCGCCCCCAACCCGCAGCATGGGACTGATCGACGTTATCGGCTCGGCGAGCGACATCTCGTGGTCGGGCTGCACCCTGATTCCTTCGATGACATTCCCATCAAGCGGTCCACACTGTACTGCTGGCCGAGCGCTGCGCGGAAATCGACCGTTCAGGCTCCCCCTGCCACCACGCAACCTTGAAACTGCCTGTCTGGCATCGCGGCAAGAACCTGCCGCTGGTCGACCGCCACATCGAAGCAATCCGCAGAGTCATCACACACCACACAGAACTGAAGGGATACGAATTGATGATCGAGACCACGCTCTTGCAGAAGCTGGCCAGTGCGGCCGACCGCGACGGCGTGCAGCAACTCGTCGTCGGAGCCGTTGTCCAACACGGCGCCAACATACTGCTGCTGCAACGGCCTGCCGACGACTTCATGGGCAGCATCTGGGAACTGCCCAGCGGCAAAGTTGATCCCGGCGAACCCCTCGACCAAGCGCTGATCCGGGAGGTCAAGGAAGAGACCGGGCTCGACGTCGCCGCTATTCGCGACTACCTCGGCGAATTCGACTACCAATCCGGCGGTGGCAAGAAGAGCCGCCAGCTCAACTTCACCGCCGACGTGACCAGCTCCGAGCCAGTGCAGCTGACCGAGCACGACGCCTATACCTGGACCAGTCTGGCTGAAGAACCCCCGGTCACGGATGCGGTGAAAGAAGTCCTCCGCCGGTACCGCGTGTCATAGTCGGCCAATCACCGACGGGCGCGGCGGAGGGGGTCAGTGTTCGGGGCGAGCAGGTATGGAAGCGTCGGCATCGATGGTGGCGAATTCGGTGGCGGCCCAGGAGGCGAGTAGCCGCATCGCCTCCTCGGAGGCCGAACCGGGTTCGGCGGTGTAGATGGTGAGGGTCAGACCAGGCTCGGCCGCCATTTCCAAGCCCTCGTAGGCGACGGTGAGCACGCCCACGATCGGGTGGCGGAAGGTCTTGGATCCGGTGCCGTGGTGGCGCACATCGTGCGCGCCCCAGCGCCGCCGGAATTCGACACTGCGTGTGGACAGTTCACCGATGAGGTCGTGCAGATCCTTGTTGTGCGGGTCGCGACCGGCCTCGGTGCGCAGAATGGCCACGACGACGTCGGCGGCGGCGTCCCAGTCGCGGTGGAACGCCTGAGCCCGCTCGTCGAGGAAGGTGAACCGGGCCAGGTTCGGTGGCTGACCGGGCATGTCGTAGACCTCGGTGTAGAAGGCGCGGGCCAGCCGGTTGACCGCTACCAGGTCCATGCGACCGTTACGCACGAACGCCGGACCCGCGGTGACGGCGTCGAGAACCCACTGCAGGCTGGCATGCGGCGCCCAGGTTTTCGGGCTGCGCCGCCGCGGTGGCCGGGCGACGGGGCTGGCGGCGTGCGCGAGGTCGAACAGGTGCGCGCGTTCGGCCTCGTCGAGGCACAGCGCTTTGGCGAGGCTGTCGAGGACCTCGGGCGAGGCGCCGCTGAGGGCGCCGCGTTCGAGCCGGGTGTAGTACTCCACGCTGACTCCCGCCAGGGCTGCCACCTCGCTACGGCGCAGCCCGGCCACGCGGCGATGGGTGCCCGCGGGCAGCCCGACCTGTTCGGGGGTGACCCGGGCCCGGCGCGAGGTGAGGAATTCACGGACTTCGGCTCGGTTGTCCATGCACCAAACGGTAGCGTCCGGCACCACCAGCAAACAGTCCCTGTCAGTACCTGCATCAACCGGGACTCCCACCTTCGCGCCGGAGGTGATGTCGTGGACATTGTCAGCAATCATCGAGCACCCGGACTCTTCCGGAGTGATCACGATTCCAACGAAAGGCCGATGACCGCGACCACCGAACGCGCCCCGCGGGTCAGCAGCGCCCTCGCGACGGCGCTGATGCTGCTGACCATTTCGGACCCATCTCGATGGACCTTCGGCGAGCCCGCAGCCACACCACCGCTCACTCAGGTATGACAAGGAGAGATCCACATGCGCACCACGCGTGATACCCACCGGCAGACCTTGACGACAGGTCGGCGCTTCCTGCGCCGGGGCGTGCTCGAAGTGGCCGCCGCCGCGGTCGCGGTGAGCGTTCTGGCCGCCACCGGTTGCAGTGCCTCGCCGCCGCTCGCCGACTCCCCGACCGGGGCGACACCGAATCTGGCATCCGGCGACATCTCCCGCGGTGCGGACAACTTCTATACCAGTGACCGGGTCACGGTCGAGAAGGTGTCGTTCACCAACCAGTACCGGATGACCATCGTTGGAAATCTATTCGTCCCCAAAGGTCTTGACCGCCATGCGAAGACCGCCGCGATGGTCGTCGGAGCGCCCATGGGCGCGGTCAAGGAACAGAGTGCGAACCTGTACGCCACGAAGTTGGCCGAGCAGGGCTTCGTGACGTTGTCCTTCGACCAGTCCTTTTGGGGTGAGAGCGATGGCCAGCCGCGCAGCGCCGTCGCGCCGGACATCTATGCCGAGGCGTTCAGCGCGGGCGTCGACTACCTGCGCGCCCAGCCCTTCGTCGACACCGAGCGGATCGGCGCCCTCGGCATCTGCGGCAGCGGCAGCTTCGCCATCAGCGCCGCCAAGATCGATCCACGCATCAAGGCTGTCGCCACGGTCAGCATGTACGACATGGGGGCGGCCAACCGCAACGGGTTGCGGCATTCGCTCACCCTCGAGCAGCGCAAGAGCATTCTCGAACAGGCAGCTCAGCAGCGTGATGTCGAATTCGCCGGTGGTGAAACCGCTGCCAGCCCCATCGGAACTCCGGAGGAGCTGAACGATGGCTCGACTGCCATCGATCGCGAGTTCTACGACTTCTATCGCACGGCACGAGGGAACAGCCCCAACACCACCACGCACCCCACGCTGACCAGCAACGTGAAGTTCATGAACTTCTACCCGTTCACCGACATCGAGACGATTTCCCCTCGCCCGATGCTGTTCATCGCGGGTGAAAACGCTCATTCCCGAGAATTCACCGACGAGGCATTCCGACTCGCCGGTCAACCCAAGCAGCTGCTCATCGTCCCGGGAGCCGGTCACGTCGATCTCTACGATCGAGTCGATCTGATCCCCTTCGGCACGTTGACCACGTTCTTCCGCGACAACCTGAACTGACTCGGAGACCGAACTCCGCACCGACCACCGAAGGAGCTGAAACATCATGCGAGGCACCGTTATTCACGCACCAGGCGATATCCGCTTCGAGCAGCTGGCCGACCCGGTGATCACCGCGCCGACCGACGCGATCATCCGCACCGTCGCCACCTGCGTATGCGGGTCGGATCTGTGGCCGTATCGCGGCCTCGACCCCGTCGATCACGCCCACCCGATGGGACACGAATACGTCGGTATCGTCGAAGAGATCGGCGACCAGGTCACCACGATCACCCCGGGACAGTTCGTCGTCGGCTCCTTCGCGACCTCTGACAACACCTGCCCGAACTGCCGCAACGGCTACCAATCCTCCTGCGTGCACCGCGAATTCATGTCCACCTGCCAAGCCGAGTACGTGCGCATCCCGCACGCCGACGGCACCCTCGTCGCGACCGACGACCAGCCCGACGCCCAGCACATCCCCAGCCTGCTCACCCTGTCGGATGTGATGGGCACCGGATGGTACGCCGCGGTCGCGGCCGAGGTTGGTCCCGGCTCCACAGCGGTCGTCGTCGGTGACGGCGCGGTCGGCCTGTGCGGGGTACTCGCGGCTCGCGAACTCGGCGCCGAACGCATCATCGCCATGAGCCGCCACCCCGACCGGCAGAAACTCGCCACCGCGTTCGGTGCCACGGACATCGTCACCGAACGCGGCGACGACGGTATCGCCCGGATCAGGGAAATGACCGACGGCATCGGCGCGGACTCGGTCCTCGAATGCGTCGGCACCGCCGAATCCATGAATCAGGCGCTGCGCTCGACCCGCGCCGGCGGCAATGTCGGCTTCGTCGGCGTCCCCCACGACGTGCAAATCTCCGGGGAAGACCTGTTCTTCTCCCATGTCGGACTACGCGGCGGCCCGGCACCGGTGCGCCGATTCCTGCCCGATCTCATCGACCGCGTCCGCACCGGCCGCATCGACCCCGGCCAGGTCTTCGACCTCACGCTGCCCCTGGCCGAGGTCGCCGAAGGCTACCGGGCGATGGACGAACGCCGCGCCATCAAAGCCCTGCTCCAACCGTGACCCTGATCCGAGCCCATCCCATCGACAGCAGACAACCCATGAAACCCGTTTTCACCGGCAGTCGCCGCACCACCCGGCTCGGCACGGCGGCTCGCCCTCGCCCTCACGCTCCTGGCATCCGCCTGCGGCGAACCCACCCTCAACGAATCCACCGCTCGGCGGACTCCGGCCACCGAACGAACCGACCACCCGCGCGATTACTACCGGGACCCAATTACGGGTTCTGCTTCCCGGCGTGACAGTCCGCTGGCGCGCAGCACCCGGCGCGCAATACCCGCGCGGATGGACTCGTCGGTTCCGATGATCCGCACGTGCCGGCGGGCCCTGGTGATCGCGGTGTAGAGCAGTTCCCTGGTCAGCAGGGTCGATTCCGGCTCGGGCAGCACGATGGAGACGGTGTCGTACTGGCTGCCCTGGCTGCGGTGGATGGTCATGGCGAAGACCGTGACGACCGCGGGGAACTGGGTGGGATGCACCAGATACGGTTCGCTGCCGCGTTGCAACGCCGCCCGCAGTGAACCGTCGGGCATGCGCACGACGACGCCGGTGTCGCCGTTGTAGATGCGCGCCTCGTGATCGTTCGCGGTCACCAGCAGCGGTTGGCCGGGGTACCACGGGGCCTGGTGGGCGTCGGGGCCCGCTCCTCCGGCGGCGGCCCACTCGGCGGCCATCCGGTCCCAGCGTTCGACGCCGAAGGGTCCTTGGCGGTGCGCGCACAGCAACCGGTGCGATTCGAGTGCGCTGAGCGCGGCCGCCGCGTCCCCCTCGAGCGCCGCGCCGGTGACCGCGGCGGCGGCGCGGACGACGTCGGCGCGCACCGCGGTCAGGTGATCGGGCGCGGCCAGCGACAACTCGTCGCCGCCGGTGCGCAACAGCTCGACGGCGGTGTCCGCGTCACCCGCCCGCACGGCGACGGCCAGGTCGGCGATGCGGCCGCCGAACCTGCGGCCACGAGTCAATCGCACGATGCCGCCGCGCAGCCGGGTCCGCTCCAGCGCGGTCAGCGCTTCCGAATGATCCGCGGCTGGGGTTTCCTGGCCGAGAATCTGGTCGAGGACCGGGTTCGGGGTGGTGGCGACCGGTCCGGCGACGAGGTCGGCGAGCACGGCGCCCGCGTCGACCGAGGCGAGCTGATCCGGGTCGCCGACCAGGATCAGTCGGGTGTCCGGGCGCAACGCGGCCAGCAGCCTGCTCATCATGGTCAGCGAGACCATCGACGTCTCGTCGACGACGATCACGTCGTAGGGCAGGCGGTTGAACTCGTGATGCCTGAACCGGGTGCCACGCCCGCGTTGCCAGCCGAGCAGCCGATGCAGGGTCGCGGCGGTGAGATCCGGGAGTCCGAGCGAATCGGCTTGTTCTCGAACGGCTTCCTGCAAGCGCGCGGCCGCTTTGCCGGTCGGCGCGGCCAGCGCGATGCGCAGCGCGGGCAGCTTGGGCTCGGCCTCGCGGTGTGCGACCAGCAGCGCGATGATCCGCGCGATCGTGTGGGTCTTTCCGGTGCCGGGCCCGCCCGCCACCACGGTGGTCCAGTGCGTCGCCGCGAGTGCCGCCGCCAGCCGCTGGCGATCCGGCGCCGCGCCCACCGGTGCGTCGAACAACCGGTCCAGCTCGCTACGCACGATCCGCGGATCGACTACCGGGTGCTGCGCGGACCGCTCGGTGAGCACCCGCCGGATCGTCTGCTCCTGCCGGTAGTACCGATCCAGGTAGAGCAGCGGGCCGGAATCGCCGGGCCCTTGGGATTCGACCAGCCGCAGCGGCCGCAACGGCCCCGCCGGTCCGCCGCACACCAGCGGGCTGACCCGCAGCGCGGCCACCACCGCCGCGATATCCGGCCACGGCAGCGTCGCCGGATCGATGCCCGCGTCCCACGTTTCGTCGGCATCGACGCCGATCTCCCGCATCCGGTGCAGTTCCAGGCACACCGAGCCGGAGCGCACCGCGCGCACGGCCAGCGCCGCGGCGAACAGCACCTCTTCCGACGATTCCCGGCCCAGCCTGCCCAGCCGCAGCGCCACGTGCACGTCGGCGGCCGACAGCACACCCGCCTCGTTGAACGTGCGCAACAGGCCGGTTCCCCGCTGCGCCACCTGAATCGAGGTCATCGCCCGGCCTCCCCGGCCAGCAGCGCCGACAGTGCGACGACCAGATCGGCGGGCGGATACCAGTCGAAGACGCCACAACCGGACGGCGTCTCCGGCCCGACCATGCCGCGCACGAACAGGTATCGAACGCCACCGAGATGGCGCGCCGGATCGTAGCCCGGCAGTCGCCAGCGCAGATATCTGTGCAGCGCGACCGAATACAGCAGCGCCTGCAGCGGATAGTGAGAGCGCAGCATCTCGGCGGCCATCCGGTCGCGCGTGTAATGCGCGACGGTGAGATCGCCGATGCCGAGCCGGTTGGTCTTGTAATCGACGATGACGAACCGCGGCGCCGCGTCATCCAGGATGCGCAGCACCGCATCGATACTGCCGGTCAAGTAACCGCGCAGCGGGATGTCCTCCAGTGCCGCCATCAGGTCCGCGTACGCGTACAGGTCGTCGTCGGCCGGTAGATGCGCGCGCAGCAGGTCGGCGATCCGCCGCAGCGTGGCCGCGGTGGCGACGGTCCGGTCGCCACCCGCCAGCGGCAGTTCGAATTCGAGTTCGGTGAGGCGGTCGCGGCGGGCGACGTCGGCCAGGCAGCCGTGCCCGAGCGGTGTACGCAGCACCGCGAGCAGCGCGGCGGCGAGCTGTTCGTGGTCCACCTCGGCCATCAGTTCCGCCACCGCCTCGCGGCACCGGTCGCGTACCTCGGCCGCCAGATCGGCGCGATCGGTGTCGATCCGTTCCAGTACGCCGTGTACGAGCGTGCCGAATTCCGCGCCGTAGGGCAGCGCGTTCATCAGCGAGGCGGCGCCGGTGGGCTCCGGCTCGGACGCGCCGATCGTCGGTGCACCCGGGGGCTCGTCGCCGGGATCTCCGGTGTCCTCCGGTTCGCTGTCGGTCTCCAGTGCCGGTCCGTGCGCCGACGCGGTGAGCGCCGAGTACGACGTGCGCCGCCACTGCTGGTCCAGGACGCGGTCGAACCGCGCGGCCGCCAGCTCGCCGAGGCCGGATTCGGTACGCACCCGCCGGGTCGGAACGTCGTCGCTCGCGGCCACCGCCGTCACCGAGACAGCCGCTCCCGCGTCCTGGGCCCAGGCCGAAAAGGCCGAGGCGGCAGTGGCATCCGCGGGCACGGCGGCGCGCGCGGCGACCGCGGCGGCGCGGTCGGCCCGCCCGAAGACCATCCGGTGCAGCGGGGAAGCCGCGGTGGTGATCGCCGGTGCCCACCAGGCGACGATCTGGCACATCGCCCGCGTGAGCGCGACGTACAGCAGCCGCAGCTCCTCTCCCGCCTCCTCCGCTTCGCTGCGTGCCTTGCGTTCGGCATAGCCCGCCGCGTCCGGCCCGCCCACGTCGAGCACGCGCGCACCATTGTCGTCGTGGAACAGCAGCGTCGCGGGGTACGGGTTCTTCGCGCTGTCCCAGGCGAAGGGCAGGTAGACGACCGGGAATTCCAGTCCTTTGCTGGCGTGCACGGTCGCGATCTGCACGGCGGCGGCGTCCCGGTCCAGCCTGCGGCTGCGGTCGGCGACGGCACCGGAGGCGGGATCGCGCACCCGGTCGGCCAGCCATCGGGTCAGCGCGGTCAGCCCGAGTCCTTCGGTGAGCGCGACCTGGTCGAGCAGCTGCGCGATGTGCCGTAGGTCGGTGAGCCGGCGCTCCCCGTTCTCCACGGCGAGCAGCCGCTGCGCCAGGCACGCTTCGGCGGCGATCTTCTCGAAGACGGCCGCGAAGCCCGCGCGGGTGAACAGCCGCGCGGCCTCGCGCAATTGCGCACTGACCCGCCCGACGAGATCCGCTCCCCCGCTATCGATCTCGGCCGCGGTGACGCCGAGCAGCGGGGTGCACGCGGCCAGCCGCACCCGGTCGCCACGGTGCGGCTGTTCGAGCGCGCGCAGCACCCACAGCCAGTCGGTCGCGCTGCTGGTCGCGAAGACGCTGGTGCCGCCGGCGAGTACGGAGGCAACGCCGACACGGTCCAGCGCGGCGCGCACCACCTCGATCTGCGAGCGGGTCCGCACCAGCACCGCGATGTCACCGGGTCCGATCAGCCTGCGCGCCGCGTCGCCGGACAACGCCTCGCTCGAATCTGCAACCCCTACACCGGGTTCCGCTTTCACATCGAGCAGCACGCCGGATTCCAGCAGGCGGACGATGTCGGCGGCCAGGTCGTCGGCGACCTTGGCTCGCATGCGGCCGACGGACGGGAACCCGGACTTGTTCAGTGGTCCGGCACCCGTGCGGGGCAGGCACCGCACGCGCATCGGGGTGATCAGCTCATCCGGACCGGACAACCGCGACCACGCCCTGGTCGGGGTGACCTGATGCACGCCGATTTCCTTGTGCCCCAGCTCGGCACCGCCCTGCAGGTGGTCCAGCGCGGCCAGCAGTCCTGCGTCGCTGCGCCAGTTGGTGGTGAGCTCCTTGCGGGTGTCGGCGTGCGCGACCGCGTCCAGGTAGCTGAGCACCTCGGCGCCGCGGAAGGCGTAGATCGCCTGCTTCGGGTCGCCGACCAGGACCAACGTGGTATGTCCGTGGAACGACCTGCGCAGGATGTCCCATTGCAGCGGGTCGGTGTCCTGGAACTCGTCGACCAGGGCGACGCGGTAGCGTGCGCGGATGCGGCGGCACGCGCGGGGGCCGTGCTCCGGATCGGCGAGCACGTCGTGCAGCAGCACCAGCAGGTCGTCGAAGTCGCGCAGCCCAGCCAGCCGTTTGCGTCGTTCGGTCTCCGCGCGGACGGCGTGCGCGAATGCCACCCGCTCGCTCGCATCGGACTCGCCGTCGGGGACGAGCGCCGCGTGCCGGTCCCGCACCGCGGCCAGGGCGAGCGAGCGGGCCTCCTTCACCGGGAACGGCGGTTCGGCGCGCGCGTATCGGTTGAGATACAGATCGTCGACGACCGTGGCGACCAGGTCGTCCACGTTTTCCACCAGCCGGGTACCGGGATCGTGTTCTCCCGCGAACCCGAGTTCGTCGAGCATCCGCTGACAGAAGCTGTGCGTGGTGGCGATGGTGCCCGCGTCGAAATCCGACAGGGCGGTCAGCAGGCGCCTGCGCCGCAGGCGCACCTGCGCTTCGTCGGCGTCCGCCAGATACCGGACCAGCTCGTCGGCATGGGCCCGCGCCGCGTCCGGGTCGGCCAATCCGGCGGCGACGGCGACGAACCGGTCGCGGGTTCGTTCCCGCAGCTCCTGGGTGGCGGCGCGGCTGAACGTCACCAGCAGCAGCTGGGACACCTCGATACCGGCCTCGGCGACGTAGCGCACCGCGAGCCCGACGATGGCATGCGTCTTGCCGGTGCCGGCACTGGCTTCCAGCACGGTCGTTCCGGTCGGCAAGGGCCCGTACGGCTCGAACGCGGCGGCGGTGTCGAACCCGGGCGCGGTGAAGGAGGTTTCCTGGACGGTCACGCGTGCCTCCCTCCTGCGCGGCCGGACGTCACGCGATCTGTGGACGTCGCGAACGTGCGGTGGATCGGCCACGCCGCGCCGAGCGGATCCGAAGTGCCAGCCGGATACGACTGTCCGAGCTGCCATTCTGCCGTGCACCCGACCGCGCAAGGGCGACCAACACGCGCCATGGCGGTGGTGGATTCCAGTGCTCCGCGCCGAAGCGCGCCCGACGGGTGGCGCCGCCGGGCCGCGTCGTGACCGATCACGGCTGCCCCTGGCTTTCCGCGGCCAGCAGCGGAGCCCAGATCCGCCGGGCCAGCGCGCCGAAGCGGGTGGTCTCACCCGGCTCTCCCGCAAGTGCGGGCGCGGCCATGAGGTCGCCGAGCCGGGGCGCCGGGCCCCAGACGTAGCGCAGGTGGCGGTCGGTGTGGTCACCGAATGGCCCGGGACCATTGGGGCCACCGTTGAATTCACGCTCCGCCGCGGCGATCGCGTCGCCGGTATCCGCCCCGCGGAAGCGGCGTTCGGCGTAGACCGCGGTGGCGGTGGGCGCGACGGGCAGCGGTTCGGTCAGCCCCGCGTCGCGCAGCGCGACGAGCTCGCGCAGGATCTCCCCGGCCACCGGCGGATCGGGCGCGGTGAGCTCACAGCGCCATGCGGGACGGCCGAATCGGCCACGACCGGTGCTCACCGCGCGCCACGACCGGTCCTCGGTGACGGCGAGGGCCAGCAATGAAACCCACGCGCCCACACGGTGTTTCGGAGCGAGCCGGGAGAACGTGGTGCGGACCAGCGTTTCGCCGCGCACCTCCGGCACGGTGCCGGTGAGCCTGCGTCCGTTGCCCAGATCCACCGCGATGTCCACGGCGCGCGGGGTGCCCGCATAGTCCGCCTGCGCGACGCGCACCAACCGGTCCACCGTGTGCTCGACCTCGTCGAGCACGGCCGCGCCGAAACCGAAGGGCGGCAGGGTGCCGCGCCGCCATTCCGCCGCCCGCAACCCCGCCGGATCCGCGCCGGTCAGGCGGGCGGCGAGCAGGCGCTCGCCCAGTTCCCACTTGGCGAGGCCGTCGAGTTCGATGGGCAGCCGGTCGGCGATGTCCTCCTCGTGCTCCGGGACGCGCAGGCCGAGACGCTGCCACAGGAATGCGCGCACGGGATGCTCCGCGAACGAAATCAAGTCGGCCAGCGCCACATCCGTCTTTTCGGCGGGCGGCAGCGGCGTGGGCAGGAACGCGGGACGCGGCTGCGCGGGACGCCCGGACGCGTGCGCGCCCGCCAGCGCCGCGGTGTCGAAACTGAACGGACGCTCGGCTCGGAAATTGCGGCGGTCGAAGTCTTGCAGCGGATGCCGCGTGACCACCTCCTCCATCGCCGCGGCGCCGACGTGCGCCCGCAGCGCGTCCAGCAGTTCGGCGACCGGGATGGCGGGCGGCCGGTGCGCCCCGCTCACCGGATCGGCGCCGGTGTGCAATACCAGCAGCGTGTCACGGGCCGCGAGAACCGCGTCCAGCAGCAGCTGCCGGTCCTCGCCGCGCGGATCCCGTTCGCCCAGCAGCGGTTGCCTGGCCAGCAGGTCGTCACCGTCCGCGCCGCTCGCGCGCGGGAACACCTCGTCGTCCAAGCCGAGCAGCACCACCACCCGGTGCGGCACCGACCGCATCGGCACCATCGTGCAGACGGTCAGCTCCCCGGTACGGAAGTTGGCCCTGGTCGGCCGCGCGGCCAGCCGCGAACGCAGCAGCACCCCGACGTCGGCCAGCCGCAACGACACCTCGCCCGCGTGCTCGGTGGCGGCGGCGAGCTCCTGCCTGGCCTCGGTGCGCACCCACGCCTGGGCCTCCGGCACGTCGGTCAGCAGGTCCAACGCGCGGCCCAGCGCCGCCGCCCACTCCTGCGCGGGCCGCGGACCGCGCAGGTCGCGCAGGCACACCGCGAGCCGGTCGATGAACTCGGCGAAGCGTCCGGCCAAGTCGACGTCGTTGCTGTCCACGTCGTCCAGTGGCAGCGCGAGATCCAGCCAGTCGTCCGAGGTTTCACCCGCGGTGACGCCGAGCAGAATCCGGTCCACCGCGCTGTTGAGTGTGTTCTGCGCGAAGTCGGCCAGCCCGAACGCCTGGCGCTGGCGCTGCCCGATCCCCCAGCGCGCGCCGGATTCGGCCGCCCACTCGCGCAGCCGTTCGATGTCGTCGTCGTCGAAACCGCAACGGCGCCGGACGGTTTCGGCCGCCGCGAGGTCGAGCACCTGGGTTACGGTCACCCTGCCGTCGGCGAGATCCAGCAGCACCCCGATCACCGCGAGCAGCGGATTGGTCACCCCGCGCCCCCGGTCGGCAAGGCGCACCCGCAGCCGATGCGCCGGGTGATCCGAATCAGCCTGCGCCTCAGGCGATCCCGGCGTCCGCTGCCCGAACGCGGCGCGTACCAGTGGCGCATACGTCTCTACCTCAGGGCACATGATCAGCACGTCGCGCGGCTCGAGTGTCTCGTCGGCCGCGAACAGCCCGAGCAGGCATTCCCGCAGCACCTCGACCTGCCGCGCCGGACCGTGACACGCGTGCACCTGCACGGTGCCGTCCGCGCCGACCGCTCCTGGCACCGGCGGCCATCGATCGGCCCGGATGCCCGCGTGCAACGCACGGAGCAATGTCGTGGGCGAATCCCCTTCCGGTGCAACATTATCGGTCCCAGCCACCGCGGCGGAACAGTGGGTGTCGGAGCCGGTGGCCGCGAGATCGTCCAGCCGCTGCTGGAGCTCCCGGACGTCGCGGGCCAGTCCCGCCAGAAGCGGATGCGACACAGCCGCGGCGCTGCGATCCTCGGCACGGGTCCGCGCCGCGGGCATCCGATCCAACCGCGACCACAGGACGGGGCTCGGATGCGCGAGCCACAGGTGGATGTCGCGAGCGGCGGCCAGGGCCGAGAGCACCGCGAGCTGGTCGCTGGGGAGCCGGGTGACCCCGAACAGCGACACCCGCGGGGGGAGCGGGACCAGATCCGGTTGCGCGCGCAGGCGCGCGCAGGCGGCCTCGAGTCGCTCCGCCGGGCTGGGCGCCCCGATCTCGGCGCGCAGCCTGCGCCAGAGCATGGGTTGCCAGAGCAGGTCGTCGGGCACCGCGGCGCCCGCGCCGTCGGTGTCCCGGCCCGCCGCCCACTCGGTGATCAGTGCTGGGCGCTGGGTGCCGTAGCTGTCGAACAGCGCGGCCACTTCGGCCGCGGTCGCGTAACGCCGACCGACACGGTGCTCGCGGCCCGCGCCTGCCGGCGCGCCCAGATGCCTGGCCAGCACGGCGCACCACGGCTCCGGCAACGACGCGTCGATCACCCGCAGCAGGGTCCACACGGCCCGTTCCTGCGTCCACGGGTCGTCCTCGGGCGCCACCCCGCTCGCCGCGGCCAGTACTTCGGCGACCAGCGCGGCCGGTGACGGAAAGGCGATGTTCGCGCAGACACCGTCGGCCGAGTCGCCCGCCCCCAGCACCGCCGAGAGCGTCTGCGTCAGCCAGCGCTCCACGCCTTTGGCGGGCACCGCGACCACCTCGGCCGCGAACGGGTCCTCCTGCGGCGACGACAGCACCCCGGCGAGCGCCCGGGCGAGGACGTCGGCGCGCTCGGCACGGTGGATGTGCAGCGGCATCTGCGCCCTCTCGGTCGATTGGTGCCGGGCTGCGCTGGCCTCGGACTTCGTGCACGTTTATACGCCCGGCGACCGACGCGCAATCGCACCGCCCCATCCGGACACGAGTGAAATAGACCACACGAGAACGGATTACTCCGTCGTGTCACGCGGGCTCCGCGCGACCGATGTGCGACAGTGCTGCACCGGGGAGGGACGAGAGCTGCACCGAAAGGCTGGTTCGCGTTCATGGATGCGATGGTGATTCCCCTGGTTCCGAGAGGCGGATTCACAGTCCGCCGGGTCGGTGACCGTTGGGAGCTCGTCAACTCGCGCCACTACGGTCGTACCGTCGTCCTCCATTCCTGGCCCCGGGACCGGCACACCGAGGCGTTCGAACACTGCTACCGCCTCAACGGACGGACGGTCGATGAACTCCGCGCCGCCTTCCGCTGAACCGCTCCGGCCTGCGACGACAGTCGGAACCCGGTGCCACGCAAGCACGAAAACGCCCGAATAGCACAACCCGGACCCGAGCTCAAGACGTGCGTCCGGACCCGCAATGTGCGATCGTGGTCCCTCGTGCGTTATCCGTCGCCCGCCACCCGAACCGTTCCCCGCGTGGCCGCCTCCGCCTGTGTCCTCGCCGCCACCGCGATCCTCGCTCCGAGCCTGCCCGCCATGCTCCCGACCGCGGGCGCGGCGCCGCTCGCGCATACGCAGGGATGCCTGGCCGGTTTCGACTGCGATATGAGCAGCCGTATCGCCGCCGTCGACGCCTATCTCAAGAACCGTCCCGGCGCCACCGGCTACGTCGTTCGCGACCGGGTGTCCGGCGGGATCTACGCCAATGCCAACGCCGAAAGCGCGGTCTGGACCGCGTCCACGATCAAACTCGCGATCGCCGCCGATCTGCTGAATCGGGCGCGCGTCGGTGCGATCGCGCTGCCTCCGGAAGACCGCGGCCTGCTGGAATCGATGCTGGCCACCTCGAACGACGGCGCCGCCGACCTGCTGTGGACGAAGTACGCGGGCATCGACCGGATGGCGTTCAACAACGCCTTCCGCGCCAACGGCATGACCTCGCTGGTGCCGCAGCCGACCAACACCGCGCTGTTCCCGGACTGGTCGTTCCAGAAGTGCACCGCCGCCGACCTCGACCGCCTGATGAACCACATCCTCGAGCAGATGCACCCGGACGACCGCAACTACTTGGTGGACCGGATGCGCGCGGTCGACTCCAACCAGCACTGGGGCGTGTGGGGCGCGGGCGCGAAGATGCGCCCGGGCCTGAAGAACGGCTGGTCCTCCGAGGAGGGCGGCTGGGTGGTCAACTCGGTGGGCTTCGCCGGACCGGGCGAGCGCTACACCCTGGCCATCATGACGTCGCTGGGTGACTCGGGCGGCTACACCGAAGGCGCCGACACCGATACCAAGGTCGCGGAAATGCTGTTCGCCGGACGCTGAGTCTGATTTGCAGCGCCTGCGGCGCTGCGTGTTCGCGGCCCCGGGAAGTCTCGCGTCCGAGCGACCGAGACTCGCGCCTGCGGCGCATGCGCTTCGGTCACTCGGACGCGAGACGGGCCGCGAACGGTGCTCGTAAGACTCGCACCCGACTGGGCTGGGAGGCGTGAAGCGGCTGGACTGTGTTTGTTTGCCAGCGCCTGCGGCCTCGGAGGGCAGCAGGGCTGGGACTCGTGTGAAGCACTCAGGTAGCCGAACGCCTGCGCAGCGTCATGGGCGCGCCGTCCCTGGGGAACGGAATCGTGGTGAATCCCCAGGGCATCCGGTATTTCTCCGGGATCCGCCACTCGTATTCGCGGACCAAGGCGGCGGTAACCGTCTTGACCTCGAACGTGCCGAAGTGCATCCCGATGCACTTGTGCGCGCCCGCGCCGAACGGCATCCAGGCCAGGCGGTGCGACTTGTCCTCGCGCCGCTGCTCGCCGAACCGCTCGGGGTCGAATCGCCCTGGCTCGGTCCATAGCTCGGGCAGCAGGTGATTCACCTGGTAGGCGAGGTCGACCGGGGCGCCGGCCGGAATGTAGTGCCCGGCGATCTCGGTGTCGCGCACGGCGCGACGCGACAATCCCGGAACCGGCGGCATCAACCGCAGGCTTTCCTTGACGGCCAAGTCCAGATCGCGCAGTCCCTCCAGATCCGCGATGGTCGGCGGCGCGTCGCCGAGCCGTTCATCCATGCCGAGCACCTCGGCACGCACCCGCTGCTGCCAGTCCGGGTGTTTGCCCAGGTAATAGGCGACCGCGGTGGCCGTGGTCGTCGTGGTGTCGTGCGCGGCCATGATCAGGAAGATCATGTGGTTCACCACGTCCGCGTCGCCGAAGACGCCGCCGTCCTCGCTGCGCGCATGACACAGCCCGGAGAAGAAGTCCGGCGATTCGGTGCGGCGCTTCTGCGGCAGCATGGCGGTGAAGTACTCCTCGAGCACTTTCCGGCCGCGCAGTCCGGCCCGCCAGTTGCCCCCGGGCACCGAGTGCCGGACGATGGCCAGCCCAGCGTGAGTGCAATCCACGAACGCGTCGATGAGCTGCTGGCGCCGGGGGCCGACGTCGACGGCCATGAACGTCTCTCCGGCGATGTCGAGGGTCAGCTCTTTGATCGTCGGATACAGCCGGACGGTCCGTTCGGCGTTGCGCCTCTGCGGAACCCACCGCGCGATGCTCGCGCGCACCACCGGTGTCAGCGCCGCCAGGTGTGCCTCCAGCCGGTCCCTGGTGAAGGCCTGCTGCATGATCCGGCGATGGAATTTGTGCTCGTCGAATTCCAGCAGCAGCAGTCCGCGCCGGAAGAACGGACCGATGAAGTAGTCCCAGCCCTGGCCGAAGTCCCGGCGCCGGTGACCGAGCACCTCGTCGAGCGCGTCCGGCCCCGCGACCAGTACCCGGTCCACGCCGAGCGAGGTGTTCAGCGAGACCGGCCCGTAGCGGCGGTAGCGCTCCATCATCTCGGCCGGACCCCAGCGCATGTAATGCAACGCCCGGCCCAGATAGGGCAAGCCGGCATCGCCGCGCACGGCGACGGTGTCGCTGCCGCGCGGTGGACTGGCCAGCACCTGGCGCCGTTCCGGCAGTAACCCCAGCGCGCGGTCGATCAGATGATCGTGCGGGACCTCGATCAGCGCGGCGTTCTCCGATTCGGCCTGCACGCTGGGTTTTCGACCGATCACGCGGTCACCGGCGACCATGGCGAACCTCCCTGAACGACAGTGTCCATCGTAGGCTTTCCGCCGCGTCCGCTCGGCCGGTTCCGCCGCGACGATCCTCCCCGCGGCGATTCACCGGCGGTGAGATCTCGCACCGCAACACGCCAGGAACGGGGATCTCGCCGTGACGGTGCACGGCGCGGCGGCTACGGTTGGGCGTGTCAGGAACCGTCGCCGGGGACGCCCCCCGAGGTCCATCGAGGAGCAGCACGATGAGCAGTCAGACTGTCGGGAACGGTCGTCACCGGGTGGTGGTGATCGGCTCGGGCTTCGGCGGCCTGTTCGGCACCAAGCACCTCAAGCGCGCCGACGTCGATGTCACGCTGATCTCCAAGACCTCGACCCACCTGTTCCAGCCGCTGCTCTATCAGGTCGCTACCGGCATCCTGTCGGTCGGCGAGATCGCGCCCGCCACCCGGCTCGTGCTGCGCAAGCAGAAGAACGCGCAGGTGCTGCTCGGCGAGGTCACCGACATCGACCTGAACCACAAGACGGTGACCTCGCGGCTGCTCGACAAGGACACGGTCACCCCGTTCGACAGTCTGATCGTCGCGACCGGCGCGCAGCAGTCCTACTTCGGCAACGACCGGTTCGCCACCTTCGCGCCCGGCATGAAGACCATCGACGACGCGCTGGAGCTGCGCGGACGGATCCTCGGAGCGTTCGAGCAGGCCGAGCTGGCCACCACCCAGGAGGAGCGCGACCGGCTGCTGACCTTCGTCATCGTCGGCGCAGGCCCGACCGGCGTCGAGCTGGCCGGTCAGATCGCCGAGCTCTCCGACCGAACCCTGGAGGGCACCTTCCACAACATCGATCCGCGCGACGCGCGCGTGGTGCTGATCGAGGGCGCGGGCGCGGTACTCGGGCCGATGGGGCCGAAGCTCGGCGGCAAAGCCGAACGACGGTTGATGAAGATGGGTGTGGAGATCCAGCTCAACGCGATGGTGATCGATGTCGACGCGTTCGGTGTCACAGTGAAGGACTCCGACGGCACCATCCGCCGCATCGAGTCGGCGTGCAAGGTCTGGTCGGCGGGCGTGCAGGCCAGCCCGCTGGGCAAGATGATCGCCGAGCAGTCCGACGGCACCGAGGTCGATCGCGCGGGCCGGGTCGTGGTCGAGCCGGACCTGACCGTCAAGGGCCACCCGAACGTGTTCGTGGTCGGCGATCTGATGTCGGTGCCGAACGTGCCCGGTCAGGCGCAGGGCGCCATCCAGGGCGCGACCTACGCAGCCAAGCAGATCAAGGCGGGCCTGAACGGACAGACGCCACAGGAGCGCAAGCCGTTCAAATACTTCAACAAGGGCAGCATGGCCACCATCTCGCGGTTCAGCGCCGTGTGCCAGGTGGGCAAGCTGGAGTTCGGCGGGTTCATCGCGTGGCTGGCCTGGCTGGCGTTGCACCTGTACTACTTGGTCGGCTATCGCAGCCGGATCATCACCGTGATCCAGTGGTTCGTCACCTTCCTCGGCCGCACCCGCGGACAGATGGCGGCTACCGAGCAGTGGGTGTTCGCGCGACTAGCCCTGGAGGCGATCAATACCGGCGACGACGAAGACGCCGAACAACTGGCCGCTGCGCTCGGCGCCTCCACCAATAGCCGGGCGGCGGTGGACAAAGCCAGCACCAACGTCAAAGCGGGTTAGATAGCAAACACGCAGTTATTTCAATTCGTGGTGTCATAGCACGCTCGACCAATCCAGGTCGCCAGCGAATCCGAATGTGAGGCGTCGAAGTCTCCTTCCGGATGAAAGGTGATCTATGGGCACAGGCAAGCACAGAGCAGCCGACCCGCGTCGACAGCAGATCGGCTCGATCGTCGTAGCGGGTGCGATCCCCTTGGTCGTCGCGCTGGTGGGAACCGGAACCGCGAACGCCGAGCCCGATCAGTCCGTTCCGGCGGGGCCGGCCGATCAGCAGTGGCCCGCGGCAGAAGCGCCGAACGTGCGTCCGTACGAGGGCCTGCATATTCCGGAGGACACGCTCAGCTCGCTGCAATGGGCGCGGCCGATGCCGGAGAAGAAATACCTGGCCCCGGTGGACGTGCTGCACCTGCCCGTTCCGGTCGACCCGGTGCCGCCGATCGCGCCGCCGCCGGGCAAGTTGCGCTTCGGTGACGTGCAAGTCGACGCGCCGGAGTGGCTCTACCGGGAGCAGGCGATCCAGCTCAACGACGGCGCCGCGCAAGTCGAGGCCAATATGGCGACATTCCTCGACTCGGTCGGCATGGAGCGCACCAGATCCGACCGCATCGCCGGCCAGACCGTGGGCGCCGCGGCGATCGGTGCGGCCGCGGGTGCGGCGGTGGCAAGCCCGTTCGCGCTGTTCGGGGCCGCCATGGGCGGTGTGATCGGCGGGGCAATCGGTCTGCCGTTCGCGCCGATCGGTCTTGCCGCCGGCCCGATGGGTGCCGCTTACGGCGCGGCCCTCATGGCCGTTCCCCTTGCGGCCATCGGCGCGGGCGTCGGTGCGGCGCTCGGTGCGGTGCACTCCATCAGCGCGCCCCCGCAGGCCCTCAGCACACCTCCGGAGTCCGACGGCACTCCTGAAGTCGATCCGGCCCTGGAGGGGGCCAACGGTTGACCGGACCGGCGCATTCGAGGGACGAGCCGGAAAGGGTGGGAACCCGGCGACGCTGGCGGGCTCCCACCCTTTTCTTTTCTCCCCGGATCGACCGGATTACACCCGGACTGGGCGATCCCACAGGACGCGTACGAAGGTTCGTTACGACTCCTGATGTGGGCTGCGGCGTATCGCCGCAACGGAACCGAGCAGTCCCAGTCGAATAGCAGCCCCGCCACAGGCTCGGCGAGGTCTCATTCGGAGACGGCGAGCAGCGAACCGGTGCGAGTGAACAGGCTGCCACCGGCCGCGAGCGGCAGCCGGGTCTGTGTCAAACCTGTTGTCGCCGCCGGACGTCCGTCGGGATAGACGAGTTCGCTCTCCAGCGCGCGCGGAGCGGCCAGCGCGTCGTCGGCCGTTGTTCCCGCGCCCAGTTCGAGACGATGGCGCAGCAACGGGGTGGCGTCGACGTCGGCGATCAGGTCTCCCCGCCACTCACCCGCATCCTCACCAGCGCGGCCGATCTGGACGCGTTCACGCATGCGCAGCCGGGCATCGGCGGCCAGCCGGATCGTGGTGACGGTGTGGTGACGGGCGGTGCCCGCGACGATCATCGGCTCGGGATCGAAATCAAGCGCTCCCCCGCTACCGACCTCGAGCTGCCATCGCGCGAACGACAGCGTCGTCGTCGCGCCGGGCAGCGCCAAGGTCGCCGCGGCCGAGCGCACCACCAGTTCGGCGCCCGGTGCGACCACGACGACGACGTCGAGCTCGTCACCGCCGAGCGGCGTGGCGGCAGTGCCGATCAGATGAACCGTCCGCGGACCGGTGCGGCGAGCCGACAGTCCACCGCTGGCGTGGATCTCCGGGAGTGCCGCGGCGGTGGCGACTATCCGTACCTGGGTGCGCAACAGCGGAACTCAGTGCGCGACAGCGGATTCGCCGGTGCCCGCGCGGTCCTGCCCGGCGACCGCGCGTAGTTGCTCGCGCACCCAGTTCAGCACCGGCGTCGCCGCCGGGTCCTCGGTGAGCGAGACCAGCACGGTCGGGCGGCCGGCACGTACCCGCGCCGCGTCGCGCTCCATCACGCCCAGATCCGCGCCGACCAGCGGGGCGAGATCGGTCTTGTTGATCACGAGCAGATCCGAAAAAGTCACGCCGGGACCGCCTTTGCGCGGTACCTTGTCGCCGCCCGCCACGTCCACGACGAAGATCTGCACGTCGATCAGTCCGGAGGAGAATGTCGCGGTGAGATTGTCACCGCCGGATTCGACCAGGATCAGATCCAGTGCTGGGTTGGCGGCGACCAGATCGTCGATGGCGTCGAGGTTGGCGGTGATGTCGTCGCGGATGGCGGTGTGCGGGCAGCCGCCGGTCTGCACGGCGGTGATCCGCTCGTCGGGCAGTACCGCGTGCCTGCGCAGGAAGTCGGCGTCCTCGGTCGTGTAGATGTCGTTGGTCAGCACGGCCAGTGACAGCTCGTCGCGCAGTTGCCTGCACAGCGCGGCCACCAGAGCGGTTTTGCCGGAGCCGACCGGACCGCCGATGCCGATGCGCAACGCCTCGCCGGGAGTCCGGGTCCGCTTGGGCCGATCGTGACTGTGGTCGTGCGGCTCGCCGTCGATCAGGTGCGGGGGCATGGCGCGGTCTCCTTCGTTCGAGGGGTTCAGCTGGCGAACAGTGGCATGTCGCGGCGCAGGTGACGCTCGGCGAGCACGTCTTGCAGTGGATCGGACACCGCGGCGAGACCGGTCACCGCCTCGGCGGCGACCCGGTCGCACAGGTCGGCGAGGCGCATCGTGCACGCGGCGATCGCGGCGGGGTCCAGCGCCAGCAGGCGCTGGGCGGCGGTCGCCGCACCGGTGAGGGTGGTGTAGACGACAACGCTCGCGATCTGCCGGGGCGGCACCGCGGCGGCCGCGCCGACCACACCGAAAACCGTGGACAGGTGCGGTGTCGTGCCGAGTGGCGACCATTCGTGCTCAGGCCACAGCTGTTTGGCCAGACGCAGCAGGCCGCGGCCCTGCGCGCGAGACGCCGCGCGGGCGCCGGGCGCGGGTGTGCGCGCGTCGGCCTCCGTCTCGGCGCGGGCCGGATCGAGTTCGCCCGCGCACACCGCGGCGGTCAGCGAGGCGGCCACCAGGCCCGTTGTCCGGATTCGGCGGCGCAGGTACAGCTCTACTGTGGCCGCGTCGCGGATCAGGCCGGAGGCGACGGCCTCCTCCACTCCGCCGGAGTGCACGTGCCCACCGATCGGCAGCCGCGAGTCGGCGAGTGCGAGCACCGTCGTAAGGCTCGACGCAGCCGGACCGCACAGACCTGATTCACGCACCCGTCGATCCTATGTCCGGCGTGTCGCACAGGTGTCCCGGCGTTCCTGCGTCGTGCCGGTTCCGCTTCGGTGCGGGTCAGCGCCGGAAGGCGCGTTCCATGAATCGCTGGGCGCGGCCACGGGTCAGGTCGGTCCACGCCTGCACCGGCGCCGACCACCAGGGGGCGATCTCGCGCGGCTTGGCGGTCACCGCGTGGCAGACCAGGTCGGCGGCCTCGTCGACGGTCAGCCCGGGAACCCGGCTGAAGTCGGTGGGCGCGCTCATCCTGGTGTGTACCAGCGGCATATAGATCGAGGTGGTCGTCACGCCGTCGGAGGCCACCTCGGCCGCGACGCTGCGCAACCACACGTCGAACGCGGCCTTGGACGCACCATAGGCCGCCCACCGTGGGGCGGGCGGCACACGCACACCCCACGTCGAGATGTTGACGATGTGCCCTCGCCCGCGAGCGCGCATCGCGGGCAGCAGCGTGAGCAGCAGGCGCACCGGACCGAGATAGTTGATATCGATGGTGCGCGTGAAATCATGGAAGCGGTCGTAGGACTCGGCGATGGGACGGCGAATCGACTTGCCCGCGTTGTTGATCACCACGTCGAGGCGGCCGTGTTCGTCGAGCAGTCCGCGGGCGAGGCGTTCGACCGCATCCATGTCGGTGAGATCGGTGGGATAGGCGTGCGCGACGCCGCCCGCCGCGGTGATCTCCGTGGCCAACCGGTGGAGTTCCTCGGCGGAGCGCGCGACGAGCAGAACGGTCGCCCCCGCCGCGGCCAGCTTGCGCGCGCTGGCTTTGCCTATTCCGTGCGATGCGCCGGTGACCAGCACGATCTGGCCGTCGACCGCGGCGCGCAACGTCCTTTCACGCGGACGCGATGTGGGATAGAGCAGGCGCGTCGCCACCCGTTCGGCGATCGGCCGCCCGTTGCTCGAGGCCGGGGTGTGGTTCACGGATTCGACTGTAACTCCGGTCGCTGGGCCCGCGCCCGGTCAACGCCGGGCGGACGAGGCGAACCGGGCGATCAGAGCCATCGCCACCAGCGCCGTAGCGCCGACGGCCACCGCGATATGCATTCCGTTGACGAAGGATTCGCGTGCCGACTCGATCAGCGCCGCATCGCCGCCCGCCTTCTGAATGGTCTCGCCGAGCGTCGCCGCATAGTCACCGCCGGAGCGGAAGATCAGCGCCGCGAGCGAGCCGAGCAGGGCGAGGCCCAGTGCGTTGCCCAACTCGAAGCTGGTCTCGGAGATACCGACGGCCGACCCGGCCCGCTCCGCCGGCACCGAGGACACCGCTACGTCGGACACCAGGGTGAAGGCCAGGCCATAGCCGATGCCGGCGATGGTGGAGCCGGTCAGATACCACCAGAGCCCGCCGTGCACGCCGACGCCGAGCACCATCAGGTTGCCGACCGCCGAGGCCAGCAAGGCGAACACGAACGTGGCGGTAACCCCGAAGCGGTGGCCGACCCGTGCGCCGCCCATGGAGCAGACGAACACCGCAATCGCCATCGGGATGCCGAACAGCGCCGCGGCGAGCGGCGTGCGCCCGGTCACCGACTGCAGATAAACGCTGGTCAGGTAACTCAGACCGGCCAGCGACATCATGCCGATCAGGCTGGAGCCGATCGCCACCGAGAACGGGACCCTGGCGAACAACCGCAGGTCGAGCAGTGGTTCGTCGAGCTGCCGCTGCCTGCGGACGAAGACGATCGAGAGCACCGCGCCGATCAGCGCGATGACGGCGGCCTGCGCGTCGATGCCTTCGGTCGCGGCGTGCTTGATGCCGTAGACCACCGGCAGGATGCCGCCGATGGACAGGGCGACGCTCGGCAAGTCCAGCGGTCCCAGTACGGCCGCCCGATGTTCCGGGAGCACGAACGGGCCGAACGCGAGCAAGATCAGTAGCACCGGGATATTGATGAGAAAGACCGAGCCCCACCAGAAGTGGTGCAGCAGAATGCCGCCGATGATCGGTCCGACGGCCGAGCCGCCCGCGAAGAACGCCGTCCACACGCCGATCGCGGCGGCGCGCTCGCGCGCGTCGGGAAACAGGCTGGAGATCAGCGCCAGACTGGACGGCAGCAAGGTCGCGCCACCAATGCCCATCAGCGCCCGCGCCGCGATCAGCACGCCCGCGCTCGGCGCGAACGCCGCGATCACCGACGCGATCCCGAACACCGCGGCGCCGGCCAGCAGGATGGTGCGCCGCCCGACCCGGTCACCGAGGTTGCCCATGGTGATCAGCAGGCCCGCGATCAGGAACCCGTAGATATCGAGAATCCACAACTGCTGGTCCGCCGAGGGGTCCAGGTCGACGGTCAGCGTCGGCAACGCGAGGAACAGCACCGAGATGTCCATCGACACCAGCAGCACCGGCAGCAGCAGGACGGCCAGGCCCAGCCAGGCGCGGCGCGAGCCCACCGTGGTCGGCGCCGTCCCTACTGCCCGCACGTCTGTCATTCCGAACGTCCTCTCGCTGGCGCGTACGTCGTACGCATGGTCCGGGTACAGTGTACGCTACGGATCCGGGCGCCAATTTGGAAGCGAGCCGTGGGATGACCGAGATCAAGCTGCACCGCACCGCCATCGTCGGCACCGCCATCGAGCTCGCCGATGCCGAGGGCCTGGACGCGCTGTCCATGCGGCGCATCGCCGACCGGCTCGGCGTGGGAGCCATGTCGCTGTATCGCCACGTCGCGAACAAGGACGAGCTACTGGCGTTGATGACCGACGAGGTGGCCCGGCGCAACCCGTACCCCGCGCCGGAGGGGCAACGGTGGACCTGGCGCGACCGGGTCCGCATCGCCGCCGAGATCGATTGGGCGCTCTACCGGCAGCATCCGTGGGTGCTGCTCACCTTCGCCACGCCGCGCTACAGCTTCGGCCCGCAAAGCCTGACCTGCCTCGCGTGGCTGGTGGACGGCTTCCTGGAACTCGGTGTGTCCACCCGCGAGGCGACGAGCATGTCCTTCACCGTGTGGAACTACATCTCCGGGGCCACCCTGCCGGAGATCAGCGCCGAGTTGATGGCGCGCAAGGGCATGAATCCCGCCGGCGACAACGCTCTGCGGACACTGCTGAACGGCACGACCGAGGGGCCGGTCCCGCCGGTGCTCGCCGATCTCGCGGGCAGCGGCGTAAGCGAGCTGACGCAGGAGGAACTACTCTATGGCGGGCTCGACGCCCTGTGCGACGGATTCGCGGCACGGGCGGCACGGCGCGAGCGATTGACCTCCACCTAACTCGAGGTCGCAAGCTGGTCGGTGACCGCATTACGAACAGGAGTCACCGTGCACGCCATTCGCCTTCATAGCTTCGGCCCGGCCGAAAACCTGCGCTACGAAACCGTATCCGACCCCACCCCCGGTCCCGGCCAGGTTCGCATCGCCGTGTCCGCCGCCGGAGTGCACTTGGTGGACACAACGCTCCGCAAGGGCGAGCCGGGCCCCTATACGTTGCCGCAACTGCCGACCATCCCGGGACGCGAGGTCGCGGGCACCGTGGACCGAGTCGGTGCGGACGTCGACCCGAGCCTGCTCGGCGCGCGGGTGGTGGCCCATCTGGGCGCGGTGCCGGGCGGTTACGCCGAGCTGGCGGTGACGGAAGTCGCTCGGCTGCTCGACATACCCGCGAACCTGGATGCGGCCGAGGCGGTGGCGATGATCGGCACCGGGCGCACCACCATGGGCATTCTCCAGTTCACCCACTTGGATTCCGACAGTGTCGCCGTCGTGACAGCCGCGGCGGGCGGCATCGGCACGCTGCTGGTGCAGTACGCCAAGAACGCTGGAGCGACAGTGATCGGACTGGCGGGCGGCCCCGCGAAAGTCGAGCAGGTGCGACGCAACGGCGCCGACCTCGCGGTGGATTACCTACTGCCGGATTGGCCGGACCGAGGTCGTGCGTACATCGGCGACCGCGGGGCCAGCGTGCTGTTCGACTCCGTGGGCGGCGCCGTCGCCCGCGCAGGTGTGGACCTACTCGGCAAAGGTGGGCAGCATTTGGTCTACGGCCGGTCCGGTGCGAACGACGAAGGGCCGCTTGCGCTTTCAGCCGATGAACTCGCCGCGCGCGACATCACCTCGGAGCTGGTGGTCGGCCCGCCGATGCTGGCGCGGGCCGGTGGCGATCTGCGCGTCCTGGAGGAGCTAGCCATGGCCGAGGCGGCCGCCGGTCGGCTGCGCCCCGCAGTGCACAGTTTCCCGCTGGCCGAGGCAGCCGCCGCACACCGCGCGCTGGAAACGCGTGGAACGACCGGCAAGGTGGTGTTGATTCCCTGACCGCGGCGGCTCACTCGAAGCTGTCGCCGTTGACGACGGCGTAGGCGAAACCGTCCCATCCCTTGCTGCCCACGGTCTGCACCACGGTCGCGTCCAGGCTCGGTTCGGCGGCGAGCAATTCGATCAGTTCCCGGCTGGCCTGTGCGGCCGGGTCCTGCGAGTGCTCCTCGGCGACCGCGCCGCCGCGGACCACGTTGTCGACGATGATCACCGAGCCCGGCCGGGTCAGGCGCAGCGCCCACAGCACGTAGTTCGAGTTGTTCGCCTTGTCCGCGTCGATGAACACCAGATCGAACGGATCGGGGTCCTCCTCGGCGAGCACGGGCAGGCTGTCCAGTGCGGCGCCGACCCGGATGTCCACCCGGTCGCCCACCCCGGCCCGCTCCAGGTTCGCCCGTGCCACCTCCGCGTGCTGCGCGGCGAACTCCAGCGTCACCACCTGTCCCTTCGCGCCGACCGCGCGGGCGAGCCAGATGGTGCTGTATCCACCGAGCGTGCCGATCTCCAGCACCCGCCGCGCCCCGACCGTCCTGGCCAGCAGATGCAGAAACTTGCCCTGCGGCGGTGACACGTCGATCGCGGGCAGGCCCGCCGCCTTGTTCGCGGCCAGTGCGGCTTCGGACGTCGGATCCGCCACCAGCGTGTCCACTAGGTAGCCGTCCACATCGGCCCATCCAGGTGTTGTCATGCCTGGAAGTCTGCCACTGGATTCCGCGCCACAGAACGGCTTGCCGAGTAGCGTGCGGCACAAGAAGACGTGCTCGCCCACTCATGACAGCGCCAGCCGACACCGCACAGGACACGACATGACGAATCTGCCGCACGCCATCGCCGTCACCGCCTGCCTGCTCGCCCTCGGCAGCACCGCCCCCGCCGTCGCGATGCCCGCCGGAGGAGGGGCCGAGTACGTCGCGCTCGGCGATTCCGGCGCGGCCACCACCGGTGTGCGGAACTTCGACACCTCGGCCCCGCCGCGGTGTCTCCGCTCGACCGCGAACACACCGAAGCTGGTCGCCCTGGATCTCGGCCTGCGGCTCGACGACCGCACGTGCAACTCGGCGCGCATCAGAGACCTCACCACATCGCAGGAGCCGGGCATCGCACCGCAGTTCGACGCCCTCGGCCCGGGCACCAGACTGGTGACGGTGCACATCGGCGCCAACGACGCCCTGATGGCCGAACACGTGGTCGGCTGCCACGTGTCCGGGATATCCGGCATCGGCGCCTGCGCCGGTCCGGCTTGGGACGCCGACATCGATGGCATCGCGGCGTCGTATTCGGCCGCGTTGCGGCAGATCTCGTCGCTGGCACCGAAGGCGAAGATCGTCGTGGACGGCTGGCCGCGCTACGTCCGCGACGGCGGTTGCCCCGAACTGGTCGGCCTTCGCCCGTCCGACGCCGCCCATATACAGGCCGCCTTCGACCGCCTCAACACTGTGGTGGCCCGCGCCGCCACGGCACATGGAGCCACCTATGTCGACACCCGCGCCGCATCGGAAGGCCACGACGCATGCGCCCCCGCCGGTGTTCGCTGGATCGACCCGGTGATCGCCACCGAAACGCTGGTCCCCTACCACCCCACCCCGCAGGGCATGCGCGGCGTCGCCGACGTCATCGTTCCGGCGATCCGCGCCTCGGGACTGCCCGATTGAGCGTTCCCGGTGCCACAGCGCCCCGGACTCCAGTGGGAATCCGGGGCGCTTCGACGCGGTCCTACTTCGAGAAGTTCTCCGGGGGCTGCCAGGGGCGGCCGTGCGGGTCATCCGGGCGGTGGGCCGGGGGTTGCTGCGGCGGCTGCTGTTGCGGCGGCTGCTGCGCCGGGAAAGCCTCCTGCGGAGGAAGCACCGGCTGGTGCGGGGAGGGTTCGTACCCCTGCGGCGGCGCGGCCGGCGCCAAGCCCTCGACCGGAGTGCGCGCCGTGGCCTCGGCGGCGCGCACAGCCCGCTCGATGGTCGGGTCGGGGGCGGTGTCGAACCAGTCCGCGACATCGGAGTCGTCCTCCGGCTTGACCTCCGAGCCGTCGGAGGCGGGCGGTTCGTAGCGGAACACCCCGTCCTGGCCCTGCGTGCCGAAGCTCTTGGCGAACCCTTCGAGCGCCTTGCCGAAATCGCTCGGTACCAGCCAGACCTTGTTGGCGTCGCCGCGGGCGACCATGGGCAGCGTCTGCAGGTACTGGTAGGCAAGCAGTTCCGGCGTCGGCTTGCCGGATTTGATGGCGGCGAAGACTTTTTCGATGGCTTTGGCCTGACCCTGCGCCTGCAGATACGCGGCGGCGCGCTCACCTTGGGCGCGCAGAATGCGGCTCTGCCGTTCACCTTCGGCGGACAGGATCGCCGATTGCTTGGCGCCCTCGGCGGACAGGATCTGAGCCTGCTTGGCGCCCTCGGCCGTCTTGATCTGCGATTCCCGCTGACCCTCCGCGGTAAGGATCATCGCGCGCTTCTCGCGGTCGGCCTTCATCTGCTTCTCCATCGACTCCTGGATCGACGGCGGCGGATCAATGCTCTTCAACTCGACCCGCGCGACGCGCAGCCCCCAGCGCCCGGTCGCCTCGTCGAGCACGCCACGCAGCTGGCCGTTGATCGAGTCGCGGGAGGTGAGCGTCTGCTCGAGCGTCATCCCGCCGACCACGTTGCGCAACGTGGTGACGGTCAGTTGCTCGACCGCGGCGATGTAGTTGCTGATCTCGTAGACCGCCGCCTGCGGGCTGGTCACCTGGAAATAGACCACGGTGTCGATGTGCAGGGTCAGGTTGTCCTCGGTGATCACCGGCTGCGGCGGGAACGACACCACCCGCTCGCGCAGATCCACCTTGGCGCGGATCCGGTCGGCGAACGGGACGAGGAACGTGAGCTGGCCCGATACCGTGCGCGAGTACCGGCCAAGGCGCTCGATCACCGCGGCCTCGGCCTGCGGCACCAGCGCGATCGACTTGAAGACCACCACCACGACCAACAGGACGAGGACGGCGGCAACGATCAGTACAGCCATTACGGCCCCTTCCAGACGACGGCGGTCGCGCCGTCGATCTTCATGACGTACACGGTCGTACCCGGCTCGTAGACTTCGCTCACGTCCATCGGCCTCGCGGTCCATACTTCCCCGCCGAGTTTCACCTGACCGGAATGCGCCGCGACCTGCTCGAGCACCAGCGCCGTCTTACCCGGCAGGGCGTCCACGTTCGTCGGCGTCGGTGGCGGAGTTCCGAAACGTCGCCGGAGAATCGGGCGGACGCCGAGCAGCAGCACCCCTGAAATCACCGCGAACACGATGGCGTCCACTACGAGCGACGTGCCCGCCGCGGCGCTGACACCCGCGGTGCCGAGCGCGGCCGCACCGAGCATCAGCAGCGTCAGGTCCCCGGTGAGCATTTCCGCTGCCGCGAGCAGGATGCCCGCGACAAGCCAAAAAATTGCGGCCACACGATCACTGTAGTGCTCCGGCCGTTCTCGCGGGACCGACCGCCGTGAGTACGCCGTGCGAATTCGCCGCCGGGACGCGCGCAGACCCGTTGCCTTGAAAACTCCAGCGGCGGTGCTAGCTTCAGGCGGGTGAGCGGGCGTGACAGGTATGGCGACATCTTCTCCGGACATCCCCGATCGAAAACGCGGGCGGTACCTACGGTCACCGCGGAACGCGACCTGGTCGTCGAAGACGCCGCCACCGGATTCTGCGGCGCGGTGGTCGGTTTCGATCGCAGCTACGACGGCGAGTTCGTGAAGCTCGAGGACGCCCGCGGCGCGGTGCGCCTGTTCGCGCTGCGCGAGGCCGCGTTCCTCATCGACGGCGAGCCCGTCACGCTGGTCCGGCCGGTCACGGCCGCGCCGAAGAAGCCGGCCCGCTCCGCCTCGGGCTCCACCCGGGTCGAGGGGCTGCGCGCCAGGGTGGCCCGTGGTAGCCGGATCTGGGTCGAGGGTGTCCACGACGCGGCGCTGGTGGAGCGGGTGTGGGGTCACGATCTGCGCGTCGAAGGCGTGGTCGTCGAGCACTTGGAGGGCCTGGACAACCTGGCCGAGCGGCTGGCGGACTTCCAGCCGGGCCCGGGCAGGCGGGTCGGCGTGCTGGTCGACCATCTGGTGACCGGATCGAAGGAGACGCAGCTGACCACCGGGCTCGGACCGCACGTGCTGGTGACCGGGCATCCGTTCATCGATGTCTGGCAGGCGGTGCGCCCCGCGACCGTGGGGATCGCGCAGTGGCCCCACGTGCCGCGGGGCGAGGACTGGAAGACCGGCGTCTGCGCACGCCTGCGCTGGGGCACCCCGCAGGACGGATGGCGGCGCGTCTACGGCGCGGTGAGCTCATTCCGCGACCTGGAGGCGCCGCTCATCGGCGCGGTGGAGCGACTGATCGACTTCGTCACCGAACCGGAATAGGCAGCTGCCTCGCCTTCGCTCGGCCCGGTGCATGTGCAGCAGCCTCGAGCCTCCACTCGGCCCAGTGCATGTGCAGCAGCCTCGAGCCTCCACTCGCCCCGGCACACAAGCAGCCGCCTCCGGGCTCCACGCGGACCGGGGAGGGCTGAGGACGGACATCGGCTGAAAACGTCGTAGCGCGTCAGCGGATCGTGGCCGCGGCAGACGGATGCCGGACGGTATCCGCGCGGAACCAGCGGTCGTCACGGGTGCTGCGCCCGTGGTCCCGGCGCTGCTCACGAATGCCATCGCGCATGGATGCCCACCGGTAGCGCCCACCCTTTATGCTCGATAATTATGTGCTCTCCAAGCGCGACGCTGACGGTGTGGGCGAGCTCCTGGCTGGCCGGCCGCAGTGCGCCCGACGACGTTCTGGCGGCCTTGCACGCGTGGGCGCCGAAGCACACGATCGCGGCGGGTGATCCGCTCGCCGGCGGCCGCACCGACTTACCCTGGTCCGCGCACGGCAATCTGCCGGGAAGCGGAGTCATGGCCCTGCTCAAGGTGATTCGCGAGACCATGGCGCTGCCGGGTTCGCAGCTGCGACTGGTACTCCCGGTCCCCGGAGACGTGCGCGGAGTCCCCGGGGGCACGGCGTTCGCCGCCGACGCGATCGCCGCCGAGGAAGGCATCCTGATCGGTGTCCCCGGCACCGACGGTACCGGTCTCATCCCACAGTGGGCGGACGAGGCCACCCTGCAGTGGACCGTCTACAGCACCCCCATCCCCGCGGCGCCGGGCCCTGACATGTCGCTGGGCGAGGCCGAATACGCGATGCGGGAAGCGGTCCGCGACGCCGCCGACGCGCTGATGAAACTGCACACCACCGCGCTCGGCACGGCCGAATCCGATCCGCGTGAGCTCATCGAGGCCGAACTCGCCGACTACTCCCGGCATGACTATCCCGACTCGATTCCGTTGCGCGCCAGGCGCATTCTGGATACCGCGGACCATGTCGCGGCCATCCTCACGGTGGCGCAGCGGGAACCGGCCTCTGCTCCCACCTCCGCCAGCGCGATCGGCGCGCAGGAATCGCTGTTGCGCCCGCTGTGGGACGCGATCCGCGCGGCCAGACTGGTCGCGGTGCACGCCTCGGCGCGCGGAAACGACTGACCTCCTCCCCCAGGGCGGCTGGCTACTGCTGCGGCGGGTACGGCTGCTGGTACTGCTGCTGCGGTTGCGGCTGGTAGGGCTGCTGATACTGCTGCTGTGGGTGCTGCTGATACTGCTGCTGCGGCTGGTAGGGCTGCTGGTAGGGCTGAGCCTGCGGATACTGCTGCGGCGGATACTGCTGCTGGGGCTGGTTCGAGTTCGACTTTCCTCGTTTGCTCAGCCAGATCACCAGGCCGATGACCACGGCGACAACCCCGAGGCACAGGATAAGGCCGACAATCGAAAAGCCTTTACCGCTGCTACGGCCGCGGCGGCGGCGGGCTTCGGTGGCGTCCAGAGCGACGGTCCACACATCCGCGTCGGACCAGGCGTGCGGGTCGAGTACGGCGGCGTTGGTCAGCACGTCGGCATAGGTCATCGAAAATTACCCCCAGAGGTATGAGTTCGTTGATTGGTCTCAGGCGCAGATGGATGTTATCGGCGCGTGCTCGGCGTCAATTCCCAGCACTGGGACGACGATTCGCAGCACAGCAGCCGGGCGCGCACGGAGCGCCGTTGCGCGTGCAGCCGTATCCCGGGACGCCGCCGAGCCGACGGGGTTCGGTATCGCCCAGATGCTCGGAGATCAATTCGACGACCAGCTTCGCGAAGCGGGGATCGGCGCCGGGCGTAGCAGCCCGCGAAAACCCCATGCCGAGTTCGGCGGCCTTCTGCGCGGCCTCGTTGTCGAGATCCCAGATGACCTCGAGATGATCGGAGACGAAGCCGACCGGACAAACGACGACGGCTTCGACACCCTTCGCGGCCAAGTCGTCCAGATGGTCGACGATGTCCGGCTCCAGCCACGGCACCTGCGGCGGACCGGAACGAGACTGCCAGACCAGGTCGTAGTCGGGGAAACCGGTCGCAGCGGTACACAATCGGGCGGCCTCGGCGACCTGGCGGCTGTAGAGCGTGCCGCCGTCAGGCGGCGGGCCCGCGGCGGCGTCGGCGGACACCGGAACCGAATGAGCGGTGAATACCAGTCGCGCTCCGGCACGCTGGTCAACCGGAAGCCGCTCCCGCGCAACGCGAATCGCGTCGGCGAACGCCTCGATGAGCAGCGGGTGGTCGAAGTACTGACGCAGCTTCACCAGCTCCGGCGCGCTGGCACCGAAAGCCGCACGTGCCCTTGCGATGTCCTCGTGATACTGCAGGCAGCCGGAGTACCCACCCCACGCCGAGGTCGGGAACACCAGCGCGGAGCCGACACCGTCGGCGGCCATCCGCGCGACGGTGTCCTCCACCATGGGATGCCAATTCCGGTTACCGAAATAGACCGGCAGATCCAGCCCCGCCGTGGCCAATTCGGCCTCTACCGCCGTGATGATGTCCCGGTTGAGCGCGTTGATCGGGGAAACGCCGCCGAAGTGCAGGTAGTGCTCGGCGACCGCGTCGAGGCGCTCGCGCGGCACTCCCCTGCCCCGGGTGACGTTCTCCAGGAACGGCATCACGTCCTCGGGCCGTTCCGGACCGCCGAAGGACAGCAGCAGCAGCGCGTCGACGGCCCGGACCACGGTGTCTCCCATCGAATCGGAGCTCAGTTGATCGCCATGTTCTCCGGGAACCAGGTGTTGTGGCTGGCTCCGCCGTCGACGTAGATGATCGAGCCGGTGGTCCCCGGCAGCCAGTCCGACAGCAGCGCGACGATCGACTTCGCCACCACCGTGGGATCGTCGACGTCCCAGCCGATCGGCGACGCGCCGTCCCAGTAGGTGTTGAGCTGGTTGAGTTTGGCGGCGTCGTCGGTCGCGGTGCCCGCGATCGCCTTGGCGGCCAGCGTCTTGATCGGACCGGCGGCGATCAGGTTGGAGCGGATCTTCTTGGCAGTGCCCACTTCCCGCGCCACGTACCGGTTCACCGACTCCAGCGCCGCTTTGGCCACGCCCATCCAGTTGTAGTACGGCATCGCGGTGCGCGGATCGAAGTCCATGCCAACGATGGAGCCGCCCTCGTTCATCACCGGCAGCACCGCGCGCGACAGCGACGCGTAGCTCCATGCCGAGATCTCGAACGCCTTCGCGGCGTCCGGTCCGGGCCCCTCGAGGAACGGCCGAGCCTCCGGCCCCATCAGAGTGCGGGGGGCGAACGCGATCGAGTGCAGTACCCCGTCGATTCCCTCGGGCGCCAGTTCCCGCAGCCTGTCGGCCAGTCCGGCGAGATCCTCCTCGCTGGTGACGTCGAGCCCGATGGCAGGCGGGACCTCCTGCGGCAGGCGCTTGGCGATCCGATCGATCAGCCGCAGCCGCTCCGGGATGCCGGTGATGACCACCTTCGCGCCCTGCTCCTGCGCGACCGCCGCCGCGTGGAACGCGATCGACGAATCGGTGATGATGCCGGTGACCAGAATGGTCTTACCTTCGAGCAGTCCGCCCATGTGTTCTCGGTTCTCCTGAAATCTCGGATGGTGAGTTGGCTGCGGGCAGCCGGGACCGGCCGCGCTACGCGTTCGGTCGGGTCAGTGGCCCATACCCATGCCGCCGTCGACCGGGATCACGGCGCCGGAAACGTAGCCGGAATCCTCGGACGCCAGGAAGCTCACTACGGCCGCAATGTCTTCCGGCTGGCCCAGCCGCTGCAAGGGGATGAACTTCTTGGCCATATCGCGCATGTCGTCGGGCAGCCCCGCGGTCATGTCGGTCTCGATGAAGCCAGGAGCGACGACATTGGCGGTGATCGAGCGCGAGCCGAGCTCACGGGTGATCGAGCGCGCCAGACCGATCACACCGGCCTTGGACGAGGCGTAGTTGATCTGGCCGGCCTGACCGCTGAGGCCGACCACCGAGCCGAGGAAGATCATCCGGCCCCAGCGCGCCCGCAGCATCGCACGGTTTGCCCGCTTGGCGCAGCGGAACGCACCGGTCAGGTTGGCGTCGAGCACCCGGGTGAACTGCTCTTCGGTCATCCGCATCAGCAGCGTGTCGTCGGTGATGCCCGCGTTGGCCACGAGCACCTCGACCGGGCCCTGGTGCGCTTCGACCTCGGCGAACGCAGCATCCACCGACTCACTGTCGGTCACATCGCATTTCACACCGAACAAACCGTCCGGCACTCCGGACCCACGATGCGTGACGGCCACCTTGTGACCGTCGGCGAGCAGACGCTGCGCGACCGCGAGACCGATGCCGCGATTACCGCCGGTCACCAGGACCGACCGGGATGTGATGTTCGACATGGGGTTCAACCTACCTGGTCGTATAGATCGGTCATGACAGGGCCGCCACGTTCGTCGAACCGACACTCGCACCCGGCGGTGTTGGTGAATCGGCACAACGGCAGCCCGAGTCGAAGGGAGTCCTGCTGGGTGGTGCGGACATCGGGACGCGACTCGTAGCGCTAGGGCAGGCGCTGGCGGTACAGCAGGCCGATGACGATTCCCGCGGCGATCACCAGCAGTCCCAGCAGCAGCCACGGACGGCTGGCGTCGCCTCTGGTCAGCTCGTAACCGATCTGCTGCTCCAAGGTGTCGTAGACCCTGGTCAGCTCCTGCAGGGACGACGCGGAGTAGAACTCTCCGCTGGACAGCCGAGCGAGTTCGCGCATGGCGTCGTCGTCCACCGGCACCCGCACTTGCTCGCGGCTGCCGTCCTCGCGCGGAATCTCGACGACGCCCCAACTGGTGCCGAACGAGATCGTGGAGATCGGGACATTCTTGGTCTTCGCGAGCCGGGCGGCGACGAACTCGTGCCGCGGATTGTCGACGTCCTCGAACGCGGGGACGGTCTGCTTACCATCCGACATCAGGACGATCCGGGCCGGTGGCGGTTCCTGGGCTCCGCCGAGAACCGTGGCCAGCGTGTCGATCGCCTGCAGCGCGGTGAGAATGCCTTCGCCCGTCGCGGTGCGCTCGGCGAGCCGCACGTTGTCGATCGCGGCTTTGACCGCTTCGTGGTTCGTGGTCGGCGACACCATCACCGAGGCGGTGCCCGCGAAGGTGACGAAACCGATGTTCACGCCCTCCGGCAGGCCGTCGACGAACTCCTTACCGGCCTTCTTCGCGACCTGAATCCGGCTCGGCGCGACGTCGGTCGCCTCCATCGACAGCGACACGTCCATCACCAGCATGACGGTTGCGCGGTTGCGCGGCACCTTCTTGACCGCCGTCGGCCCCGCCGCGGCGACGGTGAGGAACACCATGCCGACCAGCAGCAGCGCCACGGCGACGTGCCGGAACGGGCTCGGCCGGGAGGGAGCGACCTTCTCCAGCAGCTCCATGTTGGTGAACGTCAGCATGTGCTTGCGCCGGCTGCGCTGCACCAGGACGTAGCCGAGCGCGATCAACGCGATGACGGCGAGGAATCCGAGCCAGATCTGCGCGGTGAAATGCGAAATACTCACTGACGTGGCACCCGCCCGGTCGGGGCGCCGAAGCTGTGGCGCCGGGTGGACACGAACCGGACCACGTCGGCGATCCAGTCCCGATCGGTTTGCAGGGTGAGCACCGGAGCGCCGCAGCTGCGCAGGGCCTGCTCGACCTGCTGGCGGTGGCGCTGCGCGGCGGTCGCGAAATCGGCGCGCAGGGTGGGCGTCATGCTGAACTCGCGGGTGCGCCCGGTCTCCGGGTCGTGCAGCACGACGTCGCCGATGTCGGGCAGCGACAGGTCGCGCGGGTCGAGCACCTCGACCGCGAGCAGGTCGTGCCTGGCGGAGATGGCGCGCAGCGAGCGCTGCCAGTCGATGTCACCCAGGAAGTCGCTGATGATCACCGCGAGCCCGCGTTTGCGCTGCGGGCGGCGCAGCGATTCGATGCCGCCACGCAGGTCGCCGCGGACGCCGTCACGCGCGTGCGGGGTGGTCGCGATGCTGCGCAGCAATGACTGCGCGTGCAGGCGCCCGCCACGTGCCGGGATGCGGACCAGACGCTCGCCGGTCGCGACGACCGCACCGATCCGGTTGCCGCCGCCCCTGGTCAGATGCGTGATGGCAGCCGCGGCGGCGATGGCGAGATCGCGCTTCTGGCACGACGCGGTGCCGAAGTCGAGGCTGGCCGACAGGTCGACCACCATCCAGGTCTCCAGCTCCCGGTCGGCGATCATCTGCCGCACGTGCGGGTGGGTGGTGCGGGCGGTGACCGACCAATCCATCTGGCGCACATCGTCGCCCGGCTGGTACACGCGCGCCTCGCCCGGCTCGGAGCCGGGTCCCGGAATGAGCCCGAGGTGATCACCGTGTAGCACGCCGTCGAGCCTGCGGCGGACGGTGAGCTCGAGGGTTTTCAGCGCGACCGAGAGCCGGGGGTCGGTCAGCTCCCCTGCGTGGAAGGACGGTGGTGCGTGCGACGACATCGGCACTGGCGCGACCGGATCCGAGGCCGAGGTCACTTCGGCGGAATGGTGCCCGCGGGCTGCGACGGCTGCCCGTTCGGCGGCTGGGGCACGGCCTGCTGCTGCGGCGACGGCGGCTGTGGAATCTGCTGCTGCGGCGCACCCTGCGGGGCCGCAGTGGGCGCGACGGCCTGCGGCGCGACCTGCGGCAGGCCGACGGTCTGCAGCACGCGCTTGATCACGTCCTCCGGGCTGATCTCGTCGGCGAGCGCGTCGTAGGACAGCACCAGACGGTGCCGCAGCACGTCCGGAATCACCTCGACGACATCCTGCGGCACCACGTAGTCGCGGCCGCGGATCAGCGCGACGGCACGGGCCGCGGCGATGATCCCGAGGCTGGCGCGCGGCGACGCGCCGTAGGAGATCCAGCTGGCGACGTCCTGCATGCCGAAGTCGGCCGGCGTACGGGTCGCCGTGATCACCCGGACCACATAGTCGACCAGGGCGTGGTGAACGAAGGTGTTGGCCGCGACTTTCTGCAGGCGGATCAAGTCCTCCGGTTGCAGGATCCGGCTCGCCTCCGGCGGGGTCACGCCCATCCGGTAGATGATCTCGCGCTCCTCTTCCACGGAGGGGTAGTCGACGAGGAGCTTGAACAAGAAGCGGTCGCGCTGCGCCTCGGGCAGCGGGTACACACCCTCGCTCTCGATCGGGTTCTGTGTCGCCATGACCAGGAAGGGATCCGGCATCGGATAGGTCTTGCCACCGATCGACACGTGCCGCTCGGCCATCACCTCGAGCAGCGCCGACTGCACCTTGGCCGGCGCGCGGTTGATCTCGTCGGCGAGCACGAAGTTCGCGACGACCGGGCCGAGTTCGGTGTCGAATTCCTCGCGGCCCTGCCGGTAGATGCGGGTACCGATGAGGTCGGTCGGCACCAGGTCGGGCGTGAACTGGACGCGCGCGAACGAACCGCCGACCACCTTGGCGAAGGTCTCCACGGCCAGGGTCTTCGCGATACCGGGAACGCCTTCGAGGAGCACGTGACCACGCGCGAGCACACCGACCAGCAGACGTTCGACCAGGCGGTCCTGGCCCACGATCACCCGCTTGACCTCGTAGATCGCCTTCTCCAGGGTCTGGACGTCACGCTCGAGGGTGCTGGGCGCTGGGGCCGGCGCATCCTTCGCCAGGTTCGCCCCGCTCACACCGTCCGTCGAAGTCACCAACATCCCCGCTTTCGCCTTGGTCCTGTGCGTGCTGCCACAACTATTCCAGGTAATCACGGCCTGTGCCGCAACGGGACCCGACATGATGGGAATTCGACGAGCCCCCGGCCCCCCTGCGATACCCGGAATGTCCGATATGTCAGGAGACTATGCGCACCGCGTAGGGCATGATGCCGCTTTCGCGGACCGGGGACACCTTCACCACATCGCCGGACTCGGGTGCCTCGACCATCTTGCCGTCCCCGAGATACAGCGCGACGTGCCTGCTGCCGTTCGGACCCCAGAACAGCATGTCGCCGCGTTCTCGCTCACCGACCGGCACCCTCGTCCCCGCGTTGTACTGGTAGCCGCTGTAGTGCGGCAGTGAAACCCCGATGCCCGCGAACGCGTAGACCATCAGACCCGAGCAATCGAAGCCGACCTTGTTGTAATCGCCATGGCTATCGGCGACGCCGCCGTCGCGGATGCCGAGGGTAGGCCCGTCCTCGTCGCCGCCGCCCCAGGCATAGGTGACGCCCAGCTGCGACATCGCCCGGTCGACCACGATCTCGATCGCCGTCGAACCTCCGACCGAGGGCGAGTCCGGCCGTGGCGCACTCCGGCGCGGCGGCGTGTCCTCCAGCTGGGTGTGCGGGCGCTTTCCGGTGCCGAGCTGGGCGGCGCGGTCCCGGGCGGCCTGATCACCGGCCGCGCGGGCGGCGGCGGCCGCCGCGGCCGCGCGCACCGCCGCCTCCTCGGCCTTGCGCTGCGCGTCCCAGGCCAGAAAGGCGTCACGCTGGTCCCGCAGACCGGCCACGTTATGGCGCGCCTGATCCAGCCTGCCCTGTGCGTTCTGGCGCCTGCGCAGCAGGTCGTCGCGCTGCGCGGCTTGGTGGTCGAGTTCGGCCTTTGCCGCGGCGACCGCGTTCTCCGCGTCGGTCTTGCGTGCCGCCGCTACGGCCGCGGCGGCATCGGCGGCCGACTTCGCCTGCCTGGCGGCGGAATTCTTGTTGCCCTGATCGATCTGGGCGCGGCGCAGGCCGTCGAGCACCTGCTGCCGGTTCTTGGAGACCAGCTCCAGCACCTGGGCGCGGTCGAGCGCGGCCGCCGGGGTGGCGGCCGCGAGGTAGGTGATCATCGAATCGGAACCGGGCCGGGTGTAGACCTGGGTGGCGAACTGGTCGAAGTTGTGCCGCGCCTGGCCGACGCGCGCTCCGGCGTCGACCAGTGCGCGCTGGGTATCGATGACCACCACGGCCGCCGCGTCGGCGGCATCCCGCGCGTTCTGCAGGTCGACCAGCGCCCGGTTGACGTCTTCCCGGCGCTGCGCGACCACGTCGTCGAGTTGCCGCAGTTGGTGGTCGGCGGTGGCGACCTGGTTGATGAGGGTGCCCACCTCCGCGACCCCGGCGTCGACGTGGGCGCCGGCCTGGGCGATCTGCGTGTCGCTGGGATTTGGCGGGGGAGGCGGCACAGCGGCGACCGGTCCGGTGGTGACCACCGTGGCGACCGATATCAGCAATCCCATAGCGACCCATAGCGGGCGCCGGTCGGCTAGCTCGCCGTTGTTGCGCATCACACCTCCCATGGACCGGACTCCGGCAATGCCTCGCGGGCATCAGGCGAACCATGACGCACTGTGGTCGACAGATGGCCTCTGGAAACTCATATTCCCCATCAGTGACCATTCGAACCGTATGACACATAAGTCACATAAACAACAGCAGTAACACCGGCGACCAGTGTCGATTCACAATTGCTGCAAATTTGCTAAACCTCGCCAAGGCTTCCGCCGGACATAACAGACCAACCGGACGGAAAGTTAGCTACTGAGATACTGACGTCCGGATTGCCACCGAGGGGGCACATCGCAGCCCCCATATGGGCGAAGACCACGCCAGGAGCCCAGCCAGTCGAGAGTGGTACCGCGGGCGACGCCACGCGGCCGAGGGCGGATCGCCCGGAGAGACCGGCCGAGAAGAGCGGAACCGCCGCGCGGCGCTAGACGGCGCGAACGTCCGGTGACTCGTCCTCCGGCAATACCCGGTCGGCGGAGACATGCCCGTCCGCCTGCGGCCGCCGGGCTTTGAGCCAGTACAGCCCGGCGATGGCCGCCAGCGTCCCGGCAAGCAGCGCGCAGGTCATGGCGGTCCAGGAGACCGATTCCGGCGATTCGAGACGGGCCGCGAAGATGCTCGCCGCCTCGCCGCTGTCACCCTGCCGGTACTTCGCGGCGTCCTCGGCCCATTCCAGCCGCACCCGGCTGATCGTGTCGCTGTAGGTGCCGATCCAGTCGTCACTGAAGACGACGACGGTGCCGTGCTGCGTCTTGCCGACTTCGGTGGCCAGGTCCCGTAGGCTCGAGTCGTGTCCTGGATTGCCGGGGACGACCACGATGCTCAGCGGGATTCCATGGGATCGCGCTTCCGCGGCGATGGCCGCCAGTTCCGCCTCATCCTTGCCGGTCAGCGTCGCGACGTGATCATCGGCCAGATCGGCGTTGAGCGAGCGCACGGTGTCGGTGGTGAGGTTCGGCGGCAATTCCGCGGCCATGGGGGTGAAAACCGAGGTGTGCGGGGCGGTCATCTTCCATCCGGTCTGTCGAGCCGCATCGGCAACCGAAGCGACAGGCATCCAACACTGCAGGGTCGAGCGAGGTCCCCCTTGCTGGCTCGAAAGCACAGTACGCGACGGAGTGTCGCATCACCGGCCCACGGCACGCCCAACCGGCCCCCTGGTGTTTCACAGGACAAGCGTACTGTTAAGGTCGTACCGCGAGGACCCGGCGCCCCAGCGGCGCCGGAGCACCTCCGAAGACTCGGTCGCCGGCACAGCCCCGTCGGCGGCCACCCTCACAGACGAGTGGAGCTGACGTGACGACAAGTATCGATACTTTCGGCGCCAAGGGCACCCTCGAGGTCGGTAGCAACTCCTACGAGATCTTCCGCCTCTCCGCCGTGCCCGGCACCGAGAAACTCCCCTACGCACTCAAGGTCCTCGCGGAGAACCTGCTCCGCACCGAGGACGGCGCGAACATCACCGCCGATCACATTCGCGCCATTGCGAACTGGGACCCGTCGGCGCAACCGAACACCGAGATCCAGTTCACGCCCGCCCGCGTCATCATGCAGGACTTCACCGGCGTGCCGTGCATCGTCGACCTGGCCACGATGCGCGAGGCCGTGGCCACCCTCGGCGGCGACCCGGACAAGGTGAACCCGCTCGCCCCCGCCGAGATGGTCATCGACCACTCCGTCATCATCGACGTGTTCGGCCGCGAGGACGCCTTCGAGCGCAACGTCGACATCGAATACCAGCGCAACGGTGAGCGCTACCAGTTCCTGCGCTGGGGCCAGACCGCGTTCGACGACTTCAAGGTCGTCCCGCCGAGCACCGGCATCGTGCACCAGGTCAACATCGAGCACCTGGCGCGCGTCGTCATGGTCCGCAACGGGCAGGCCTACCCCGACACCTGCGTCGGCACCGACTCGCACACCACGATGGTCAACGGCCTCGGCGTGCTCGGCTGGGGCGTCGGCGGTATCGAGGCCGAGGCGGCCATGCTCGGCCAACCCGTCTCGATGCTGATCCCGCGGGTGGTCGGGTTCAAGCTGACCGGCGAGATCCGGCCCGGAGTGACCGCGACCGACGTCGTGCTCACCGTCACCGACATGCTGCGCAAGCACGGTGTGGTCGGCAAGTTCGTCGAGTTCTACGGCAAGGGCGTGGCCGAGGTGCCGCTGGCCAACCGCGCCACCCTGGGCAACATGAGCCCCGAATTCGGCTCCACCGCCGCGATCTTCCCGATCGATGACGTGACCGTCGACTACCTGCGCCTGACCGGCCGCTCCGACGAGCAGGTCGCGCTGGTCGAGGCGTACGCCAAGGAGCAGGGCCTCTGGCACGACGCCGACAAGGAACCCGCCTACTCCGAGTACCTCGAGCTGGACCTGAGCACCGTGGTGCCGTCCATCGCGGGCCCGAAGCGTCCGCAGGACCGAATCCTGCTGTCGGAGTCCAAGGTCGCCTTCCGCAAGGACATCCACAACTACACCAGCGACGAGGTCAGCGGCCCCGCCGCGAGCACGCCGCACTCGCACCTGGACGAGGCCATCGAGGAGTCGTTCCCGGCCAGCGATCCGGCCGTGCTGTCCTTCGCCGACGACGACGCCGTCCTGGTGTCGGCGGCCAACGGCGCCGAGGGCCGTCCGTCCAAGCCGGTCAAGGTGAGCACCGAGGAGTACGGCGACTTCGTGCTCGACCACGGCGCGGTGGTGGTCGCCTCGATCACCTCCTGCACCAACACCTCCAACCCGTCGGTCATGCTCGGCGCGGCGCTGCTGGCCCGCAACGCGGTGGAGAAGGGCCTGACCCGCAAGCCGTGGGTGAAGACCTCCATGGCGCCGGGTTCGCAGGTCGTCAACGGCTACTACGAGAAGGCCGGCCTGTGGCCGTACCTTGACAAGCTGGGCTTCAACCTGGTCGCGTTCGGTTGCGCCACCTGCATCGGCAACACCGGCCCGCTGCCGGAGGAGATCTCCAAGGCGGTCAACGACAACGACCTCACCGTCACCGCGGTGCTCTCCGGCAACCGCAACTTCGAGGGCCGCATCTCCCCCGACGTGAAGATGAACTACCTGGCCTCGCCGCCGCTGGTCATCGCCTACGCGCTCGCCGGAACCATGGACTTCGACTTCGAGCACGACGCGCTCGGCAAGGACCAGGACGGCAACGACGTCTTCCTGAAGGACATCTGGCCTTCGCCGCAGGAGATCCAGGAGACCATCGACCGGGTCATCTCCCGCGACATGTTCCTGGAGGACTACAAGGACGTCTTCCGCGGCGACGAGCGCTGGCGCAGCCTGCCCACGCCGGAGGGCAAGACCTTCGAGTGGGCCGAGGAGTCCACCTACGTGCGCAAGCCTCCGTACTTCGAGGGCATGCCGCAGACTCCGGAGCCGGTCACCGACATCACGGGCGCCCGGGTGCTCGCGCTGCTCGGGGACTCGGTCACCACCGACCACATCTCGCCGGCGGGCAACATCAAGCCGGGCACCCCGGCCGCCCAGTACCTGGAGGCCAACGGCGTCGAGCGCAAGGACTACAACTCCTACGGCTCGCGCCGCGGCAACCATGAGGTGATGATCCGCGGCACCTTCGCCAACATCCGGCTGCGCAACCAGCTGCTCGACGACGTCTCGGGTGGCTACACCCGCGACTTCACCCAGCCGGGCGGCCCGCAGGCGTTCATCTACGACGCGTCGCAGAACTACCAGGCCGCGGGCATCCCGCTGGTCGTGCTCGGTGGCAAGGAGTACGGCTCGGGCTCGTCACGTGACTGGGCCGCCAAGGGCACCCGGCTGCTGGGCGTGAAGGCCGTCATCACCGAGTCGTTCGAGCGCATCCACCGCTCCAACCTCATCGGCATGGGCGTCATCCCGCTGCAGTTCCCGGCGGGCGAGTCGGCCGCGTCGCTGAAGCTGGACGGCACGGAGACCTTCGACATCGAGGGCATCACCAAGCTGAACGAGGGTGTCACCCCGAAGACCCTGAAAGTCATCGCCACCAAGGAGAATGGTGACAAGATCACCTTCGACGCGGTCGTGCGGATCGACACCCCCGGTGAGGCCGATTACTACCGCAACGGCGGCATCCTGCAGTACGTGCTGCGCAACATGATTCGCGGCTGAACTGTGTTCCGCCGACGGTAGGAACCGTCGCAGAAGGGTCCGTGCACCGCATCCGCGGTGCGCGGACCTCTCCACATTCCGCTTCGCGCCGCACCGCGCACCCCACGCGCGATGCCCGCTTCCCCCGGAGGAGCCCGATGCCCAAGGTCAGTGACGATCACCTCGCCGCCCGGCGCAGCCAGATTCTCGACGGGGCACGCCGCTGCTTCGCCGAGTACGGCTACGACGGCGCCACCGTGCGCCGCCTGGAGGAGGAGATCGGGCTCTCCCGGGGTGCCATCTTCCATCATTTCCGCGACAAGGACGCGCTGTTTCTCGCCCTCGCCCAAGAGGATGCCGAGCGCATGGCCGACGTCGCGGCCAACCAGGGCATCGTGCAGGTGATGCGCGATATGCTCGCCCACCCTGAGCAGTTCAACTGGCTCGGAACGCGTTTGGAGATCGCGCGGCGCTTGCGCACCGATCCCGAATTCCGCGCCGGCTGGACCCAGCGTTCGGCCGAGCTCACCGCCGCCACCCTGGCCCGCCTGGAACGCCGCAAGGCCGCGGGCGCACTGCGCGACGACGTCCCCACCGACGTCCTGCTCGGCTACCTCGACCTCGTCCTGGACGGCTTGATCGCCCGAATCGCCTCCGGCCACACCAACGAAAACCTCTCCGCGGTGCTCGATCTAGTCGAGGCCTCCGTCCGCCGCAAGCACTGACGCTCCCTTTCTTCTCTTCTCCGCGCTTCTGCCGCAACCTCCAACGTGACGACTGATTTCGCACCTACATGGGTAACTCGCCCGGTACGCCCAGAACGCGGGTGGCACGCAGCGCAGGACCTGAACGCAAATGCGGCGGCACCCAACTAGTACGGCCTAAAGACCCGGAGAGGCGGAGGAGTAGGTGGTGTTGATGTACTCCGCCGCGTGCTTGGTCCAGAGAACATTCGTGCCCGGCATGTTTTTCGTCGCGTAGAGCACGTGCTGACCGTACGGCCATGGGGTCAGGTAACCGATGACGCCGCGGACCGCCGCGCTGTAGCGATCGAGGTTGCCGATCGGGTCGCGTTGCAGGATTTCGAGTAGTTCGGCGAAGATCAGCGGCGCGACGTTGCCGATGCGAGCGCCCTCGACGAAGGAGAACGGCGAGATACCGACACCGATGATGCGCAACGGCGAATCCTTCGGGGCGGCGGTGATGATGTCGCCGGGGTTGGCGTACTCGCGGACCGCGACCGAGGCAGGCCACGCGCCGCGCTGCCCGTGCAGACCGAAGGTCGATGCCGGGCAGAGGTTTCCGACCGACTCACCGGCCCGCCGCAACGGGTTGGCGATGTTCACCGCGAACGCGATCTCCAGCGGCGTGCCGTCGATGTTCTTGTACTTCCCCGACCGGACGCCCTCCAAGATCCGGCTCGCACAGATGCCGCCGAGCGAATAACTCAGCAGCCCGCAGACATTCGGCGACTCCTGGATGGCTTTCACCCCCGCAGCCGTGCCGAGCCGCACCGATGTGTCCAGCGAGGGCCCCCAGACATTCGGCGCGGGCCCCACCGGCACAGGTCCCACCGATGCGGGCCACTCGGGCTCGAAGCAGCTGAATTTGTCGGTGTCGAGTAGTTTGGCGACTTCGTGCAGCATGCCCGCGGGCGTTCCATCGGAGTTCCGCGGCTCCCCGGTGCCGCGGAGAGTGATGATGTCGATCATCGTGTCCTCCTTGCACAATCGCACCGAAACTTTCGGCACGCAATTCCAAGGTAAACCCGCGCGGCACCGCAGGCGTGAGTATCGAGCTACCTCATCCGGCCCCCGAGTTTCCCCATGTAGAGCGAGTTTCGACGGGTCGAGGGCCGCGTGGGCTACCGCGCCTGGTCCCCCGGTTCCATGCTGCTGAGCAGAATTCGCGCGATCCGGTCCAGTTCACGCCGCTCATCGGCGGTCAGCACGGACAGCATCCTGGTCTCGTTCGCGGTGTGTTCGGTGACCACGGTGTCGACGAGCTCCCGCCCTGCCTCGGTGAGGGCGACCCGGATCGCGCGACGGTCCTGTCCGTCCGCGACCCGCCGCACCAGCCCCGCCGCTTCCAGCCGATCCAACCGCCCGGTCATCCCCGCCCGCGAGAGCATCAGCGTATCGGCGAGGACCGATGGGTTCAGCTCGAAGGGTTCCCCCGAACGACGCAACGCGGCGAGTACATCGAACTCACCGCGTTGCAGGCCGTGTTTGCCGAACACCGCCTCGATCTCGCGCTGTGCCACCATCATCAGCCTGCCCATCCTGCCGATCACGGCCATGGCCCCGAGGTCGAGGTCCGGGCGTTCGCGCCGCCACTGCGCCACGATCGCGTCGATGGGGTCGGTCTTGCGTTCGGTCATGGGCGGATTCTATTCGTCGGTATATAGTTCGGTAGCGAACTATAAATCAACGAATCATTGGAGTACCGATGAGCGCCCCCGCCCCGCACACCGATGCCGCGATCCGCCAGCCGCAGGACGCGGAGACACTGCACACGAAGTCGGCCACCCTGCGACTACTGATCGACGCCGAGGCGGCGGGTGGCGCCCTGAGCACGCTCGAAGTGACCATGGACCGCGGGGCCGACGGCGCGGCACCGCATTACCACACGCTTTCCGAAGAGCTGTTCTATGTCGCCGACGGCGAACTGCAACTGCTGGCGGGCGACCGGATCGTCACGGTGGGCGCGGGCGGTTCGATCGTGGTGCCCAGGTTCATGCCGCACGCGTTCGGCGCCGCGCCGGACAGCTCGGCGCGCATCTTGATCGCCCTCACACCGGGCGTGCAGCGCTTCGAGTACTTCCGCCTCCTGGAGCGCATCGCCGCAGGCGAATCGACCATGGCCGAGCTCGCGGCGGCCCAAGACGAGTTCGACAACCACTTCGTCGACGCTTCCGCGTGGTGGGCCGAGCGCAACAGCAACCGGCGCTGAGCCCCCTCCGGCGCGCGTGGCACCGCAAATCCCAGCTCACGCAGTCCGATTCGATCAAGCTGATCAAGACGACCCACATTGCCGAGCCGAGGAAATACGATCCGTGCGGACGCGGTGACGGTTCCGGCCGGGGCCGCCCGCCGGAGGCCGCGGTGCACGAAAGTACAGATGCACAGCCGCCAATATCGGGCTATGGACGCGGTCTGTAGCCACCACCGGGGGTAGCGCGATAATCGCCCCCTGACTATTTCCGTCCTGCCGGAAATCTTTCGGTGCTCGCCAGTTCCGGATCGGAATTCAGTTTGCCATCGGCCGGTAAATCTCCCGATCCCAACCGATCGCAGCGCCTACCGCGATATGATCGCTCACACGCTTGGGGGTCGTGGCAAATGGTGAGCAGATCGGAGAAACGGCTATGACCGACGCAATCCGCCTTCCCGGGACGACGCCGAGGGGTGACCGCGTTCCTCCGCTCCAGGGTCTGCTGGTCGCGGAATCGGACCGCGAGATCAGCGTGCGCGTCGCCGAGGGAACGTGGACTTTCCGCCGGTCCGACGTTCTGCGAGTAGTCGATTCCGCTGTGCCGCACTCCGGTCAGGACGGCCGCCCAGTGCTGGTGGACATTCGCGCGGGCGCCACCGCCGACTTCACCCAGCGACTGCGGATCGACCTGGTCGACCGGCCGATGACCATCCCGGAGTCGCCGTCGGAGGCGCTCGGCGACGACCAGCTGCGCCGCCTCACCGAAAGCTGGGCCGACCGGCTGCAACTCGTCCAGGGCCCGGGTGCGGGCGGCGCGACGTTCACCTACTGCCAGACCAAATCGCTCGGCGGCAGCGACGACGGCATCAACTGCGACAGTCTCGACTGAACGGCACGCGCATGGCGGCACGCCGGAAGGCTTCGGTCTTGATCGTCTCCGAATCCGATGACCTCCACGGCACCGCGATGGCGGCGACGTTACGAGAGCACCATGGGCTCAGTCCGATTCAACTCGACTTGCGGGATTTTCCGCGCGAGTCCGGCAGCTTCCGCCTGGACCGGCTCGGCACGACTCGCTCGCTGTCGCACCTGATCGGCCTCGACGACGTCCGGTCGGTGTGGTGGCGGCGCCCGCATCCCGCCCAGGTGCCCGCGGGGGTCCGAGCCTCGGACAACGACTTTCGCCAAGCCGAGTGCGATGGCTTCATCCAGGGATTGCTCTGGTCCATCCCGGCTTACTGGGTCAACGACCCAGGCGCGGACCGCACCGCGGGACGCAAGATCGTGCAGCTGGAAACGGCGCTGCGGGCCGGGTTCGCGGTACCGGAGACGCTGATCACCAACGACCCGGACGAGGCGCGCAGTTTCGTCGAATCCCGGCCCGGTCCGGTCGTTTACAAGCGCACCGGCACCAGCCGCGGCGAATTCGCCGAAACCAGGATCATCTCCCGCGACGACTTCGGCAGGCTCGCCGCGATCCGTTCGGCGCCGACCACCTTCCAGGACTACATCGACGCCACGTGTGACCTGCGCGTCGTGTGGGTGGACGGGATCGAATGGACCGTGCGCATCGACTCCCAGGCCGGGGTCGGCAAGGTCGACTCCCGCCTGGACACCTCGGTCGACTTCACGCCCGACCACCTGCCCGCCGCGGTGAGCAAATCGCTGGCCACCCTGATGGGTGCGCTCGGGCTGTCCTTCGGGGTACTCGACATCCGGCTCGGCCGCGATGGCGAGTACTACTTTCTCGAGGTCAATCCGCAGGGCCAGTTCGCCTATTTGGAGATCAAGACCGGACTGCCCATCTTCCGCAGCCTGGCCAACCTCCTGGTGGACGGCGACGGCGTGGTGGCCGGTTACTGAGCCCGGCGATAGGTCTGCCGCACCACGCCGGACGCCGGGAACGCGACGACGTCCACCAGCCGCAGCCGCCGTGGCGCCACCCCCTCGAACAGCGGCCGACCCGCGCCGAGCAGCACCGGAAACACCAGCAGCCGAAGCTCGTCTGCCGCGTCGAGGCGCAGGAACTCCTGCGCGGTCCGCACGCCCGCGAACACCACCACCGGCTTGCCGGAGCTGTTCTTCAGCTCCGCGATCTCGGCGGGCAGGTCCGCGCCGATCCGGCGGGCGGGCTGCCACGGCAGCTCCAGGTCCCCCCGGTGCGTGAGCACCAGTTTGGGCAGCGCGTTGACCAGCGGAGCGAGCCGCGCGTCTCCGGGTGTGGCCGGATTCCGTTGCGCCTGCGGCCAATACCCGGCGAGCAGCTCGTAGGACGTGCGCCCGAAGATCTGCGCGTCGACGCCGGTGAGCAGCTCGGCGAGATAGTCGTCCAGTCCGGGATCGTCGACCTCGATCCAGTCGAGCGCTCCGTCCGGCCCGGCCGCGTAGCCGTCCAACGTCACCATGATCTGCAGCAGCAGCTCCCGCACCGCGAGGTCCTTCCGTCGACACCGGTTTCAACAGTGCGGACGATCCCCGCGGCGCGAATTCATCGCAGGGCGCTACTGGCCTTTCCGGCGATTGGCCCCACCCCGGCTGCGGAGCTGCACATGCGACTCCACTAGCACGTTGTGGATGAAGCCATAGGAACGGCCGGTGGACCGTGCCAGTGACCGGATGCTCGCACCCGCCTCGTATTGCTTCTTCAGCTGGGTTTGTAGGCGATCGCGTGACTTCCCGGTGACGCGTGTGCCCTTACCCAATGTGGCCTTGCTCTGTGTGGGCCTGTCGCTCATGGCTTCCTCCGAGTCGCCGAGCAGCGTCTTTCCAGGCTAAGCACTCAGCAGGCCATGATCAACGGGTTCCTGTGATGAAACTCACGCAAGCTGAATAAGTTCCAGATATTCCGCCGACCAGTGGTCTTCTGTCCCGTCCGGGAGAAGGATCACCCGTTCCGGAGACAACGCCTCCGCTGCCCCTGGGTCGTGGGTCACCAGTACCACCGCGCCCGCGTAGGTGCGCAGCGCGTCCAGCACCTGCTCGCGCGAGACCGGGTCGAGATTGTTCGTCGGCTCGTCGAGCAGCAGCACGTTCGCCGCCGAGGAGACCAGACCGGCCAGTGCCAGACGGGTCTTCTCACCACCCGAGAGAGTGCCTGCGGGCTGGTCGAGCTGCGGACCGGAGAACATGAACGCGCCGAGCAGGCCACGCAGGTCCTGTTCACCCGCGTCCGGCGCGGCGTGGCGGATGTTCTCCCAGACGGTGGCGTCATCGTCCAGGGTGTCGTGCTCCTGCGCGAAGTATCCGATCTTCAAGCCGTGGCCGGGCACCAAGCCGCCCGCGGTCGGCTGCTCGACACCGGCAAGCAGGCGCAGCAGGGTGGTCTTGCCCGCGCCGTTGAGCCCGAGCACCACCACCCGGCTGCCGCGGTCGATCGCGAGATCGACGCCGGTGAAGATCTCCAGCGAACCGTAGACCTTGGTCAGGTTCTCGGCCATCAGCGGCGTCTTCCCGCACGGCGCGGGCTCGGGGAACTTGATCCTGGCGACCTTGTCGGCGACGCGCACGTCGTCGAGTTCGGCCATCAGTCGATCGGCCCGTTTGGCCATGTTCTGCGCCGCAGTCGCTTTCGTGGCCTTCGCGCCGAGCTTGGCCGCCTGGGCGCGCAGCGCGCTCGCCTTCTTCTCGGCGTTCGCGCGTTCGCGGCGCCTGCGCTGTTCGTCGGTGGCGCGTGCGTCCAGATACTTCTTCCACCCCATGTTGTAGATGTCGGCTTCGCCGCGCACCGCGTCCAGGAACCACACCTTGTTCACCACGTCGGCGAGCAGTTCGACGTCGTGGCTGATCACGATCAGGCCACCGTCGTGGTTCTGCAGGAAACCGCGCAGCCAGGTGATCGAGTCGGCGTCGAGATGGTTGGTCGGCTCGTCCAGCAGCAGAATGGTGTCCGAGCGGCCGCCGCTGCCATCGGAGGCGGCGAACAGGATGCGCGCCAATTCGATTCGGCGGCGCTGGCCGCCGGAGAGAGTGCGCAATGGCTGGCCGAGCACCCGGTCGGGCAATCCGAGGCTGTGGCAGATGCGCGCCGCTTCGCTCTCGGCGACGTAACCGCCCAGAGCGGAGAACCGTTCCTCGAGCCTGCCGTACTTGCGTACCGCCTTCTCGCGCTCCTTGTCGTCGGCCACCTCGGCCATCAGGGCCTGCTGCTTCTCCATCTCCCGGATCAGCGTGTCCAGGCCGCGCGCGGACAGCACCCGATCGCGGGCCAGCACGTCCAGGTTGCCTTCGCGCGGATCCTGCGGCAGGTAACCGATCTCGCTGGAACGCAGGATCTTTCCCGCGTACGGCTCGCCCTCGCCCGCCAGGATGCGCAGCGTGGTCGTCTTGCCGGCGCCGTTACGCCCGACCAGTCCGATCCGGTCGCCCGCCTGCACGCGCAGTGCCGGCCCAGGGGCCGACAGCAGGGTGCGGACTCCGGCCCGGACCTCCAGGTCGGTCGCGGTGATCACAAACTTCTCCTCGCGGATCGTGGTGCTGGACGCATGCTGCTCGATTGTGCGACCCGACGCGCACAAGAACCACCGATTTTAACCGGGACGAACGGCCCTCCCGCAGCCCAGCACCCCGCATGTGACGGCGGTAACGGCACGCGGGGACCGCTGCGCTACCGTGCGATGCCATGAGTACCGATCTATTGGGCAAGAGCGCTCTGGTCACGGGGGCCAGCCGGGGCATCGGCAAGGCGGTCGCGGCAGAGCTGCTCGGCCGCGGCGCGAACGTGCTGATCACCGCGCGGAAGAAGGACCCGCTGGACGAGGCCGCCGCCGAGCTGCGGGAACTGGGCCACCAGGGGCAGGTCGTCGCGCTGGCGGGCAACTCCGGCGTCGCCGAGGATCGGGCGGCCGCGGTCGAGCGCGTGGTCACGGAGTTCGGTTCGCTGGATGTCCTGATCAACAACACCGGCATCAACCCGGTATTCGGCTCGCTGATGGACGCCGACCTGGACGCGGTGCGCAAGATCTTCGACGTGAATGTGGTCGCGGCGCTCGGCTACATCCAGGAGGCGTACCAGGCCTGGATGCGCGACCACGGGGGCGCCGTGGTGAACGTGGCCAGCGTGGCGGGTATCCGCTCCACCGGCGTGATCGCCGCGTACGGCGCGTCCAAGGCCGCGCTCATCCGCCTCACCGAGGAACTCGCCTGGCAGCTGGGACCGAAGATCCGCGTGAACGCGGTCGCGCCGGGCGTGATCAAGACGAAGTTCGCCGACGCGCTGTACTCGGCCGACGAGGAACGCGCCGCGAGTGTGTACCCGATGAAGCGGCTGGGCAGCCCGGAGGACGTGGCACGCCTGATCGGCTTCCTGGTCTCCGACGAGGCCGCGTGGATCACCGGCGAGACCGTGCGGGTGGACGGCGGGCTGCTGTCGACCGGCGGACTCTGACCTCTCCACGGAGATCCCCGTGCCGATGCGGGCCGCCGCGCTACCGGAACGCCAGTGCGCCGAGTATGTCGGCGTGCCGGTAGCGCAGATACTTCTCCACCGTCTCCGTGGCGACCGCGTCGGTGGCGGTCGCTATGGTCACCACCACGAACTCCTTCTGGCTGCCGTCCTTCCACTTGCCGGTCGAGTAACCGGAAATGTACGAGCCCGGCCGCAGGATCAGGTCCGCGTCGGTGAATCGATCCTTCGCCGCGGCGGCCCGGTTCTCATCGGTCAAGCCGAGGATGAACTGGGTGAGCATCAAGGCGCCGCCCTCGGTGCGGAACACCATTTCCGCCGCGTACGTGCAGCCGAGACCGGTGAGCTTGCCCGCCTTGTCGATGTCGCCGCAGTCGGAGTGGTCGCGGCCGTCGACCCAGTCGGCGTGCAACTCGACGCGGTCGAACCGGAAGTCCCAGTTCCCGGCGTATTCGGTGTGGCTAACCCGGCCGGACGACGGGCCAGCCGGCCGCGTACTGGTGGCGGTGGTCGCACGGGTCGTCGCGTCGGCGGACGTGGCGGCGGCTTGCGCGGAGCCACGCTCGCGCGGGACCCCCGCTACACCGATGCCGACCGCGACCAGGACAACGACGATGCCGACGACCAGCCCGGCTATCAGGCCGGTGCTGGACTTCGGCGGCGGTGGCAGCGGCGGCGCTTCCCACGCCGACATCGGGTACTCGCTGGGCGGGGATGATTGCCCCCACCCATAGTGCACATCGCCGGATTTCGGGTAATCGCCTGACCCACCGTCGAATCCGGGGCCGGGAGGATACGTCATCGCGGTCGCCTTCCCACATCCTCGGGCGGCCGTCCCACCCCGTGCGGGCTCCCCCGGGATGCCCGACCGACCCTACCGGATACGCGGATCAGAGCCGGGCGGGTTGACGCCAATCCTGGGAGCCGGCAACCGGGGCGGCGGGTCCCTCCTCGATGCCGAAACGCCGGTGCAGCTTGCGCAGTGGCCCGGGTGCGTACCAGTTCCAGTCGCCGAGCAGCTCCATTGCCGCGGGCAGCAGGAATCCGCGGACCAGGGTCGCGTCCACCAGGACCGCCAGCGGAAGGCCGATACCGAACGCTTTCATGAACGTGATGTCCGAGGCGAGGAAGCCGAGGAAGACCAGCGAGATCAACACCGCCGCCGCCGTGACGATCCGCCCGATCCGCTCCAGCCCGGAGGTGACCGCCAGCGCGTTGGATCTGGTCCGCTGATACTCCTCGCGGATACGGGCCAGCAGGAACACCTGGTAGTCCATGGCAAGGCCGAACGCGACACCGAACAGCATGACCGGAACCGTCGGCGGCAGGTCGCCGGTGACGGTGAAGCCGAGCAAACCGGACAGATGCCCGTCCTGGAAGATCCAGACCAGCGCCCCGAAGGTCGCGGTCAGGCTCAGCACGCTGAGCACCACCGCCAGCAGCGGCAGCACGACGCTTCCGGTGAGCAGGAACAGGACCACCACCATGATCAGCACGACGAACAACAGCGCGTACGGCAGCGCGGAGACCACCGCGTCGATCGCGTCCGCGTTCGCCGCGGCCACGCCGCCGACCACCACCGGCGACGCGGCGGGCGTCGCGCGCACGGCACTGGCGATCCGGTCCAGCGCACCGGGATCGGTGGTGTCCGGAACCACGGTGAGATAGGCGGCGTTCGGCGCGCGGAAGCGGTCGTTGGCCGCGGTGGGCGAGGCGAGCAGACCGCCGTGGCTATAGCTGCCGGTGGCGGTGTCGACCCGGCGGACGTTCTCGATCTCCGACAGTTCCCGGGCGTAGGCGTCCAATTCCGCCGCGTCGTAGGTGGTTTCGGGCAGCACCGCGAACAGTCCGATCTGCTCGGTGGCGGCGAAGTCGCGCTGGATGGCCTCGGTGACCTGGCGGTTGTTCATCGACTCCGGCAGCGAACGTTCATCCGGGAAGCCGAGTTTCACGCCGAGGAACGGCGCGCCCAGTACCAGCAGCAGCGCGGTCACCGCGAGGCCGATGGGCACCGGCCGCATCATCACGAACCGGGCCAGGCGATGCCAGGCGCCCTCGCCCGGCGCGGGCCGCGCGGCGCGCAGGAACCACCACAGCTGACCATTGTCGATCTTGGTGCCGAGCAGGAACAGGATCGCGGGCAGCACGGTCAGCGAGACCGCCGCGGCGATCACCGCCACGGCCAGGCCCGCGTACCCCATCGACCGCACGGCCAGCAGCGGGAAGAACAACAGGCCCGACAGCGCCACCGCGACGGTCACGGCCGAGAACGCGACGGTGCGGCCGGCCGAGCGCATGGTCGCCATCACCGCGGCCGCGGGCTGCTGTCCGGCGACCAGCTCGTCGCGATAGCGGCTGATGATCAACAGGCTGTAGTCGATCGCGAGGCCGAGCCCGAGCAGGGTGGCGACGTTGGTCGCGGTCGCCGCGAGATCGGTGACGCTCGCGATCAGCCACAGCGCGCCCATCGTGATCATCACCGTGATCATGGCGACGACCAGCGGCAGGCTGGCCGCGACCAAACCACCGAAGACCAGCAGCAGCGCGATCAGCGTGACCGGGAAGGCGATGGATTCGCCGAGCACGACGTCTTTCTCGCTCTGTCGCACCGTCTCGTGCAGCAACATCGCGTAGCCGCCGACCCGCACCTCCAGCGGGCCGTGCGTGCCGCCGAACCGCTCGGCGAGATCGCCGACGCGTTGGTCGACTTGGGACTCCTCGCCGAGGATGCTGGCCACGATCAGGCCCTTGGCGCCGTCGGTGCTGCGCAGCGCGGGCGACTTCTCGGTCCAGTAGGAGGCGACGCCCGCGACGCCGGATTCCGACTTCAGCGCGGCGACCAGCTCGGTCGCCGCGGTGACCGCGCCGGCGTCGTCCACCGACCCGGGAGTCTGCACCAGCAGCACGAGATTCGGGGTGGCCTGGCCGAAGGTGTCCCGCAGCACCGCGGCCGCCCGGCTGGATTCGCTGCCGGGATCGATGTACCCGCCGCCCTGCACTTTGTCGAACAGCGTCGCGCTCAGTGTGCCCATCGCCAGCGCGAGCACGACGAACACCCCCAGGATCCACCGGCTGCGCCGCCTGGTCAGTTCGAACACCGCGTCTACCCCTAACTCGTTCCGGCCGGGCCGCTTTCGTCCTCGGACTGCCACGGTGTCGCCGGTTCGCCTACCTTTCCGGCGCGCCATCGCGGCGCACCGGTACGCCGGTCATTCGCCGCCGAACCTCGACACCGGGGCCGGATGCGTGCGCCAGCGCCCCGGAATCCTAACAACGTCGCGGGAAACTGCGGTGGGCGAGAACACATTCCGTGCATGACCGGCGCTCGGACGTGCACCGCCCGCCGGGCGGCCGAGATCCGGTGCCGCCGCGCGACGGGACATTTGCCGTGACGCCGCCACCCTCCTGGGCGCACATCTCACCTGTCCGCGAAGCGTGTGGTACCGCGCCCGGGAACAGAGTTCGCTGCGCCGTTGTTCCGGCGTCTCGACGGCAGCTCCACCGTGGTCTCGGATAACCGGCCCGCGGCCGGGTCCGTGCCGCGGTATTCGCGAAGAATTCATCTCGGACTTGCCCGGCTTCGGCATGACAGTGTGGACCGACGGCGAGAACCGCGATATCGCCGTCGAGGCGAGGCAGCTACTAGGCTCCGACCAGTCGAGGACCGAGCGAGCGAACGAAAGGCTCAGACGATGCACGCAGGCGCACCCCGGCGGACGTAGCGTGACACCGGACCTGATCGTCTGTGGTCTCGGCCCGGCCGGACGTGCCCTTGCGCATCGCGCTACGGCGCGCGGGCGCACGGTCATCGCTCTGGATCCCCGGCCGGAGCGCGGATGGACGGCCACATATGCGGCGTGGGCCGATGAACTGCCGGATTGGCTGGCACCGGAGGCCATTGCCGCGACGGTGGCGCGGCCGCTGGCATGGGGAACTCGGGCGCATCGGGTCGACCGCCGCTACGTCGTGCTGGATACCGCGCGTTTGCAGATGTCGTTGTCCTTGTCCGGCGCACGGATCATCCAGGACCGCGCGGTCGAGGTTTCGCCCGAGCGGGTGACTCTCGCCTCGGGCAGGTCAATCGCGGCGGCCAGAGTCGTCGACGCCCGCGGCCTCACCCGTTCCCCGGCGCGGGCCGAGCAGACGGCCTATGGCGTGATCGTGGACGCCGAGCGCTGCGCAGGCCTCGAACCGCTGTTCATGGATTGGCGCGCCGACAACGGCGCGGCGGCCGGCGAAACGCCCTCGTTCCTCTACGCCATCCCGCTGGACGACGAGCGGATGCTGCTGGAAGAGACCTGTCTGGCCGGTCGTCCCGCGCTCGCGGGTTCGCGGCTGCGCTTGCGCCTGCACCATCGGCTGCGTTCCAGAGGCATCCGGCTCACCGGTGCGGAACCTGTCGAGCATGTCCGGTTCCCCGTCCAGGGCGGGCGTCCGGGCCCGCACACGTTCGGCGCGGCGGGAGGGTTCCTGCATCCGGCGACCGGATACAGCGTCGCCGCCGCGCTGGCCGCGGCCGATGCCATGGCGGCCGGTCAGGACGTGTGGCCGGCGGACGCGCGGGTTGTTCATCGTCTTCGCGGCGCGGGGCTGCGGGCGTTGCTGGCCCTGCCGCCCGCCGACATCCCGCAGTTCTTCGACGCGTTCTTCGAGTTGCCCCCGGCGGCGCAACGCGCGTATCTGTCCGGCCGCACCGACCTGACCGGCACCGTCGACGCGATGCGAAGCCTCTTCGCCGCGTTGCCGTGGCGGCTGCGCCGGCGTGTCGTGGCCGCGACACTCGGGATTCCGGTTCCGTCGCGCGGTCGCCCGGGTTCGGCCATGATGGGAGCATGAGATCGATCTGGAAAGGCTCGATCGCATTCGGGCTGGTGAATGTCCCGGTGAAGGTGTACACCGCCACCGAGGACCACGACATCCGGTTCCATCAGGTCCATGCCAAGGACGGTGGCCGGATCAAATACGACCGCGTCTGCACCGTGTGCGGTCAGTCCGTCCCGTACACCGATATCGACAAGGCCTACGAGTCTCCGGACGGGGACAAGGTCGTCCTGACCGACGAGGACTTCGCGAAACTGCCCGTGGCGGAGAAGCATGAGATCCCGGTGCTGCAGTTCGTGCCGTCCGACCAGATCGACCCGATCCTGTTCGACAAGAGCTACTACCTGGAACCGGATTCCAGCACACCGAAGGCGTACGTGCTGCTGGCCACGACGCTCGAGGAGGTCGAGCGCACCGCGCTGGTGAACTTCACGCTGCGCCAGAAGACCAGGCTCGCCGCATTGCGCGTGCGCGACGGCGTCCTGGTGCTGCAAACCCTGCTGTGGCCGGACGAGGTGCGCTCGGTCGACTTCGAATCCCTCGACGGTGTCGCCCAACCGAAACCGCAGGAGATCAAGATGGCCGAGACGCTGGTCGAGGCAATGTCCGACGACTTCGATCCGGACCAGTTCACCGACGAATACCAGATCGAGCTCAAACGTCTGCTGGACGAGGCGATCGCCAGCGGCACCGGCACGGTGCCCGAGCAGCCCGAGATGGTGCCGAGCGGGATGGACGCCGAGGTGGTCGACCTGGTGGCCGCGCTGCAGCGCAGCCTGGAGGCCAGCGGACGCCGGACGGCGGGCGGCGACGGTGCGGCGAAGACCGAACCGAAGAAGGCGGCGAAGAAGACGGCGGCCAAGAGTTCCAAGAGCGCGGCCGAGAGCACCACGTCGAAGAGCGCGGCGTCGAAGAGCGCGGCGTCGAAGAGCGCGGCGTCGAAGAGCACAGCGAAGAAGGCACCCGCGAAGAAGACCGCCAAGAAGACCGCGGCCCGCAAAGGCGCCTGATCTTCGCCGATCGGACGTTCGGTGAGCGGCCGGCCACCGAACCGGTCGACTTGGGGTCAGCTCTGAGCAGCCCGTTCCCGGCCTTCCTCGAAGAATTGCAATAGCGCGGCAACGGTGTGCACCTTGTCGCGCGGACGCAGCGCGCCGAACGGCGCGTTCCAGAAATCGCCGCTGCGCGGGGTCCACGGTCCGACATAGGCGTACGGTCCGGGATGCGCGTCGTCGCCCGGCGACACGCCATAGTTCACCTCGTCCAGCGTGCTCGCCAGATCGAAATGCTCCGGCCACAGCACCGGCGTCACCTCGGGTGCCAGGCAGCGTAACGCCCTGTCCCCCACCGCGAACCACTCCTCGATCAGCCCAGCCGCCGACGGGTCCAGCTCGATCGCGGCGTCGGGATCGACACCGGTCGTGTCCGAATAGGAACCCTCCGGCGCTCCCGGTTCGAAGCCTGCCACGCGCGCCACCTCGCGGTAGGTTCCCTCCAGTGGGGTCCGTCCCTCCGGCCACACCAGCTCGGCGCCGCCGACCGAAACAGGCCACCGCACACCCCCGAATCCCCCGGGCGCGGCCCGCAGCCGGATTGTGCCGAACTTCTGGTACTGCGGCCCCGCGATCAGCAACTCCGCCGTCGCGTGCAGTGCCTGTCTCGACCACAGATACGTCATCTCGTCCACTCCGGCATCCTGTCCACTTCCGCGGCCGGACCGCACGGGTTTCGCCGGATACCGGTGGCTGGTCCAGAGCCCGGCACAGCGACGTGACGGCCGAGGGACCGCGCCGATCGCCGATCCCGGCCTCACCCCACGCTGCCCGCGGGCCGCCTGGAGACGATGGGGTGGGATGTGGGCGCCGGTCGTGGAGCGACGGTGACGGGCTGGTAGCGGCGACCGGTGATCGGTTCGGGCTGATACCGCACGGCTGGATCGGGCATGACCGAGCGGTCGAGCGCACAGGCGACGAGGATGACCGGGCCGGACCGGGTGACCATCGCGGGTTTCTCCTGACGCGTAATCGGCTCGACGGCTATTCGCCGAGGTGGGTGATGTGCCCGAACTGGCGTTCGTAGTTGCTCATCGCATCGTTGAGCGTCTGCATCAATCGGAAGATCAACGCGGGCGGGAATTTCACGCGGGATACCACCTGCACGGGCTGCCGCATCACGGGCCCGTCGCTCTTGACCGCACCGGGTTCGGCGGGCAGATAGACCAAGAAGTCGACGGTGAAATCAGTCCGGTTGTACCAGCAGGTGAATCCGTTCGCATATACCCCGGCGCTCAGCGCCTGAGGTACCACCACCTCGACATCGACCCCCGGCTCCTCCGCCGGGGGAGGCGGGGTCTGATCACTCATCGCCACCCACCTCTCCCGGACCGGCGAACCGAACGCACCGGGCTTCCGGTGCGCCGGTCCGTCGGCGCGTACTCACTCGGTATCCGTCCGCCGGTCAGCGACCCTGCAGCTGCCGGGCCTGCTGGCGGATCTGATGCAGCTGCATCTCCCACTGGCTGGACCGATCCTGGGTGCGGCTGGCCTGATCCTCCGCCTGCTGCGCCAGCTGCGTGGCCTGATCGGCCTGATCCTGCGCGGAGGCCGCGCGTTGCTGGGACTGATTGGCCTCCCCTTGGGCCTGCTGGGCCTGGTTTTGGGCCCGGTCGGCCTCACTTTGGGCCTGCTGGGCTTGATTCGCCGCCAGAATGGCCTGCTGCCGGGCCTGCTGAGCTTGCTGATTGGCCTGGTTCGCGTCCTGCTGGGCCATCTGCGCCTGATGCTGCACCTGACGGGCCTGCGCCTGGGCTTGCCGTGCCAACCCGCTGGCCTGCATCGCGTACTGGCGGGCACTCTGTGCCTCCTGCCGCGCCTCGTCCAACCGCATCCGCAGCATCTCCACCTCCCCCCGGACATCCGCCATCTCCTCACGCCGACCCTCCGACATCGTCCTGCTTTCGGTGGCCATGTCCTGTGCTGCCATAACCGAGCTCCCTTCCAGGAAAGTGGGTGGATTCCGACTGGGACGAACTCGCGTGACCGGACTCATTCTCACACCCACCCCCATGGTGATTAGCAACTTTGTAGCAACCATCAGGAAACGCTGCTATAACATCCTCTCCGGTGCCATTCGGGGTACAACCAACAACGAACCGACCGCGAGCAACCTACTGGCGAACAGGCAGGGAAGCCGCCCGCACCATCGAGATCTCCCGCACGCCCATCACGGATGCGCCGGAGGCGCAGGTGCGGCGGCTGCGGCGCGACATCGGGATGGTGTTCCAGCAGTTCAACCTATTCCAATCGCGCACGGCCGCGGGAATGTCGAGTACCTGCTGAAGGTGGCGGGCCGGAAACGCGCGGAACGCAAGGCGCGCGTCGCCGAACTGCTCGACTTCGTCGGATTGTCGGACAAGGCGCGCAGCTATCCGGATCAGCTGTCCGGCGGCCAGAAGCAGCGTGTCGGCATCGCCAGGGCGCTGGACACCTCGCCGTCGTTGCTGCTGGCCTACGAGCCGACCTCGGCACTGGACCCGGAAACCACCGGCGAGGTGCTGCGGCTACTGCGGAAGATCAATCGCGACTTCGGCGTCACCATCGTGGTGCTCGGTACCGCGCTCTACACCACCCGCAAGGGCGGGCTGCTGGCGAACGCGCCGGTCAACCTGCTGCTGAACGTGATCGTCAATGTGGTGCGGCCGATCTCGTTCATCATCCTGCTCGCCGCGCTCGGCCCGGTGACGCTCGAGGTGGTGGGCACGACCATCGGCACCGAGGCGGCGGCGTTCGTGATGATAGTCGCGGCGTCGTTCGGCATCGCGCGCATCGTCGAGCAGAACCTGGTGACGGTCGATCCCGGCGTGATCGAGGCGGCGCGCGCGGTGGGCGCGGGCCCGCTGCGGATCATCCTGACCCTGCTGATTCCCGAGGCGCTCGGCCCGTTGATTCTCGGCTACACGTTCGTGGTGATCGCGATCGTCGACATGTCCGCGATGGCGGGCACGGTCGAAGGTGGGGGCGTCGGCGACTTCGCTCTGGTCTACGGATATCAGCGCTTCGATTGGCAGGTCACGCTGGTCGCGGCGCTGATCATCATCGCGGGTGTGCAGGGCATCCAGTTCTCCGGCAACTGGCTGGCCCGGAAGATACTGCGCCGCTGAGCTATCCGGCGGTCATCGTACAGACCGTGAGGCGCACTGTGGCGGGGCGCGGCACAGCGCTGCCGAGATCGGGGAAAGGCGGGGCGCTGGGACCGAGGAACTCGATGGCCCGGCGTTCGGCGTCGGCCCGGGTGGCCGCCCACGCCCAACCGTGGCGACCGTCGGCTCCCCGGACCAGCGACCCACAGGCATTCCAGAACTGTACGACCGTCCGGCAGTCGCTGATACCGCACTGGGAACGGGCGGCGGTCTCGGCCGCGGCGGCGGTCGAGAAGTTGACCGCCGACCCGATCGCGCCGGTGCTCGACGAAAGCGCGATCGCGCCATGGTAAGCCCCGGCCGCACGCGCTTGGCCCGCAGGACTGCCGACTATGGCGCAGGTGGCGGCGGACACCACCGCCAGACCAAGGGCAGCCTTGTGCGGCACCGACATACGATCCTCCCCGTCTCCGACAGACTCAGGGCTCAGATCATCGTCCCGCTCACTTGCCTTGTCCAACATCAGGCTTCCCACACCGTGCGGTATGGACCACGTCGTACATTCGGTTGTGCTCGGCCGCGTAGGCTCCCGATCAGGAACCCCAAAGGCCAGCTACCGCACGCTTTTCGGTCGGCTCGCCCTACGGCAGAGCGCGCGGTGGCCGGCGAACCCGCCTTTCGCGAGAAGGCGAGCCCGCGAACGGGCCCGGACCCCTCGTGGATCCGGGCCCCGGAATCTCACCGTCGTATCAGCGGGCGTTGCTCGTGCAAACGACCTCGACGATCTTCGCGCCGCTCAGGCTGGCGGAACCGACGTTGGCCAGCTGCGCCATCGGGGTGAACTCCGCGAGCCGCTGATAGGCGGCACGCTCGGCCTCGGCACGGTTCGGACCGGACCCCGCGGCCACACCCTCGTTGCTCTCGGCCAGCGCACCGCAGCCGTTCGCCCACGAGGCCAGCACCTCGCAGTCGGCGGCACCGCAGTTGGCGAGCGCCGCGGCCCTTGCCTCGTCGAAGCCCGCCTCATCGGTGCTCACCCCGTACGTCCAAGAACCCCCGCTCATCGCGATCGCCGCGTACAAGCCCGCCGCGTTCGCCGATCCCGCGCCCAACACCGACCCCATCGCAAGGCTGCTTACCGCGACGGCAAAGCCGACCGGATGCGCCCAGGAATCGGCACCCCGCAATCATTGCCGCCGTCATCGAATCCGTCCAATAGCGGGACGAGTACGCCGATGCCGCATGACGACCCAGGAAGCCTGCCGCCGCGCAAGGACATGGGACGGGCCCGGATCGTTGCGATCCGGGCCCGATGTCGAACGGCGCTACGCGAAGGCGGAGGGCGGAGGTACGCCTAAACCGTGAAGCCGAGCGCGCGCAGCTGTTCGCGGCCGTCCTCGGTGATCTTGTCCGGGCCCCACGGCGGCATCCAGACCCAGTTGATCTTCAGGTCTTCCACCAGTCCGCTGCGCACCAGCGCGTTGCGCGACTGGTCCTCGATGACATCGGTCAGCGGGCAGGCCGCGGAGGTCAGCGTCATGTCGAGGACGGCGACATTATCCTGGTCGACGCGCAACCCGTAGACCAAGCCCAGGTCGACGACGTTGATGCCGAGTTCCGGGTCGACGACGTCGCGCATCGCCTCTTCGATGTCCTCGAGCAGCTTGATGTCCTCGGCGGACAGCTCGGCCTGCTCGGTCGTGTCGGTGGCCGGTGTGTCACTCATGACGCTTCCCCGTTTCCCATCGGACGCTTCACTTCTCTTCTGCGGTGGCGGCGGGCTGCTCGGGGCCGATCCGCAGGACGGCGTCCTTGAACGCCATCCACCCGAGCAGCGCACACTTCACCCGTGCGGGGTACTTCGACACCCCGGCGAGGGCGATGCCGTCGCCGATCACGTCTTCGTCGCCTTCGATGGTGCCGCGGCTGGAGATCATCTCGCTGTAGGAGTCGACCACCTTCAGCGCCTGCTGCACCGGGAGCCCGATGACCTGATCGGTGAGGATCGACGTGGCGGCCTGGCTGATCGAGCAGCCCTGCCCATCGTAGGAGACGTCGGCGACATCGCCGTTGTCATCCAGCGCGACGCGCAGGGTCACCTCGTCGCCGCAGGTCGGGTTCACGTGGTGCACCTCGGCGCCGAACGGCTCCCGCAGCCCGCGGCGATGCGGGTGCTTGTAGTGGTCCAGGATCACTTCCTGGTACATCTGCTCCATGCGCATGTCTTATGCAACCCCGAAGAAGCTCTGGGCCTTCCGCACCGCGGCGACCAACGCGTCCACCTCGGCGACGGTGTTGTAGACCGCGAAGGATGCGCGGGCGGTGGCGGCGATGCCGAAACGCCGGTGCAGCGGCCACGCACAGTGGTGGCCCACCCGGATCGCGACGCCCTCGTCGTCCAGGATCTGTCCGACGTCGTGCGCGTGGATGCCGTCGACCACGAACGCCACCGCGCCGCCGCGGTCGATGTTCTCGGTCGGCCCGATGATGCGCACACCCTCGATCGCGCCGAGGCCCTCCAGCGCCGCGCTGACCAGCGTATGCTCATGGGCGGCAACGGCGTCCATCCCGATCTCTTCCAGATACCGCACGGCCGCGCCCAATCCGACCACCTGCGAGGTCATCGGCACGCCCGCCTCGAACCGCTGCGGCGGCGGGGCGTAGGTGCTGTGGTCCATGAACACGGTCTCGATCATGGACCCGCCGCTGATGAACGGCGGAATCTCCTCCAAGAGCGAGCGGCGGCCGTAGAGCACGCCGACGCCCGACGGGCCGAGCATCTTATGCCCGGAGAACGCGGCGAAATCGACGCCGAGCTCACGGAAGTCCACCGGCATGTGCGGCACCGACTGGCAGGCGTCCAGCACCACCAGCGCACCGACGTTCTCGGCCCGGCGCACCAACTCCGCGACCGGGGCGACGGCACCGGTGACGTTCGACTGATGGGTGAACGCGACCACCTTCGTGGCGGGCGACAATTCCAGCGAGTCCAGATCGATGCGGCCCTCGTCGGTGACGCCGTACCACTTCAGCGTCGCGCCGGTGCGGCGGGCCAGCTCCTGCCAGGGCACCAGATTCGCATGGTGCTCCAGCTCGGTGATGACGATCTCGTCGCCCGGCCCGACGTGGTACGGGAACCGGTTGTCGGCGAACGCGTAGGTCACCAGGTTCAGCGACTCGGTGGCGTTCTTGGTGAACACGATCTCGCCCGCGTCGACGCCGACGAACCGCGCGATATCGGCCCGCGCGCCCTCATAGGCGTCGGTCGCCTCCTCGGCCAGCTGATGCGCGCCGCGGTGCACCGCCGAGTTGCTGGTGATCAGGAAGTCGCGTTCGGCCTCGAGCACCCCGATCGGCCGCTGCGCGGTCGCGCCGGAGTCCAAGTACACCAACGGTTTCCCGTCCCGGACCGTGCGGCTCAGGATCGGGAAGTCGGCCCGGATGCGGGCGACGTCGAGGGTGCGGACCGTAGCGGTCATATCAGGCTCCAGCGGTCGCGGACTGAGTGAAGCGGACGTAGCCGTTGGCGTCGAGTTCCTCGGCGAGTTCGGGGCCGCCCTCGGCGACGATGCGACCGCCGACGAAGACGTGCACGAATTCCGGCTGGATGTAGCGCAGGATGCGGGTGTAGTGCGTGATCAGCAAGACGCCGCCGTCCTCGCGCTCCTTGTAGCGGTTGACGCCCTCGGAGACGATGCGCAGCGCGTCGACGTCCAGGCCGGAGTCGGTCTCGTCCAGGATCGCGATCTTCGGCTTGAGCAGGCCCAGCTGCAGGATCTCGTGGCGCTTCTTCTCACCGCCGGAGAAGCCCTCGTTCACGCTGCGGTCGGCGAAGGCGGCGTCGATCTCCAGCTCGCTCATCGACTCCTTCACCTCCTTGACCCAGTGCCGCAGCTTGGGGGCCTCGCCGCGAACGGCGGTGGCGGCGGTGCGCAGGAAGTTCGACATCGAGACGCCGGGAACCTCGACCGGGTACTGCATGGCGAGGAACAAGCCCGCACGCGCGCGCTCGTCGACCGACATCTCCTGCACGTCCTCGCCGTCCAGCGTGATCGAGCCGGAGGTCACCGTGTACTTCGGGTGACCGGCGATCGCGTAGGACAGCGTCGACTTGCCGGAGCCGTTCGGGCCCATGATCGCATGCGTCTCACCGGATTTCACCGTGAGGTTCACGCCCTTGAGGATCTTGATGGGCTCGCCGGACTCGTCGGGGTTGGCGACCTCGACGTGCAGGTCCTTGATTTCCAGGGTGGTCATCGAATTCGAATTCCTTTGCGGGGTATGGGGTCGTTGTTCAGGCGCCGATGGCGGCGAGTTCGGCCTCGATGGCCGCCTCCAGCCGCTCCCGGACCTCGGGAACCGCGATCTTCTGGATGATCTCGTGGAAGAACCCACGCACCACCAGACGGCGGGCGGCGTCCTCCGGGATGCCGCGGGCGCGCAGGTAGAACAGCTGCTCGTCATCGAACCGGCCGGTCGCGGACGCGTGTCCCGCGCCGACGATCTCGCCGGTTTCGATTTCCAGGTTCGGCACCGAGTCGGCCCTGGCCCCATCGGTGAGCACCAGGTTGCGGTTCACCTCGAAGGTGTCGGTGCCCTCGGCCGCGGCGCGGATGAGCACGTCGCCCACCCACACGGTGCGGGCATCGCCCTTCGGCCCAGACGCGGAGCTTGCGGAGCGTCCATCGGACAGAGCCGGGTCGCCTTGCAGCGCACCCTTGTACAGCACCCTCGACTTGCAGTTCGGCACCGCGTGGTCGACCAGCAGGCGCTGTTCGAAGTGCTGGCCCGCGTCGGCGAAGTAGAGGCCGAGCAGTTCGGCGTCGCCGCCGGGGCCGTCGTAGCGGACGTTCCCGGTCAGTCGGACCAGGTCGCCGCCGAGGGTGACCGAGGTGTGCCGCAGGGTGGCGTCGCGATCGAGCTTGGCGTGGTGCGCTGTGGTGTGGACGGCGTCGTCAGCCCAGTCCTGAACAGCGACGACGGTCAGCTTGGCGGAGTCGCCGAGCACGAATTCCACGTTCTCCGCGTATGTCCCGCTGCCGCGCTGGTCGATGACCACGGTGGCCTTGGCGAAGCGGTCCAGGCGGATCTGCAGATGACCGTAGGCGGTCTTGCCCTCGCCGGGGCCGGTGATCGTGATGGTCACCGGCTCGCCGACCTCGACCTCTTTGCCGATCGACACGACGGTGGCCTGCTCGAAGCCCGAGTAGGCCTGCGCGGCAACGCGATCCGACGGCACACCGCCCTCGCCCAGCCGGGCGTCGGCACGGTCGACCGTCTCCACCGTCACGCCGTCGGCCGCCGCCACCTCGACGGTCGCGCGGCCGTCACGGACCGCCGTGCCGTCTTGCAGTCCGCGCAGACGGCGCAGCGGCGTGAAGCGCCACGCCTCGTCCTTGGCGGAGGGCACCTCGAAAGCATCCACGTCGAACGAGGTGAACACCTCGCCCTTGTTGACCGCGGGAGTACGAGCCTCGGCCGCTTCGGCAACGTTCTCGATTGCCATCAGCCGACGGCTCCTTCCATCTGCAGTTCGATCAGGCGGTTCAGTTCGAGCGCGTATTCCATCGGCAGTTCCTTGGCGATCGGCTCGACGAAGCCGCGCACCACCATCGCCATCGCCTCGTCCTCGGTGAGGCCGCGGCTCATCAGGTAGAACAGCTGGTCCTCGGAGACCTTGGAGACGGTCGCCTCGTGGCCCATGGTCACGTCGTCCTCGCGGATATCGACGTAGGGGTAGGTGTCGGAGCGGCTGATCGTGTCGACCAGCAGCGCGTCGCACTTCACCGTGGACTTCGAGCCGTGCGCGCCCTTGTTCACCTGCACCAGGCCGCGGTAGGAGGCCCGGCCGCCGCCACGCGCCACCGACTTCGACACGATGGTCGAGGAGGTGTGCGGGGCGAGGTGCAGCATCTTCGCGCCGGTGTCCTGGTGCTGGCCTTCACCGGCGAACGCCACCGACAGGACCTCGCCCTTGGCGTACTCGCCGGTCATCCAGACGGCGGGGTACTTCATGGTGACCTTGGAGCCGATGTTGCCGTCGATCCACTCCATGGTCGCGCCCGCCTCGGCTTTGGCCCGCTTGGTGACCAGGTTGTAGACGTTGTTCGACCAGTTCTGGATGGTGGTGTAGCGGCAGCGGCCGCCCTTCTTCACGATGATCTCCACCACCGCGGAGTGCAGCGAGTCGGACTTGTAGATGGGAGCGGTGCAGCCCTCGACGTAGTGCACGTAGGCGCCCTCGTCGACGATGATCAGCGTCCGCTCGAACTGGCCCATGTTCTCGGTGTTGATCCGGAAGTAGGCCTGCAGCGGGATGTCGACGTGCACGCCAGGCGGCACGTAGATGAACGAGCCGCCCGACCACACCGCGGTGTTCAGCGCGGAGAACTTGTTGTCACCGGCGGGGATCACCGAGCCGAAGTACTGCTGGAAGATCTCCGGGTGCTCCTTGAGACCGGTGTCGGTGTCCAGGAAGATCACGCCCTGGGCCTCGAGGTCCTCGCGGATCTGGTGGTAGACGACCTCGGACTCGTACTGCGCGGCGACACCGGCGACCAGCCGCTGCTTCTCCGCCTCCGGGATGCCGAGCCTGTCGTAGGTGTTCTTGATGTCCTCGGGCAGCTCGTCCCAGGACGCGGCCTGCTTCTCGGTCGAGCGCACGAAGTACTTGATGTTGTCGAAGTCGATGCCCTCGAGATTGGAGCCCCAGATCGGCATCGGCTTGCGATCGAAGATGCGCAGCGCCTTGAGCCGCTGGTCGAGCATCCATTCCGGCTCGTTCTTCTTCGCCGAGATGTCGCGGACAACCGCCTCGGACAGACCTCGTTGCGCACTGGCGCCGGCCACATCCGAATCGGCCCAGCCGTAACCGTATTTACCCAGCGAGGCGATGGTCTCTTCCTGGGTGAGCGGTTGCACCTGGTCGGTGGTCGTCGTCATTCGGCACTCCTTCCGGAGTCGTTCGTTCGTACCGCTGCGGGCTGTGCAGCGGTTTGTGCTGACGTTGTGGTGTGGGCTATCGGTGGCACCACCAGCGGCACGTGCGTGGTGCACGCGCAGTCGCCGTTGGCGATCGTCGCCAGCCGCTGCACGTGTGTGCCGAGCAACTCACGGAACGCCTCGAGTTCGGCCGCGCACAACTGCGGGAACTTCTCGGCGACGTGCGAGACCGGGCAGTGGTGCTGGCAGATCTGCACGCCCGCGCCCACCTTGCGGGTGGTGGCGGCGAAACCGGCGTCGGTGAACGCTTCGGCGATCTCCTCGGCCTTGGCCTCGGTCTGCTCCGGAGTGTGCTCCGCGACCGGTTCGATCCCGGCCACGATAGTGCGTGCCCGTTGGCGGGCGAACTCGGTGATGGCCTGATCGCCGCCGATCTTGCCGAGCTGCCGCATCGCGGCTCCGGCCAGATCGTCGTAGGCGTGGCCCAGTTTGCCTCGTCCCGCCGCGGTGAGCTGGTATTGCTTGGCCGGGCGACCGCGGCCCTTCTGCTGCCACGGCGCCGATCGGCCGGCTCGTGCCTGACCGGACTCGATCAGGGCGTCCAAGTGCCTGCGCACGCCCGCCGGGGCCAGGCCCAGCCTGCTCCCGATGGCGGTCGCGGTGATCGGCCCTTCCTCCAGCAGCAACTGGACGATGGCCGCACGGGTATGTCCCTCGCCGCCGACCGTCGCGGGCGCAGCGACCGACCCGGCGTCGGCCCTGCGACCGGCTCCTGCGTCGTCTCTCCGCAAACCCACGGTTTTCACAACATCAGTGTGGCGGAATTCGTTCCCGAAATCTAATAAGGGTCCCCTGAGTTATCGACCCCAGTGACCTGCGCGAATTACATGGCGCCGAGCGTTCACTCAGGACGGTCACCCACCCGCCGCCTCCGCCCGCCATCCCCGGGCCGACCTGCGGATAAGCACCGTTGAATGAACCGGTCGGCGACCGCTCACCCATCGAATGCCCGTCATCACTCCTGGCGAACACGCCCGGCCTGACGGTCAGAGCGGTGATGAGCTCATGGAGTGCGATTGGTCACAAGCGGCATTCACCGCACGGCGACCAGCTTCATCGGCGTCTCCAGTAGCGCGTCCACGGCCTCGTCCCACGCGGCCGTGGCGGTCGTGACGAGCGCCGGATCGAAGCGGCCCGCGGCGACCAGCTCGAGGACCGCGGGAATGACCGGACGGACGTGCGCGCGGCCGGTGTGGAAGGTGCAGCAGCGGGTGTACATATCGAGGATCGGCAGCGCGACATCCTGCAGCTGGACGCTGACGCTGGTGCACCAGCCGTCGTAGGCGGTGGCGTCGATCGCGGCGCGCAGCGCCTTCGGCCCGCCCGCCGCCTCCACGATGATCGGGAACCGGCCGACACGGGCATCCTGCGGACCCTCGATCGAGTCGGCTCCGAGCGACTTCGCGATCTCCAACCGCTCAGCGGAGTCATCGAGATAGACAACGCGAGCGGAGCCGAGGGCTGCCGCGAGCCCGGCGGCGTACAGGCCGATCGATGGGGCGGCGGGTCCGCCGATCACCAGGACTTCGGCACCCGGATCGGCGGCGAGTTGCGGCCCGACGGAGCGATAGGCGTCCGGGATGTTGTCGCTGGCGCTGGCCACGGCGGCCGGGTCGACGCCGGACGGCAGCGGGACGAGCATGGCGTCGGCGTGCGGCACCAAGGCGAGGTCGGCCCACAATCCGCCCCAGTCCAGCCCGCCAAGGGGACCCAGCCCGAAGGTGGACAGCGGCGGATGGCTGCCGCAGTTCCCAGTCCTGCCACGCGCGCATGCCCGGCAATTCCCGCAGGAGATCTGAAAGGGCACGACCACCAGATCGCCCACGGTGACGCTGCGGACTTCCGGACCGGCCGCGACCACTTCGGCGACGCCCTCGTGCCCGAATGGATACGGCCCGGCCAGCGGGAACGCTCCGCGCAAGACGGCGGGGTCGAGGTCGCAGGTGGCCCAGCGCGACCGGCCGCACCAGTGCCTGGCCGGGCTCGCTCAGTTCAGGTTCCGGGTGTTCCTCCCAGCGCATTTCGCCGGGACCGGTGAGCATCAGACGCTTCATCGTCCGAGTGTCGCTAGAACGTTCTTTCTAGTCAAGGAATTACGCCGAATCGCCCTGATCGAGGGGCATTTCCGAAATATTTCCGGCTGCCGCTTGCCCGGCCACCGGACCTGCCCCGGGGACCGACGCATCGCCTGGTGCGAACCCGGCGCCGTTCGCGGCGAACGTCGACCGGATCAGCCGCTCCATGGAATCCGCCACGGTTCGCAGCGGCGCGTCCGATTGCCTGATCCGGGCCAGAATCGTGGCGCCCTCATAGGCGGCGACCACGGTGGTGGCCAACGCCGCGGCTTCTTCCCCACCCAGGCCCAGCTCGGTGAGCAGCCCGGCGAAAGCTCGCTCCATGGTGTCGAAGGCGGTCACGCAGGCCGAGCGCACCGCATCGACGTCGCTGCCGCCATCCAGCGCGGGCGTGCCGATCGGGCACCCGTCGGTCCAGTCCGAGTCCGCAAGCTTGGCGACCATGAATTCGAACAGCGTCGTCATGGTGGCGAACACGTCGTTCGGAGCCTGCCGGATCATCCGGCCGGTCAACACCCCGGTACCGGTGATCGCGGCGACCGCGATCTCCTCCTTGCCGCCCGGGAAGTGGTGGTAGATCGAGCCGTACGGCAGTTCGGCCGCCTCGCTCAACGCTTTCAGCCCGAACCCGTGATACCCGTGCCGCGCCAGCAGCCCGCACGCGGCGACCTCGATCCGCCGCCTGGACTCCGAAACCATGCGTCGATTGTGCCCCGCGGACGGGAGGGGTCCGATCGGAACGACCGGTGCCCGTTCGCGGTGGGCGACCGCCGCCCGAACTAGGCTTCGTCTCGTGGCGGTACTGGAGGGCGCGCGGCGTAGGACACTGGCGTTCGGGCGCCGGGCACTCGGACTCGATGTGCCCACGCCCGATCACACGATCGCGGTGCTGCATCGTGACGAATCGGAAGTGCCCGGACTCGACCGCAAAGAGCTGGCGCAGCTGGAGCGGATCCGCCTGATGGGCGCGACGGGCACGGTGCTGATGGCGATCAGCGCGCTCGGCATCGGCGCGCAGCCGGTGCATCAGAACCCGACCTCCGGCGTTCGCGTGCTCGGCATCTTCGCCCGTGCGCACACCGGCTCGCTGGCCATGTGCATGACCGGCACCGTCGTGGTGGTGCTGGCCTGGCTGCTGCTGGGCCGGTTCGCGGTGGGCGGCATCGGCGGCTCCCCCATCCACCGGCTGACCCGCTCGCAGCTGGACCGCACGCTGTTGCTGTGGATCATCCCACTCAGCGTGGCGCCGCCGCTGTTCAGCAACGACGTGTACTCCTATCTGGCGCAGAGCGAGATCGCCGCGCGCGGCATCGATCCCTATGAGGAGGGGCCGGTCGCGGGGCTGGGCATCGACAACGTCCTCACCAACAACGTTCCGACCATTTGGCGCGATACTCCCGCGCCGTACGGTCCGCTGTTCCTGTGGATCGGTCGCGGAATCGCCGAACTCACCGGCGACAACATCATCGCGGGCGTCTGGGTGCACCGGATGCTGGCCCTGGGTGGCGTCGCGCTGATCGTCTGGGCGCTGCCGCGGCTGTCGGTGCGCTGCGGCGTCGCGCCGGTGAGCGCGCTGTGGCTCGGCGCGGCCAACCCGCTGGTGCTGTTCCACCTGGTGGGCGGCGTGCACAACGACGCGCTGATGCTCGGGTTGATGCTCGCGGGCCTCGAGTTCTGCCTGCGCGCCATCGAGGACACCCACCCGTTCGACGGCCGGGCCTACGCGTGGCTGATCAGCGGGGCGATCATCATCACGCTCTCGTCGACGATCAAGTTCACTTCGATCATCGTGCTCGGGTTCGTCGGGATGGCGCTGGCGCGGCGGTGGGGCGCTTCGCTGCGCTCGGTCGCCGTCGCGGCCGCCATGCTCGGCGCGATCGCCATCGGCACAACGCTGTTCATCAGTTCGGTCAGCGGGCTCGGATTCGGCTGGATCTACACGCTGAACACCGCGAACGCGGTGCGCAGCTGGATGTCGCTGCCAACCGCGCTCGGCATCATCACCGGATTCGGCGGTGTGCTGCTGGGGCTGGGCGATCACACCACCGCGCTGCTGAGCATCACCCGGCCGATCGCGGCGGTGGTCGCGGGCTTCTTCACGGTGCGCATGCTGGTGGCCACCGGCACCGGGCGGCTGCACGCGGTGGGCGCGCTCGGCGTGGCGCTGGGCGCGATCGTGCTGCTGTTCCCGGTGGTGCAGCCGTGGTATCTGCTGTGGGCGATCGTGCCGATGGCCGCGTGGGCCACCCGGCCGGTGTTCCGCGTTCCTGCGGTGGTCTTCTCGGCGGTTGTGAGCGTGATCCTGATGCCGCGCGGCGCCAACCTCGAGGTCTTCCAGATCGTGGGTGCCGCCATCGCCACCGTGATCGTCGGAGTGCTGTTCATCGTGATCACGCGCAACGCGCTGCCCTGGCGTGGGCAGACGGGGGTGTCGGCTCCGTCACAGGTGCCCACCTCTTACGGTGTGAGATCGTGACCGAGCGCAGCGAGGGAACCATCAACACAGCACCAGCGGGCACGACGCAGCCGAGCGCCAGCGAGGCGGAGTCGTGACCGAGCGCAGCGAGGGAACCATCAACACAGCACCAGCGGGCGCGAGGCAGCCGAGCGCCAGCGAGGCGAAGTCGTGACAGTGACTTCCGGACCTGCCGTCAGCGTCGGCGATGTCGTCAAGCGTTACGGCGAGACAACGGCGGTGGACGGCCTGACGTTCGACGTCGAACCGGCGCAGGTGCTCGCGCTGCTCGGACCGAACGGGGCGGGCAAGACCACGACGGTGGAGATGTGCGAGGGGTTCGCCGCCCCGGACGCGGGTTCGGTGCGAGTGCTCGGCCTGGACCCGGTCACCGATTCCGAACGGCTTCGTCCCCGTATCGGCGTCATGCTCCAAGGCGGCGGCGCGTATCCGGGTGCGCGAGCGGGCGAAATGCTCGACTTGGTGGCCGCCTACTCCGCCGATCCGCTCGATCCCGACTGGCTGCTGCGCACGCTGGGTCTCCAGGACAACCGGCGCACGCCCTACCGTCGCCTCTCCGGCGGCCAGCAGCAGCGCCTCGCGCTGGCCTGCGCCCTGGTGGGCAAGCCGGAGATCGTCTTCTTGGACGAGCCGACCGCGGGTCTGGACGCCCAGGCCAGGCTGATGGTCTGGGAACTGATCGACGCCCTGCGCCGCGACGGGGTGACCGTCGTGCTCACCACGCACATGATGGACGAGGCCGAGCAGCTCGCCGACCAGCTGGTGATCATCGACCACGGCCGCATCGTCGCCTCCGGCACTCCGGCCGAGGTCACCGCCCATGGCGCGGCCGGGCAGCTGCGGTTCTGCGCGCCGGCCAAACTGAACTTGGAGTTGTTGCAGGCGGCGCTGCCGGAAGGCTTCGCGCCCAGGGAGACCGCGCCGGGGACGTATCTGGTGGAGGGCGAGATCACTCCGCAGGTGCTCGCGACCGTCACCGCGTGGTGCGCGCGAATGAACGTGCTGGCCACCGACATCCGGATCGATCAGCGCCGTCTCGAAGACGTCTTCCTGGAACTGACCGGACGGGATTTGCGCGGATGAGCACACACGATTCGACCGCCAACCGCTTCGCGCCGGGCACCTTCGCCCCCGCCCCGCGCCCGAGTTCCCGCGCCGCGATGATGTTCGCGCAGACCCGGCTCGAGCTGATCCTGTTGCTGCGCAACGGCGAACAGCTGCTGCTGACCATGTTCATCCCGATCACGCTGCTGGTCGGTCTGAGCCTGCTGCCGTTCGGCGACCTGGGCACCCACCGGGTGGACACGATCGTGCCCGCGGTGATGATGGTGGCCGTGATGTCCACCGCGTTCACCGGTCAGGCCATCGCGGTCGGCTTCGACCGCCGCTACGGCGCGCTCAAGCGGCTCGGCGCGACGGCGTTGCCGCGCTGGGGCGTCATCGCGGGCAAGAGCGCGGCGGTGCTCATCGTCGTGGTGCTGCAAGCGGTCCTGCTCGGCCTGATCGGCGTCGCGCTGGGCTGGCGACCCGCACCCGTCGGGTTGCTGCTGGGCGCCGCTGTGATCGCGCTCGGCACCGCCACCTTCGCGGCGATGGGGCTGCTGCTCGGCGGCACGCTCAAGGCAGAGGTGGTTCTCGCGCTGGCGAACATCCTGTGGTTCGTCATGCTCGGCATCGCCAGCATCGTGTTCGCCCGCGACGACCTGCCGACCGCGGTGAGCGTGCTGGCCCGGCTGGTGCCCTCGGGCGCGCTGGCGGTCGCTTTGGAGGACGCGATGCGCAACAGCCTCGATTGGTTCGGCCTGGCCGTGCTCGCGGTGTGGGGCGCGGTGGCCGGCGTCCTCGCGACCCGGCTGTTCCGCTTCCACTGAGCCAGCCAACGACCGAATGTAGTAGACCGGGTGCGGTGGCCGGATCCGGCCGGGCTACCATTTTCGACGTGCTGTATCGCGCGTTCCTGCGACTCGTCGACAAGCTGCCGCTGCCCTCGCTGCGGGCGCAGCGCCTCATCGCGGTCGCGGTGATCCTCTCCCAGGCGGGCATCTCGGTCACCGGCGCCGTCGTGCGGGTCACCGCGTCCGGTCTCGGTTGCCCCACCTGGCCGCAGTGCTTCCCCGGCAGCTTCACGCCGGTCGCGGTGTCGGAGGTTCCGGCGATCCACCAGGCCGTCGAGTTCTCCAATCGGCTGCTCACCTTCGTCGTCTCGCTGTGCGCCGGGCTGGTCGTCCTCGCGGTGACCCGGGCGCGACGGCGCCGCGAAGTGCTGGTGTACGCCTGGCTGATGCCCGGCGGCACGGTCGTGCAGGCGATCATCGGCGGTATCACGGTGCGCACCGGACTGCTGTGGTGGACCGTCGCGACGCACCTGCTCGCGTCCATGGTGATGGTCTGGCTCGCGGTGGTGCTGTACGCGAAGATCGGCGAACCCGACGACGGCATCGACACCGTCCAGGCGCCGGCACCGCTGCGCTGGCTGACCGCGCTCACCGGCGTCGCGCTCGGCGCCGTCTTGATCGCGGGCACCCTGGTGACCGCGGCGGGTCCGCACGCGGGCGACAAGAGCATCGAGCGGCCCGTCGAGCGGCTGGAGGTCGAGATCGTCACGCTGGTGCACCTGCACTCGCAACTGCTGGTCGGGTATCTCGCACTGCTGATCGGCCTGGCCTTCGGCCTCTTCGCCGTCGGCATCACGCCCGCGGTGCGCACCCGGCTGTTGGTCCTGCTCGGACTGGTCTGCTCGCAGGCGCTGGTCGGCGTCGTGCAGTACTTCACCGATGTGCCCGCGGCGCTGGTCGTCGTGCACGTGGGCGGGGCCGCGGCCTGCACCGCCGGTACCGCGGCGCTCTCGGCCTCGCTGCGCATCAGGGAGCGGGTCGGCGCACCGGCCCCCGCGGCGCAGGCGGCCTGAGCGACGTCCGCGGGTACCGTGGTCGTCCATGTCCACGCCTGACCCGGAAGCCGAAGCACCCCAGCCGTTTCCCGACCTCGACCCGTACGCCCACGGGTTGCTCGACGTCGGGGACGGCCAGCGGATCTACTGGGAGACCAGCGGTAATCCGACCGGCAAACCAGCACTGGTCGTGCACGGCGGCCCCGGCGGCGGCGGACGGCGGGGCGCGCGGAAGTCGTTCGACCCACAGGTCTACCGGATCGTCCTGTTCGATCAGCGCGGGTGTGGGGAGAGCCTGCCGAACGCCTCCGACCCCGCGGTCGACATGGCACACAACACCACCGACCACCTGATCGCCGACATGGAACGGTTGCGCGAGCACCTCGGCGTCGATCGGTGGCTGCTATACGGCGGTTCCTGGGGGTCGACGTTGATCCTCGCCTACTCCCAGCGCTACCCGGAGCGGGTCAGCGAGATCGTGCTCGTCGCAGTCACGATGACCAGACCCGAAGAGATCGACTGGCTCTATCGCGGCGTCGCGCGGCTGCTGCCCGAGCAGTGGGACACCTTCCGCGCCGGCGTTCCCCTCGCCGAGCGCGACGGCGACCTCGTCGAGGCTTATCGCAAGCTGATGGAAAGCCCCGGCGCGGCGACGCGGGAACTGGCGGCGCGGCGCTGGTGCGCCTGGGAAGACGCGGTGATCGCCCACGAAAACCTCGGCACCCCAGGGCAATACAGTGCCAAGCCGGACGCGGCGCAACTGGCGTTCGTGCGGATCTGCACGCATTATTTCGCCAACGCCGCCTGGCTGGAGGACGGGCAATTACTGCGCGATGCGCACCGGCTCGCGGGCATCCCCGGCGTGCTGATCCACGGCAGGCTCGACCTGAGCGGTCCGCTGTACACGGCCTGGCAACTAGCGCAGGCGTGGCCCGATGCCGAACTACAGGTCATCGAGAATTCCGGGCACACCGGCAGCCCGGCCATGCGCACCGCCATCCTGTGCGCCATCGACCGGTTCGCCCGCTAGGGTCCGGACTGCCCCACGGGCCGGGTCACCCACGTCGGCGCCGGTTACCAGGAAGCAACCCAGCCCGCATCGCAGATGTGGTACCCCAATGAAGGGTCTTAGGTCCCTGTCATCGAGGCCCGGCGACCCCGTTCGGCGCGGGGGGTCGGCTGCAACTGTGAAGTCAACCACGTCGCAGCGATCAACCGGAGAACAGATGAGCACGCTCGCCGATCGCCAGTCGATCGTCGTCGGAATCGACGGCACCGCCACCGCGCTGGCGGCAGCCCGCTGGGCGGGTGCCATCGCGAATCGCCTGCACGCCCCACTTGTACTGCTCGGTGTCGCTCCCACCCTCGACTACCCGCTGACCTCGTCGTCTGCGATCAATCTGCTGCCCGAACTCCGGGCCGCGGCGAAGAACAAGCTCGACGAGGCGTTCGAGGCCGTGCGCGCCGATCAGCCGCGGGTGGAAATCCGCCAGTTCGTCGAAGACGGCATGCCCGCACGCAAGCTGATCGAGCACAGCGCCGTCGCACGCATGATCGTCGTCGCGGCGAACTTCAGCGACCGGCTCACCACAATGCTCCTTGGATCCACCACCCTGACGGTCGCGAACAAGGCGGCCTGCCCGGTGGCGGTGTGGCGTGGCAGCACCGGCCAGCCACTGCCGGACGGGCGGCCCGTGCTGGTCGGCGTCGACGGCAGCCTCGCAGGCACCGCGGCGGTCGGCGAGGCGTTCGAGCTGGCGTCGGCGCTGGATGTCGAGGTGATCGCGTTGCACGCCTGGAACGACCCCGACCTGTTGCAGTGGACCCCGGTGCCCGACGCCTGGGAGACGCTGGCCCAGCAGGAGGAGGAACTGCTATCCGAGCGCATGGCCGGGTGGAGCGAGAAGTACCCGGACGTCACCGTGACCAAAGTGGTCCAGAAGAACACGCCCGCGCAGGCGCTGCTCGAATACGCCGAGAGCACGCAATTGGTGCTGACCGGCAGCCGCGGGCACAACCGCCTCACCGGACTCCTGGTCGGGTCGACCAGCCAGAATCTCCTGCACCACGCCCCGAACCCGGTTGTCATCTGCCGTGAACGCTGAGACCGCGAGCAGGAGCCTTGACCGCATGCCCCACGAACCATCTCCCGACGACCGCGACACGGAGCTCGCTCCACTGGCGCCGATCGCACTGGTACTGGGCCTGGTGATGATCGTCACGGGCCTGCTCGCCGTGATCGAAATCCCCCGATGGGCAGTGGATTACGGCATCTTGGCGGTGGCCGCGTGTTTCCTCTACCTCGGCGTCGCGGCGTGGTTGGTGTACTGGGGTGTGGGGCAGCTGCGGAATCGCTCCAGCAATTGATCCCGGAACCGCTCGCGGTTCGCGGAGCAATCGCTGGCTTCACCGACCGTCGCTCGCTTCACGGACCGCCTCTACCGCCTCCCGGACGTCAGGGTGCGGATCGTCGGCGAGACCGTCCAGCAGCTCAGCGACCCCAGGGGTGGACCATCCCGCGACCGCCCACACCAACTCCTCCCGCACGCTGGGGTGCGGATGGGCAGCGAGGCGGGCGAGCTGAGCAAGCGGCCCCCGTCGACGCATACCGAACCAGTGCAGCGCCTTCTGCAGCACGGCTGGGTCTCCGGGATCGCCGGCTGCCATGATGCTGGCGAGCAGTGCTCTGGCGGATGGCGGCGGACCGTCCAGCGGATGCGGCAAGCGCTCCCGCATCCGCCGCGCCCCGTACCCTCCGCGCACCCGGCATCCGAAGCAGGTGCAGGGACGGACGCCGTGCGCGTCCGGCTGGTACCGCCAGCCGACAACCTGTGGCGCCGGGCGGATTCGGTGCACTTCACGCGGCCGGATCGCCCGAGGTACGAATACCTCCCACCCCCGCGGGTCGTCCAGTGCGGCGATCCGCCGGACCGCCTCGGCGGCCTCGACGGTGGGCTGGGCGCCGCCTGCCCGATCTGCATAGCGCCCGACCAGCACGTGCTGGTCGTCGTCCAGCCGCACGTGGACGGCCACAAGCCCGCCCCGGCTACCGAAGCGGGCCAGTTCACGCAGCCATTGGTGGGTGAGGGTGTACGACTGCAGCACCGGGAAGCAGTACACCCCCCGCACACCGCCTTGACCGCGGCTGGCCGCCCGTATCCCTGACCGTTGGATGCGCGGCGCGTTCGCGGCCGATGTCAAGTGCACGAACATCGCCATGAACTGGCATGTTAGGTGACCGATCGCACCGTTGCGACCAGCCTGGCTGCACAACACCGTCATTCACGAACAACGACCACAACCCGAGGCAAGCGAGCGAAGCGCGTTACCGACATCGCGCATCGGGCCCCTGACGACCGCATCGAGATCAAGCACCCCCGACGATGCGGCCCCTGGTTTGGCCGACTATATGCGCTCGCCGATGCGGCACATGGGGTTTCGGCCGTCGCGCCGACGCCAAAGCGATAGCGGGCCGACGGGGTGCTCATGCTCGATCTGTTCAGCCCATTCGACCCCGGTGTGCCCGAAGCAGCCGTGCTTGCAGCGCCAAATACAGCAGCGCCGCGTCGGCTGGCACTGCGAACACTGAACCGGTGAGCCGCTCGATCCGCTCGAGACGGTGTAACACCGTGTTGCGGTGCAGGTGAAGGCGCTCTCCGACCAACGACGTCGAGCCGCCGAGCTCGTACCAGGCCAGGGCGGTCTGTACGAGAGCGTCGGCGTCGGCGGGGTGGAGTCCGTCGAATGCGGCAAGCGCATCCGAGAGGACGTCTGCGGCGAGTACGGGGTGGGCCGCGATCAAGGCACGCACCGGCGATGAGGCATACGTGTGGATTCCGGTGTCCGCCGCGCTCAGACACCGGAACGCGAGACGCGCCTGGTCGAGCGCGGCAGGTGCGGCTGCGAGGTCGGTGAACGGTTTGCTGGCACCGGCCCGCGCCCTCGCTGTGCGTACCGCGCGGTCGAGCGTGACCGCGGAGTCTGCGGCGCGCCAGGGTTACCCGGTCGTCGGCGAGAAGGGTCCGGACGGTCGTCACTCCGACCGCGGCGGGGCGAATGTCGCCGACCAGGACGACGAACGTGCCTCGGGCGGGCAGGCGCATCCTTCTGCGCAAGTCCTCGCGCTGCGTCGGTGGGAGATCGGGATCGAGCAGTGCCCGCAACAATCGTTGATCGGGTTGTTCGCCCCCCGCGACGACTATGCGCCGGTAGGCGTCGGCCGCCGCGACGGAGTACTCGTCGACGGTGGCCCACATAAGCGTCGACAGCCGGGGCAGCGCGGGGCGGTCGTCATGTTCAGCGCGTTCGACGATGACCTCCCAGAACGCCAATCCCGCGACGCGGAAGGCGTGCAGCAAACTGTCCAGCGGGATTCCGCGCTCGGCCTTGAGACGTCCAGCTCGGCGAGCAGGCTCGAGCGAGTACGGGCTGTCGGCGATGGCGTCCAGGAGTCGACCGGCTCGCACCGGACGTACGCACGCTCGGCGAGATCGAAACCTACGGAATGCTGCACCTACAGGCCGCACTGGTCAGCGCTGCGCTTGGCCAGGACCCGACTGATCACCTCGACAAAGCCGACCGGCAAGTCGCCCGGCTCGAGCAGGCAGGCCCGGACACAGCCCTGCTGCGCAACCCGACCTTCGACGCGGCAAACGTAACGCTATGGCGGATGTCGGCGGCAATGGAACGACGCGACCCTGGTCAAGTGCTCGAACTCGCACCGACACTCGACCCGGAAAGTATTGCCGCCGAAGGTCGCCGAGCCCAATACTTCGTCGAAATCGGCCGCGCACACGCCCTACGCCGCGACTACCGCAGCTCCCTGTAGGCACTGCTGCGCGCCGAACACATCGCACCCCAGCAAGTCCGGGGAATGACCCATGTCCGTGAACTGGTCGGCCACATGATGCGCTCGGCACGCCGCGACCTGACCACCGGCGACCTCGGCCGACTCGCCAAACGCATCGGCGCGGTCCCGGCATGAACCGCAGCGCTCCGGCGTCGCGACAGATGCGCGAGATTGCCAGCGGCCGAGTGACAAGACTTCGCGGTCAGGTCACCTGAGGAGAACCGGACAATCATGACAGTATCTTGACCATGCCGATCGCCACCAGTTCGTTCGACCATGTCCGCTTGACAGTGACCGACATCGACAGGTCGCGGGCCTTCTATGACGCCGTCTTCGGGTGGCCGATCGCTTGGGAGTGTCCCGCGGACGCAGACGAAGCCACACGTGAGCGGTTCGGCTTCCTCTTCGGCGGCGTGATCTACCAGATGGGTGATGCACTGCTCGGGCTTCGCCCGGTCGCCAGCGACGAGTTCGACGAAGACCGAGTCGGACTCGACCACCTCGCCTTCGCCCTTGCCACACGGTCAGAGCTCGATTCGGCGGCCGCCTTGCTCGACGAACTCAGCATCGCTCACGCCGGCGTGAAAGACCTCGGTCCCATGTACATCCTGGAATTCCGCGATCCGGACAACATCGCGCTGGAACTGGTCGTACGCAAGCGCTGATCGCCTTGTGCATGCGCGGGACCGCAGGCGCCGCATCATCGCTGCCACTTGAAACGCGTTTACCGCATCCATCACCCCGGACAAGCCCGACCGATCACGCCAAACCCGGGCCGCCTGGATCGGCCTCGTCGACGGGTCTGGCAAAGATCTCGGCGCCGGTGCTTCGCGCGATCACGACCCGTGACCATGTAGGCCGCGACAGCGGAGGGACGATGGCTCGAAGCGGAAACCATCTGGCGTCGGAAACCTGGCGTGACACGATGATCGCATGGACGCCAACGGAAATCCCGTGCTGTACGCCCTCGTGACCGGCTCCCCCGCTGCCCGCGATGTCGGCAAGCTTGTCACGGTGGCGCAGGAGGATGGGTGGGAGGTCTGCGTGATCGCCTCACCGTCGGGGACCCGGTTCATCGACGTCGACGCGCTCGCCGCACAGACCGGTTACCCCGTGCGTAGTGAGTACAAGGAGCCCGGCACGCCGGATGTCCTGCCACCTCCGGACGGCATGATCGCCGCTCCGGTGACCGGCAATTCCGTCGCGAAGTGGGCCGCCGGTATCTCCGACACGCTGCCGCTCGGGCTGCTGGTCGAAGGGCTGGGCAAGGGGCTGCCGATCGTGGCGGTGCCGTATTCCAACAACGCGCAGATGAGCTTTCCCGCGATCCAGGAGGGGATGCGCAAGCTGTCCGAGTGGGGCGTCACCGTAGTAATGGACGAGGGCGAGCCGCATGAGCCGGGCACCGGAGATTCGCTTCTCCCCCAGTTCCCGTGGCATTCGGCTTGGCGGGCGTTACTGGCGCATCCACGCCGCACAGATGTGGAACGCCCGGCGTCCAACTGAGGCCGCTCCAGCCCGCGGGCTGCGGAAGTGTCGGACTGCTTCGGACGCCACTGCCATATCCCCAGGTCCGTGGACACACGGTCGAATGAGGCCTCCCAGCGAGCAACAGAATGCCGTGTGGGACAGCGAATTACAGTCGATGCGGTCAGCCGACGGAAGCGTTCGGACCGATCCATTGATCGAACAGCCGGTCCACCTCACCGGTCGCGAGTTGGGTCGCCAGATAGGCATTGAGCGCGGTAGCCAGGACCGCGTCGTTCTTCCGCACCAGCAGCACCTTGCCGAACGAGTCGAACGGCGCTTCCGGATGCAGTACCTGGAGGTCTGGGTGCTGGCGGACGCGGTAGCGGCCCTCCACGGCGTCGGTGACGAACACGTCGGCGCGGCCCTGTTCGATCTCGCTGAAGATCGTCAGGTTGTCCGGCCACAAGGTGAGCTGCGCCTCGGGGAAGTTCTTGCGCGCGAATTCCTCGTTCGTTCCTCCGCGGTTCGCGATGACCCGGACGCCGGGGCGGTTGATCTCCTCGATGGTCGAGTAGGCGGCGCCGTTCGATCGGCGGGTGATCGGGGTCTTGCCGTCGGTGCCGTAGGTGATCGAGAAGTCGGCGAACACGCGGCGGGAAGGCTGGTCGGAGATGCCTCCGACGGCGATATCGCAGTTCCGCTCGGTGAAATCGGATTTGAGGGTCGCCCACGTCACGGGCACGAATTCGATCGGGCGGCCGAGCGCTGCGGCGAATCCGCGGGCGAGATCGACGTCCACGCCGCGGTAGCCACCGTCGGCGACCGAGTACGGCGGATAGTCGCCCGGCGTGCAGGCGCGCAAGGCATTGGACGTGTCCTGCGCCGCCGCCGGAATCGCCACTGCGACAAGGGCTGCGCACCCGGCGGCCAACACCGCGCCGATGCGGCTCGACAGCCGCGTCATCCGGCTACGCACCGATCACTTCTCGTTGCGCGCCTTGGGGAAACGGGTCTGCTTGGCGACCCAGCCCGCCATCTTGGCCCAATGGCCCTTGCGCGGGGTGACGATCGAGGTGAGCTCGCGATCCCATTCGTCGGTCTCGGTGAGGCCGTCGATGGTGGCGACCAGCTCCTTGGCGGCGTCCAGGTCGGGGACGACGCGGTCGCCGAGGACGCCGTCGGCGCCGACCAGGGTGAGCCGGACGCCGGTGCGCCCGATCGGCTGGAGCACGGCCGTGGCGGAGCCACCGTGATCAGCGACGAATCCCTTGACGGACTCCACGAGGGCACCCGACAGCTTCGTCGGGGGCGTGGCGGTTTCAGCACTCATGGCAGGCAGTTTACCGACCGGTAGGATGCGGTCCAGCCCCTTGGGTGTACAACTGGATCTCATGCGTGCCATTCAGGTTTTCGAACACGGTGGTCCCGAGGTTCTGAGGTACGTGGAGGTGCCCGATCCGCAGGTGGGGCCGGACCAGTTGCTGGTCGACACGCAGGCGATCGGTGTCAACTTCATCGACACCTACATCCGCACCGGGCGCTATCCACAGGATGTCCCCTACATTCCGGGAGCTGAGGGCACCGGCGTCGTCGCCGAGGTCGGCGCGAATGTCACCGAGTTCTCGGTCGGCGACCGGGTCGCCTGGGCAGCCGCGCCGGGCAGCTACGCACCCAAGGTCGCGGTGAACGCCGCCGTCGCCATCGCGGTGCCGGACGGTGTCGAGCCGCCGGTGGCCGCGTCGGCGCTGTTGCAGGGCATGACCGCGCACTACCTCATCGAATCCATCTACAAACCGGAGCCCGGGGAGACCGTGCTGGTGCACGCGGGCGCGGGTGGTGTCGGGTTGATCCTGACCCAGCTCCTCACCACGCGCGGCGTGCGCGTGCTCACAACTGTGTCCTCCGACGACAAGGAGACCCTGTCCCGTGCGGCGGGCGCGGCCGAGGTGCTGCGCTACGGCGACGAGCTCGCCCACCAAGTGCGCAAACTCACCGACGGAGTCGGCGTGGCCGCGGTCTACGACGGCGTCGGCGCGGCGACCTTCGTATCCAGCCTGGCGTCGCTGCGCGTGCGCGGCATGCTAGCGCTGTTCGGCGGCGCGAGCGGGCCGGTGCCGCCGTTCGACCTGCAGCGACTCAGCACGGCCGGTTCGCTGTTCGTCACCCGCCCCACCCTCGCGCATTACACCCGCGACCGCGCCGAACTCGCCTGGCGCGCGGGCGATGTGCTCGACGCCATCGCCAACGGCACATTGAATATCCGGATCGGCGCGACCTACCCGCTGGCCGACGCCGAGCAGGCCCACCGCGACCTGGAAGGCCGCAAGACCACGGGCTCCATCGTCCTTCTTCCGTGAACCCGAGCAGGGGGCGACTGGACGGGTGGCCCACCGTCAGGTGTCTTCCACGCCCGGGCGATGATTCTCCGAGTCGCCGCAACCGAACAGTCTCGTAGGTGGAGCCATACTGCGCGGTATGAAGAAGCCGCTCAGCCGGAAACGTCCGCCGCGATGATGCGGAGACATCCCTGACCCAGCCCGAGCACGGATCGGTCGGCGCGGAGAATCGTCCGCGCCGACCGGAGCATTGTCGGGTGAGCTGTCGCGTCACTGGTGGGCGCCGGCGATACCTCCGATGATCCCGCCGATGACACAGCCGGGAAGGGCCCCGACGATCAGGAAGAGGAGGCCGATCAGCGCACCCACGGCGCAACCGATCAACACGCCGGCGACCGTGGTGCCGGCGTCACCGATGAACTGCGGCGCATCCGGCTCCGGTGTCGCCGTGCCGATGGGGGTCAGGGTCAAGGTCGTCGCGGTGGCATCGATGCCGGGCGCCACCCGCACCTCCTGACCCGAGACGCTGCGCACCGTCGTCGGCACCTGGCCGATTACCGAACCGTCCGGCGCCGCCACGGATACCCCGGTGGGTGTCGAGACGAACGAGCCCGAGGTAAGGGTGAGGGTCGCACTGGACCGGTCGGATGCCACCGCGGCCGTGTACGCGACACCCTGGTCGATACCGCTGATTTCCGCACCGGCCACGCCCGCCTCGCCATGGCCGGTCGCGGCCGTGACGCCCAGTGCGACAGCGGAAAGAAGTGCTGTCGCGGCAATTTTCGCAAAGATCATGATGGTTACCTGCAATCACGAGTCGATCCACCGCGGCCCCGAACATAGGCGCCCGGTCGCTGTCATCGAATCGGCAGCACACGCGGGGCGTGGCGAATCGGGATCCAATTGTGCTGCCCTGAACAGGGATTTGGCCCTCCGGCACGTACCCTGATAAACAAACCGGACCTCTCCCATGGTGCGCTCGATCGGATCACAATGGAATACCCCGTTTTCGGGGTGGCCCGGTCAGCGAGTTCCCGCGACACGCCTGTCTCTCAGTGAACGACACTGTGCTGCACGGGCTTCCGTTCGACTACTCGCTGCGCGACAGGGATGCGCTGAGCATCGATCTGGCGGTCGGTATCAATGGCTGGATTGCGCAACGCTGCGTTTCGGCAGAATTCAGGTGGGCTCCGGGATATCGCGCCCGGTCAACCCTCGGTAGACGAAGCGAGTCAGGCCGTCCACCGCCTGTTCGCCGGTCAGCGCGACCGTGCCGTCCTCGACCGCGGCCAGCAGGTTCTGGATGAGCAGGAACATCATCGCCAAGCTGGCGTCGGGGGTGCTCGGCAGCCGTAATCCCTTGTCGGCGAAGCCTGCCACGTGGTCGGCGATGTCGGCGCGCTGCTGGACGCCGAAGCGCGCGACCATACCCGCGAAGTCCTCGTTGACCAGCGCCGCCTGATTCACCGCGCGCAGAACCGGCCCGTGCTCTCGCGCGAAGGTCCAATACCCGGCAACGTGGTAGCGCACGGCCTCCGGATCGCTGAAATCCGGGTTGTGGTCGGGACCTTCGGCGCGCGAGTCACCCGCGGCGGCCAGATCGCTCAGCAGCGCCTGGAGTAGTTCTTCCTTGCTCGCGAAGTGGTTGTAGAACGATCCGGCCGCCCGGCCCGCCTCCATCGTGATGTCGGTGATCTTGGTGTTCAGATAGCCGCGCTCAGCGAACAACCGCAGCGCCGCGGCCTTCAGCGCCTGCTCGGTTTCGGCCGCCTTCTCCTTGCGACTCAGCGACACCCGCCTCACCTCCTTGACAGGGAAACGTACCAACCGCGACACTGAATTAAGTTTCAGTGAATCAAGTTTCATCAGGAGTATGTCGTGTCAGGACTCGTTCTCGTCGTCGGCGCCGGACCCACCGGCCTCACTCTCGCTCTCGACCTCGCCCGCCGGAACATCCCGGTGCGGATCATCGACAAAGCCGCGACGTTCTTCGCGGGCTCCCGCGGCGATGGCATCCAGCCGCGCACGCTGGAGGTTTTCGACGACTTGGACGTACTGGACGCGGTGCTCGCGGCGGGGATGCCGACACCGGTGATGCGCGTGCACCTCGACGGCCAGTTCGTCGCCGAGCGCAGGATGTCCGAGCCGGTCGAGCCCACCCCCGCAGTCCCCTACCCGAACCCGTGGGTGCTCGGCCAGTCCGAGACCGAGGCCATCCTGCGCGATCGGCTCGCCGAGTTCGGCGTGCACGTCGAACTCGGCACCGCGCTGGTCGGCTGCACACAGGACGACGACGGCGTCACCGCGACCCTGGAATGCGACGGGACGCGCGAGAACGTCCGAGCCGCCTACCTGGTCGGCGCGGACGGCGGCAAGAGCACCGTGCGCAAGACGCTGGGCATCCCGTTCGAGGGCAGCACCGACGAGTCGATCCGCATGCTGCTCGGCGATGTGCGCGCCGACGCGCTCGATCACGAGTTCGGCTACTGGTTCGCCGCCGCCGACCAGCCGATGGAGGGAATCGCCTTGTCACCGTTGCCCGGTGGACGCCGGTTCCAGTTCGCCGCGCCACTGACCGGCGACGCGCAGCCGAGCCTCGAACTGCTGCAGGAATACGTGGATCGCTGTTGCTGCCGCAACGACGTCACTCTCACCGACCTCACCTGGGTGACGGTGTGGCGGCCGAACGTCCGTCTGGCGCGACGATTCCGCGATACCCACGTCTTCCTCGCCGGTGACGCCGCGCACGTGCATCCGCCCACCGGCGGCCAGGGCATGAACACCGGCATCCAAGATGCGTACAACCTCGGCTGGAAGCTGGCCGCCGCTCTCGAGGGTGACGACACATTCCTGGACAGCTATGAGACCGAGCGCCGGACGGTGGCCGCCCGGGTGCTCGGGCTGAGTTCCGAACTGCTGGACAAGCTGGTAGACGGCGACGAGGACGCGATGGAGCGTGGACCGGAGACCCAGCAGTTGGACATCAGCTACCGCGATCCAGCCGTGCGCGCGGCGCTGGCCGTTGGTGATCGTGCGCCGGACGCGCCGCTGAAAGATGCCGCAGGACGACCGATGCGGCTGTTCGACCTGTTCCGCGGGCCGCACGCGACGCTGTTGTCGTTCGACGCTCCCGTCGAGGCCGATCCGGGCGTGCCCGCATATGCGGTGGTCCGGCCTGGAACGGCGGTGGCGGGACCGCACGTGGTGGACGTCGACGGGCACGCGTTCAGGGCCTACGCCGCAACCGATGGCTCCCGGGTTCTCGTCCGCCCGGACGGCTACGTGGGCGCGATCAGCTGAAGAAACTGCCTATGGTGTCCCAGCCGAGCACCGAGTCCACCGCGAGACCGCAGAACACCACGGCCAGGTAGTTGTTCGACTGCAGGAACAGCCGTAGCGGCTTCACCGACTCGCCGCGCCGCACGCCCGCGTACAGCTGGTGGGCCATGAGCAGGAACCACGCTCCGGCCACCAGCGCGACGGCCGCATAGATGACACCGGTCGCCGGCACGAGGGCCAGCGTGGTGAGCACGGTCAGCCAGGTGTAGATGACGATCTGCCGGGTGACGGTCCGCTCGGTGGCCACCACCGGCAGCATCGGCACCCCGGCCGCGCGGTAGTCCTCTTTGTAGCGCATGGCCAGCGCCCAGGTGTGCGGCGGCGTCCAGAAGAAGATGACGCCGAACAGCGCGATGGCGGGCCAGCCGATGCCTCCGGTCACCGCCGACCAGCCGACCAGCGCGGGCATGCAGCCCGCCGCGCCGCCCCACACCACGTTCTGCGAGGTGCGGCGCTTGAGGCCCAGCGTGTACACGAAGACGTAGAACAAGATCGTCGCCACCACGAGCAGGCCGCTGAGCAGGTTCGCCTGCCACCACAGCCAGGCGAAGGAGCCGAGGCCGAGTGCGACGCCGAAGACGAAGGCGTTCGACGTCGGCACCGCCTCCCGAGCCAGCGGCCGCTTGGCGGTGCGCTTCATCATCTTGTCTATGTCGGCGTCGGCGACGCAGTTGAGTGTGTTCGCGCTCGCCGCGCCCATCCAGCCGCCGAACAGCGTGGCCAGGATCAGGCGGATGTCGACGGTGCCGCGGTCGGCTAGCAGCATGGTCGGGATGGTGGCGACGAGCAGCAGCTCGATCACCCTCGGCTTGGTCAGCGCGACGTAGGCCAGCACTCGCCGCAGCAGCCGGGACGGTAGGCCGGGACCCGTGAACCGGTCGGCCAGCGCCGTCGCGGAGGAGCCGTGCGCACCATCGCCACCCGGCTGTCGCCCAATCCGCACTGTCTCTCCTCGCACGCTGTGCATCGCATCCGGCATGGACCAGCAGCGCTCGTCCCGCTGGTACGGATGTGCCGCACCGGACCCGCGTCCGCCCCGGCGCCCCCTCCGACCGGTGCGGCGCGACTACTACTACAAAGGATGGTAGACCCCTGCCGCCTCCACCCCTCCCCTCGCCCCCGCGCAACGGCAGGGGAATGTGACCGACCAGACGTGCCATTGCGCGCGCTCGATCGTCCCCCCTTCGAGACGGTCGTACTGCTGAGTATTACGGGTTGGTGTTCACGCGGCTTACGTCCTGGAGGGGAACGCACTTCGATGCGGCTCGGCGACTTCTGCCCGCTCGGAGGAGGCCGCAACGTGAGCGCGAACACGCAGCACGCGAACACGGCACATCCGATACACACCCGCACGCACCATTCCCTCGGCCGACTGGCGTGCAGTCGTTCGATCGACCAGCTCCAGGCCCGTTGGTGCGAGGCAGTGGGTCACCGTTCACGGACCGGCTCGCCGCCCAGGCGAGCGAAGCATGCGACGCGATCACGAACCTCGGCTGCCCCGGCACGAGCCGCAACGTGGGCGCGAACACGCAGCGCCGCGGGCGCCGCAAAACGCCACGGCAAAACAACACAGGGTTACTGCTGTGCCGGTCACCGGGCACATCTAGGGTAGTTGGGTAAACCCGGTATGCACGCCGTAGCTGCCGCGCGATCATCGCCGTCAGAACCCACCCGCCGTCGACGAACCAATGTCAGGAGAACCTCGGTCGTGTCGATCACAGACGACATCCGCGCCCTCACTCAGCCGAACCACCCGGACGACTGGACGGATCTGGACACCAAGGCGGTCGACACCATTCGGGTCCTCGCCGCCGACGCGGTGCAGAACGCCGGAAACGGTCACCCCGGTACCGCGATGAGCCTGGCGCCGCTGGCGTACACCCTCTACCAGCGCACCATGCGCATCGACCCCACCGATCCCAGCTGGGTCGGCCGGGACCGGTTCGTGCTGTCGTGCGGCCACTCCAGCCTCACCCAGTACATCCAGCTGTATCTGGCGGGTTTCGGCCTGGAACTGGACGACCTGCAGCACCTGCGCAAGTGGGGCTCGCTCACCCCGGGTCACCCGGAATTCCGCCACACCGACGGCGTCGAGATCACCACCGGCCCGCTCGGCCAGGGCCTGGCGTCGGCGGTCGGCATGGCGATGGCGGCGCGGCGCGAGCGCGGTCTGTTCGACCCGGACGCCGCGCCGGGCACGAGCCCGTTCGACCACTTCGTCTACGTGGTCGCCTCCGACGGTGACCTCGAGGAAGGCGTCACTTCCGAGGCGTCGTCGATCGCGGGCACCCAGCAGCTGGGCAACCTGGTCGTGGTCTACGACGACAACAAGATCTCCATCGAGGACGACACCACCATCGCCTTCACCGAGGACGTCGCCGAGCGCTACGCGGCCTACGGCTGGCACGTGCAGGTGGTCGAGGGCGGCGAGGACGTCGTCGCCATCGAGGCCGCGCTGGCCGCCGCCAAGGCCGAGACCGACAAGCCCTCGATCATCGTGCTGCGCACCATCATCGGCTACCCGGCGCCCAGCAAGATGAACACCGGCTCCGCGCACGGCGCCGCACTGGGTGCCGACGAGGTCGCCGCCACCAAGAAGGTGCTCGGCTTCGACCCCGAGCAGAGCTTCCACGTGGACCCGGCGGTGATCGCGCACACCCGCAAGGTCGTCGACCGCGGCAGGCAGGCGCACCAGGAGTGGCAGAAGTCGTTCGACGCGTGGGCCGCGGCCAACCCGGAGAACAAGGCGCTGTTCGACCGCCTCGCCGCGCGGCGGCTGCCGGAGAACTGGTCGGCGAATCTGCCCACGTACGAACCGGATCCGAAGGGCATGGCCACCCGCAAGGCCTCCGGCAAGGTGCTCGCCGCGCTCGCCCCGGTGCTGCCGGAGCTGTGGGGTGGTTCGGCCGACCTGGCCGAGTCCAACAACACCACCATGCCCGACCAGCCCAGCTTCGGGCCGGAATCGATCTCGACCGGCATGTGGAAGGCCAACCCGTACGGCCGCACGCTGCACTTCGGCGTCCGCGAGCACGCGATGGGCGCGATCCTCAACGGCATCGCGCTGCACGGCCCCACCCGGCCTTACGGCGGCACCTTCCTGGTGTTCAGCGACTACATGCGCCCCGCCGTCCGCTTGGCAGCGCTGATGCGGGTGCCCGCGATCTACGTGTGGACGCACGACTCCATCGGCTTGGGCGAGGACGGTCCCACGCATCAGCCGATCGAGCACCTGGCCGCGCTGCGCGCCATCCCCGGCCTGAACGTGGTGCGTCCCGGCGACGCCAACGAGACCACCTACGCCTGGCGCACCATTCTGGAGCGCGACAGCAGCGAGCACACCTCGCACTTCTCGGTGTCGGAGCCGCCGCACCAGGACGGCCCGTCCGGACTCGCGCTGACCCGCCAGGACCTGCCGATCCTGGAAGGCACCAGCTTCGAGGGCGTGTCGAAGGGCGGTTACGTCCTGGCCGAGGCGTCCACCGGCACCCCGCAGGTGATCCTCATCGCCACCGGTTCGGAGCTCCATCTCGCCGTCGCCGCCCGCACTACGCTGGAGGAGCAGGGCATCGCCACCCGCGTGGTGTCGATGCCGTGTGTGGAGTGGTTCGACGCACAGGACAAGACCTACCGGGACGAGGTGCTTCCGCCCGCGATCGCCGCACGCGTCGTCGTCGAGGCCGGTATCGCGATGCCGTGGCACCGGTTCGCCGGTGATGCGGGCGAGATCGTGTCGATCGAGCACTTCGGCGCTTCCGCCGACTACAAGACCCTGTTCCGCGAATTCGGCTTCACTCCGGAAGCCGTCGTTGCCGCCGCGCAGCGCACGCTCGAGAACGTGAAGGGATAGCGCTCATGGCTCAGAACGAAAACCTCGCCGCCCTGTCGGCGGCGGGGGTGTCCGTATGGCTCGACGATCTGTCCAGGGACCGGATCCGGTCCGGCAACCTGGCCGAGCTGATCGCCACCCGTGGCGTCGTCGGGGTCACCACCAACCCGACGATCTTCCAGGGTGCGCTCAGCCAGGGGCACAGCTACGACAGCCAGCTGAAAGAGCTTGCCGCTCGAGGCGCCGACGCCGATGCCGCCATCCGCACCATCACCACCGACGACGTCCGCGCGGCCTGCGACGTGTTCGCTCCGGTCTTCGAAGCGACCGGCGGTGTGGACGGCCGGGTCTCCATCGAGGTCGATCCCCGCCTGGCGTTCGACGCGGACAAGTCCATCGCGCAGGCGGTCGAGCTGTGGAAGATCGTCGACCGGCCCAACCTGTTCATCAAGATCCCGGCCACCGAGGCGGGCTTGCCCGCGATCACCGCGGTGCTCGCCGAGGGCATCAGCGTCAACGTCACGCTGATCTTCTCGGTGCAGCGCTACCGCGCGGTGATGGGCGCCTACCTGGACGGCGTGCGCAAGGCGAAGGTCGCCGGCCATGATCCGGCCAAGATCCATTCCGTCGCTTCGTTCTTCGTGTCCCGGGTGGACACCGAGATCGACAAGCGGCTGGAGGCGATCGGCACCGACGAGGCCCTCGCGCTGCGCGGGAAGGCCGGTATCGCCAACGCGCGCCTGGCCTACGCCGAGTACCAGGACGTGTTCGACGGTGGCAAGCACACCTCCACCTACACGAACCTGGCCGCCTCCGGCGCGAATCGCCAGCGGCCGCTGTGGGCGTCGACGGGCGTGAAGAACCCGGACTACCCCGACACCATGTACGTCACCGAGCTGGTCGCAACGAACACGGTGAACACGCTGCCGGAGAAGACCCTCCAGGCGGTCGCCGATCACGGTGAGATCCGCGGCGACACCGTCAGCGGCACGGCCGCGGCGGCCAAGGAGGTCTTCGACCAGCTGACCGCCGTCGGCATCGACCTCGACGACGTGTTCGCGGTGCTCGAGCGCGAAGGCGTGGACAAGTTCGAGAAGTCCTGGGAGGAGCTGCTTTCGGCCACGGCCGAGGAGTTGAGGTCGGCCGCCGCTTCCGCTTCCGGGAACAGCTGACCGATGGCCGGTTCAGCGTCCACGGGTCGAGCGGCCGCGAACGATTGGCACAACCCGCTGCGCGACAGCCGGGACCAACGGCTTCCGCGTATCGCGGGACCGTGCAGCATGGTGATCTTCGGCGTCACGGGTGACCTGTCCCGGAAGAAGCTGATGCCGGCCATCTACGACCTGGCGAACCGGGGGCTGCTGCCCCCGGGTTTCGGCTTGGTCGGCTTCGCCCGCCGCGACTACGCCGACGAGGACTTCGCCGCGGTCGTCCTCGACGCGGTGAAAACGCACTCGCGCACTCCGTTCCGCCAAGAGGTCTGGGACCAGCTCGCAGAGGGCATCCGGTTCGTCCAGGGCACCTTCGACGACGACGCGGCGTTCGACCGGCTCGCCGACACCCTGGCCACCCTGGACAAGGAGCGCGGCACCGGCGGCAACCACGCCTTCTACCTGTCGATCCCGCCGAAGACGTTTCCCGTCGTGCTCGATCAGCTCTCCGGGCACGGCCTGGCGCAGACGAAAGGGTTCGACGAAGCGGGCCGAAAGCCGTGGCGCCGAGTGGTGATCGAGAAGCCGTTCGGGCACGACCTGGAAAGCGCCCAAGAGCTCAACGCACTGGTCAACCGGGTGTTCCCGGAGGAGACCGTGTTCCGCATCGACCACTACCTCGGTAAGGAGACGGTGCAGAACATCTTGGCGCTGCGCTTCGCCAACCAGTTGTACGAGCCGATCTGGAACGCCAACTTCGTCGACCACGTGCAGATCACCATGGCCGAGGACATCGGATTGGGCGGTCGCGCCGGGTATTACGACGGCATCGGTGCCGCGCGTGACGTGATCCAGAATCACCTGCTGCAACTGCTGGCCCTCACCGCCATGGAGGAGCCGATCAGCTTCGAGCCCAAGCAGCTGCAGACCGAGAAGATCAAGGTGCTCTCGGCGACCAAGCTCCTCGAACCGCTGGACGAGACCACCGCCCGAGGGCAATATGCGGAGGGCTGGCAGGGCAGCGAGCACGTGGTCGGACTGCTGGACGAGGAAGGGTTCGATCCGAATTCGCGGACCGAGACCTATGCGGCGATCAGCCTGGAGGTCGACACCCGCCGCTGGGCGGGTGTCCCGTTCTTCCTGCGCACCGGAAAACGACTGGGGCGCAGGGTGACCGAGATCGCGGTGATCTTCAAGCGGGCCCCGCACCTGCCGTTCGACCAGACCATGACCGAAGAACTGGGGCAGAACGCGCTGGTCATCCGGGTGCAGCCGGACGAGGGCATCACCACGCGGTTCGGCTCGAAGGTGCCGGGCTCCGGCATGGAAGTGCGTGATGTCAACATGGACTTCAGCTACGGCGAGGCGTTCACCGAGTCCTCTCCGGAGGCCTACGAGCGCCTGATCCTCGACGTTCTGCTCGGGGTGCCGTCGCTGTTCCCGGTCAACGCGGAGGTCGAATTGTCCTGGCGCATCCTGGACCCCGTGCTCGAGCGCTGGGCCGCCGATGGCAAACCGGAGCCGTACGAGGCGGGCACCTGGGGTCCGGCGGCGGCCGAGGAGATGCTCGCCCGCACCGGGCGCGAATGGCGGCGGCCGTGATCGTCGACATGCCGGAGACCAAGACCGGTGAGGTCACCAAGCGTCTCGTGCAGCTGCGCGAGAGCAACGGCGTGATCACCATGGGCCGGGTGCTCACCCTGGTGGTGTGCACGCTGGACAGCTCCGAGGCCGAGGACGCGATCGACGCCGCGAACGACGCCAGCCGCGAGCATCCCTGTCGCGTCGTGGTGCTCGCACGCGGTGACCGAGAAGCCGCCACCCGGCTGGACGCGCAGATCCGGGTGGGCGGCGACGCGGGAGCGGCCGAGGTGATCGTGCTGCGCCTGCAGGGCGACCTGATCAACCACGAAAGCAGCGTCGTCATCCCGTTCCTCCTGCCGGATACACCGGTGGTCGCCTGGTGGCCCCGCGGAGCCCCGGAGTTCCCGTCCAGGGACTCGGTGGGCCGGCTGGCGACCCGTCGCATCACCGACGCCACGTTCGCGCCGGATCCGCAGGCGGCGATCAAGAAGCGGCTCGGCTCCTACGCGACCGGCGACTCCGATCTGGCCTGGAGCCGGATCACCTACTGGCGCGCGCTGCTGGCCGCCGCCATGGACGAGCCGCCGTTCGAGCTGGTGGAGTTGGCGACGGTGTCCGGACTGCGCGACGAACCCGCCCTGGACATGCTGGCGGGTTGGCTGGCGGCCCGGCTCGGGTGCCCGGTTCGCCGCCGCACCGGCCCCTTGCACGTGGAACTGCACCGCCGCGCGGTCTCCATAGCTATCGAGCGACCGCAAACCGGCCGCACCGCCACGCTCACCCGCACCGGCGACCCGGTGCAGCGGATAGCGTTGGCCCGCAGGGAGACTCGCGACTGCCTCGCCGAGGAACTACGCAGGTTGGACTCCGACGACATCTACGCGGAGGCACTGGCCGGAATCGAGAAGGTGATCTATGAGTGACCACACCGATTCACCCTTTCCCAGCGACACCGTCGAGGTCCACCTCGACACCGAGTCGCTTGTCGCCGCCGCGGCTGCCCGTTTCGTGTCGGTCCTCGTCGCGGCCCAAGCCGAGCGCGGTGCGGCGTCGGTGGTGCTGACCGGCGGAGGCACCGGCATCGCCCTGTTGGAGCAGGTGCGCAAGTCGCCCGGCGGCATCGACTGGTCCCGGCTCGACGTGTTCTGGGGCGACGAGCGTTTCCTGCCCGCGGGCGATCCGGAGCGCAACGACCTGCAAGCCGGGCAGGCGCTGCTCGACCACGTACCGGTGGATCCGGCCCGGGTGCATCCGGTGGCCGCGTCCGATGGCGAGTACCCCGATCCCGTGGAAGCGGCCGCCGAGTACTCCGCGGCCGTGCACGCCTACCTCACTGAGCACGGCGCGTTCGATCTGCATCTGCTCGGCATGGGCGGCGAGGGGCACGTGAACTCGCTGTTCCCGCACACCGACGCCGTGCGCGAGGACCATGAACTCGTTGTGGCCGTGACGGATTCGCCGAAGCCGCCGCCGGTGCGGGTCACCCTCACCCTGCCCGCCGTCCGGCGGTCTCGCCACGTCGTGCTGGTGGTCGGCGGCGCGGCCAAGGCGGAGGCCGTCGCCGCGGCGATCGGCGGCGCCGACCCGCTGGAGATCCCCGCGGCCGGCGCAACAGGCATCGACTCCACCACCTGGCAGCTCGATCAAGAGGCCGCGTCAGCGCTGCGCTGAGTGTGCGCGGCGCAGCCTCCGGCATGACGGCGGATGTCCGGGCACGCGCCGATAGGCAGTGCCGATCCGACGGTCAGCTCGATGCCGGAGCTCGTTGCCGCACCAGGGGCAGGTAGACCTCGTCCACGAGCTGGCCAGGCCCTCGAAGGCCGCCGCGGAGACACCTATCCCGACCTGCCATGGAAGCCCGGGGCCGCATTCACGGCGCTGGCCGAGTACCACCGGCGTCGCTGAGGCAACGAGTGCGCGGCACGAGCCCGTTCCCGCGCGCCTTACATGCAGCGGCCGCACCGGTGTGTCGCGGAAATTCATCCGAGGAACACCTCTCTTACCGAAATAATGCCGTCTGATATTGCGTCCATGCGGTGCACTTTTACGCGATGATCATTCGGTGACCGAACAGGGAGTGGATCTGGACGAGAGGTTTCGGGCCACGATCGCCGCACTCACCCCGCGACCGAGCCGGGCAATGGGTGAGCCGGTCGTCCCCGGAAGCACGATTACCGGCGCGGCGTGCCTGGAACTGTTCGAATCGCAGGCGACGAGCAGGCATCTCGATCTCGCGGCACGACGCCTCGGCAGCGCCCGGCGCGGTTATTACAGCATCGGGTCGTCCGGCCACGAAGGAAACGCCGCGTTGGCGGCCGCCCTGCGGACCTCCGATCCCGCTTTACTGCACTACCGGTCCGGGGCGTTCTTCGTGCACCGGGCCCGGCGCGTGCCCGGCCTCGACCCGATCCGGGACGTGCTGCTGGGAGTGGTCGCCGCGGCGGCCGATCCGATTTCGGGTGGCCGGCACAAGGTGTTCGGCAGCGCGGCCGCGAACGTCATCCCGCAGACGTCCACCATCGCGTCGCACCTTCCGCGCGCGGTGGGGTTGGCCTTCGCGTTCGATCGTGCCGCGCGACTGGGCGTTTCCAGCCCGTGGCCCTCGGACTCGGTAGTGCTGTGCAGTTTCGGCGACGCGTCGGCGAACCACTCCACCGCGGCTGGGGCGATCAATGCCGCGATCCACACCGCTCACCAAGCGATTCCGATGCCGATCCTGTTCGCCTGCGAAGACAACGGCATCGGCATCAGCGTTCCCACGCCACCGGACTGGATCGAACAGGCCTACGGCCATCGGCCCGGTCTGCGGTACTTCAGCGCGGACGGTTGCGACGCCGTCGACGCACTGACCACCGCGAGCACCGCCGCGCAGTGGGTCAGGGACAACAGGAAGCCCGGGTTCCTGCGTCTGCGGACCGTCCGGCTGCTGGGTCACGCGGGTTCGGATATGGAGGCCGCCTACCGCCGCGCCGCCGATATCGCCGCTGAGCTGCTCCGCGATCCGGTGCTGGCGACCGCGCGGCTACTGGTCGAGTCCGGCGTGGTGACGCCCGCCGACGTGCTCGACCGCTACGCCGACCTGGGTCGCCGCGTCGCCGCGACAGCCGAAATCGTCCGGGAGGAACCGAAACTCGCCTCCGCCGCGGCGGTGATCGCTCCGATCGGCCCATCTCGCCCTGCCCTGGTGCGCGCGGAAGCGCTCAGAGCCGAACCCCTGCCGGACGACGGTCGCTCCGCAGCACGGAACCGGGCGGATCGGGCGACCTCACGCGCCGATGCGTCCCACCGTACGAACACGAATGGTGCTGCCACGCAAGGTGATCCGGTGACACTCGCCCAGGCGATCAACGACACGCTCGCAGACCTGCTGGCCCGCGATCGCGATGTGCTCGCCTTCGGGGAGGACGTCGGCCGCAAAGGCGGCGTGTACGGCGTGACCAAAGGATTACAGAAGACGTTCGGCGCCCGCCGCGTGTTCGACACCCTGCTGGACGAGCAGAGTGTCCTCGGCACCGCACTCGGCGTGGCACTGGCCGGGTTCGTGCCGATTCCGGAGATCCAGTACCTCGCCTACCTGCACAACGCCGCCGACCAGATTCGTGGCGAAGCGGCCACGCTGTCGTTCTTCTCCGACGGGCGCTACCGCAACCCGATGGTGGTGCGGATCGCCGGATATGCCTACCAAAAAGGCTTCGGCGGCCACTTCCACAACGACAACTCGATCGCCGCGCTGCGCGACATCCCCGGCGTGGTCCTCGCCTCCCCGTCCCGCGCCGACGACGCCGCGGCAATGCTGCGGACCTGCGCGTCCGCGGCCCGCGTTGATGGCAGGGTGTGCCTGTTTCTGGAGCCCATCGCGCTCTATCACACCCGCGACCTGCACACGCCCGGCGACGACGGCTGGCTGGCGGCCACATCCCGCACCGAGCACGTCGAAGTCGGCCGAGCCCGCGTCTACGGCGACGGCACGGACCTGACCTTGGTCAGCTTCGCCAATGGCGTGCCGATGAGCCTGCGCGTGGCGCGCCGCCTGGCCCGCCGCGGCATCCATGCCCGCGTGCTCGACCTGCGGTGGCTCGCGCCGCTACCAGTGGACGACCTGGTGGCGCACGCGCGCGCGACCGGCCGGGTCCTCGTCGCGGACGAGACCCGCCGTAGCGGCGGCGTGTCCGAGGCAGTCTGCGCTGCGCTGGTCGATGCCGGTTTCTCGGGAACTCTCGCCCGCGTCACCAGCGAGGACAGTTTCGTGCCGCTCGGCCCCGCCGCCGGCACGGTGCTGCTGGACGAGGACCGGATCGACGCCGCCGCCCGCGCGCTCATGGGCCCCGCGGCACAGCGGGCGCCGAGCGAAGGCGCGGCAACCGCCGCTACGGACGCACGGCGCGCCGAGGCGCGGCGTTCCGGGGAATTCGATTCGGGCACGGAATAGTGGAAATACAGTGAGGTGACGGTGACCAGCAGCGGAAGGACACGGCAATGACCACGATGTCCATGCTCGGCGAGGTACGACCGGAGCATGAGCACACGGCGGGCGGCGATCTGGTGCTCCTGCACTATCTGCGGTCGTTCCACAAGCCCGTGCTGGACGTGTGGTCGGCGGCCACCGAGCGCGGCCAGCTCTCCCGCTGGCTCGGCAGCGTCACCGGCGGCAACGGCAACCTCACCATCGAGCTGCTCGACGGCCCGGTTCCCGGTCCGATCGCGGTGCGCGTCGATCACTGCGTGGCGCCCCACGAGCTGGTCGTGCACGTCGACGGCTGCCTGCTCGAGGTCGGGATGAGCCAGGTCGGCGTGGTCACTACCGTCGAATTGACCCGCCGCCACGTCTGCCCCGCCGACGCGGGCGCCATCGGCCCGCGCTGGCAATACCTGCTCGACCGCCTCACGGCCTATCTCGATTACGAGCCGCTGCCACGCTGGTCGGAGTACCCGAAGCTGGCCGAGGAATATCGCTAGGCGGCTGCCTCGCCTTCGCTCGGCCGGTCCGGTACGTGCGGTGCGGACTGCGTTCGGATGCGACCCGTCGGGCGGTTCAGTAGAAGAACCCGGCGATGCCCCAGCCGGGCCGGGCCTGGGCCTCGCGGATCCATTCGACGCACGACTCGATGGCGGCCAGTACCTCGTGGTCGACCTCCTCGCGTTGCGGTGGCGTCGTGGACTCCCACTGCACCAGCGCTTCCGCGCACTGCTCCGGCGTCCATTCGCCGTAGCCGGGCAGATCATCCGGTTGGGGCAGCGCGGACGGGAGCGAGTGGTACATGAAGTCGCGGACGCTGATCGCCTTGATGCCGAGCGCGGCGAGTCCGTCATCGACGTGGTCCAGCCAGCGGCCACGGAACGCCGAGAAGTAGCGGTTGTCCACGAACCGGCCGTAGAACTGGCAGATCGTCTGGAAGGCGTAGCCGTATTGGAAACCGTAGGACGGGTCGAACGGACCGCCGTCGATGACTGCGCGCACCGCCTCGTAGCGGGTGGGTGCGCCGCCCGCGATCTCGTCGGCGAACCAGTCGTCGTCGTGGGTCAGCTGGGCCTTGAACCGGCCGCCGATCATCCGCCGGAGCTTGTCGTCCCTGGACCCGATGACGGCGGAGACCCTGTCCAGTTCGACGACGTAGATGCTCAGGCTATAACTCATTCACCAGACATTAGCGGTGCCCACCGACAGCGAACGGTGCTGGGCCCGAAGATGTTTCACCTCAGGCCGAAATCTCGGCAGGATGCGCCGCCAGGTGGCGCAGATGCGCGGTGAGCAACGCGTTCACCTCCGCGGTCCGCTCCAGCTGTACGAGGTGACCCGCGCCGGCGATCTCGGTCACCGCACGCAGGTCGACGACATGCTCCCGCATGGTGGCCAGCGGATCACGGCCGCTGAATCCCTCCATGTCCGGATCGCGATCGCCGTACAAGAAATAGGCCGGCACAGTGACTTTCGCGTCCGCGTAGCCGGCGGTGAGTTCCCAGTTGCGGTCCAAACTGCGGTACCAGTTCAATCCGCCGGTGAATCCGGTGCGTTCGAAATCGCGTGCCAGGATGTCCAATTCGGGTCCGCTCAGCCAGCGCCACGGCAACGCGGGCGCCTCTGGCAGCACGTCGAGATAGCCGGTGCCTTCCGCCGGGAAGCGCCACGTGTCCAGATAGTGATAGTCGGCGCTCAGCGCGAAATACACGCGCGCGAGAAATTCCCGCGGACACGCGCCGAGTTCCGCGTCGGCGACGCCGGGGGTCTGAAAGTAGTGCAGGTGCAGGAAGTGTCGTGCGGCGGCCTTGGCCCACAGCTGCGAAGGCGCGCGCGTCGGACGGGGCGCGAACGGATTGTTCAGGACCATGACGGCGCGCACCCGCTCCGGCGCGCGCAATGCCAGTTCCCACACCAGCGCGGCGCCGAAGTCCAATCCCACGAACACCGCCTGCTCGGCGTCGATGTCATCGAGCAGACCGAGCAGGTCGGCGCAGACGGCGCGATTGGTGTACGCCTCGAGGTCGGCGGGTGCGTCGGTCTGTCCGTAGCCGCGCAGGTCGGGCGCGATCGCGCGATATCCCGCCGCGGCGAGCGCGGGAAGCTGGCGGTGCCAGACGTACCAGGTGTGCGGAAAGCCGTGGCAGAAGATCACCGGCTGCCCTTCCCCCTGCTCGGTGACGTGCATGCGGATATCGTTGGTCGTCACGAACCGATGGGTCAGCTCCACTCCGGCCTCCAAAGACTAGAACACGTTATTATTTCACGGTAATGTTCCGGTTCCGTGAGCGGAATACCCGACAGGCTCGAAGGCAAGATCGCGGTGGTCACCGGCGCCAGCCGCGGTATAGGCAAGGGGATCGCGCTGGAGCTGGGCGCGGCAGGTGCGACGGTGTTCGTGACCGGGCGCTCCACCGCGCAGGGACGCTTACCCGGCACCGTGCACGCGACGGCCGCCGCCATCGATGCGGCAGGCGGAGTGGGTATCCCGTTCGTGTGCGATCACCGCGACGACGACGCCGTGCAGCGGCTGTTCGAACTGATCCGCACCGAGCACGGCAGGCTGGACGTGCTGGTGAACAACGTCTACAACTCCCCCGCCGCGGCCCGGTGGCTCGGCAAGCCGTTCTGGGAGGTTCCACCGGCGGCCTGGGACGAGACCTTCGACGTGGGCGTCCGATCACATTACGTGGCAAGTGTTTTCGCTGCGCCGCTGCTGATCGAATCGGGCGGGTTGATCGTCAACATCTCCTCGCCGGGGGCGCGCAGGTACATGCACAATGCCGTGTACGGTGTCGCGAAGTCCGCGCTGGACCGGCTCACCGCCGACATGGCGCACAATCTCGCCGGCACCGAGGTGACCGTGGTCTCGCTCTGGCCTGGCATCGTGGATACCGAACTGCTGCAACTGGTTCCGGCCGACGCACACGGGCACCGGCTGGTCACGCTGCCCGGCGAGGGCACCTTCGACCTCGCCGAGGCGCAGACGCCGCGCTTCACCGGCCGCGCCGTCGTCGCGCTGGCCACCGATGCCGGGCGCCGCTCGCGCACCGGATTGTCATGGCGGGTCGCGGATCTCGCGGAATACTACGGTTTCACCGACGTCGACGGACGGGTTCCGCGCACCGATTGACCGGTCGGAGCACACCGAGGAAGCGCTGCACCGACCGCGGCGGGACCGGCCTGGCGCGCCACGCCACGGAGACGCGCGAGGGTGGCGCGTCGGAAATGTCGCGATAGGCGACGCCAGGGTGCGGGACCCGGGTACGCGCCAGGTCCGGCACGACGCCGATGCCACGGTTCGCCGCGACCAACTTGATCCACTCGTCGCAGTTCGTGCAGGTGATGATCGCCAGGACCGAGTTGGCCGGGTTCCACGACGAGGCGCCAGCCAGATCGGACCACGACAGGCCGGTCGTCGTCGCCAGCGGCGAGTGCGCGGCCACCGCGAGCACCCGCGCGGGACCGGCCCCGGTCCACTGGGGGTAGCCCCGCTGCTCGGGACGAGTTGTTCCGTCGCGTTCGTCATCGCCGCGCTCGTGCTCGGTGCGGCGGCGCTCACGGCGGATGCGGTGACTCGGATCAGGCGAACTTGATCTCCAGGCCGATGCCGAGGATGGCGATCAGCCAGATGACGCCGGTGAAGATGGTGACGCGGTCGAGGTTCTTCTCCACGACCGTGGAGCCGGACAGACTGGACTGCACGCCGCCGCCGAACAGGCTGGACAGACCTCCACCCTTGGCGCGGTGCAGCAGCACCAGCAGCACCAGCAGCACGCTGGTGATGATCAGGAGGATATCCAGGAACATCCGCATGCCGGACAGTGTATGCGGTCGGTGCGATCGCACCGAATCAGGCACTCGACGTCGTCGCTCCCAATGGGCGCTGCCGGACGTAGGCCGTCCGAAATCCGCGCACGGCCGGAGCGAAGGCAGGAGGTACGCATAATGGGCGCTGCCGGATGCAGTCCGTCCGAAATCCGCGCACGGCCGGAGCGAAGGCGGAGGTACGCCTAGTGCCGGTCGATCGCAACCAGATGGGTGACCCGGTCGCCCTCGGCGGTGGTGAACTTCGCGACGGCCTGCTCCCGTAGCTGGTCCTGGGCGGTGAGGCGAACCTGGTGCTGGTGCATGTGCTCGGCCCAGGACCGCACGACGAATGCCTCGACGTAGCGGTCGATCACCCCGACATCGCGGTAGAGTCGCCACTCCATCGCGCCGGTGCGCTGCCGGGACCGGCCGACGAAGGCCATGGCGGCGAGGAATTCCTCGACGCTCTCCGGCGGCACGTCGTAGTCGCGCAGGATCAGCACCGGGCCGTCGTCGGGATCGGGTTCGACGACCAACTGGGGCTCCGGCCAGAACGCCGACGGTGTCAGGTCGATCTGCTCTGCGTTGTGCCGGATCGGCAGCCACAACGTACTCACCGCGCAGAACCCGAGCAGCACCGCCGCCCACAGCAGCGCGGGCACCGACCCGATGGCATCGGCGAGCAGACCCCAGACCAGCGAGCCGATCGCCTGGCCGCCCATGAACACCAGCAGATACACCGATAGCCCGCGCGCACGCACCCAGGCCGGTAGCAGCAGCTGCATGGTCGAGTTCATCGTGGACATCGCCAGTAGCCAGGCCAGCCCCGCGAAGACCAGCAGCACCAGTATCACGGGCACGACGCGGAGCAGCGCGGTGCCCGCGGTCGCAAGTCCGAACAGGATCGCGGCCGTGCTCAGCCGCTGGGTCGGGTTCAGCACTTGCCGCAGGCGCGACAACGCGGCGGCGCCGACCACCGCGCCGAGCCCCAGCGCACCGAGCATCAGACCGTATCCGGAGGACGACAGGCCGAGCCGGTCGCGTGCGATCACCGGCAGCAGCGCCCACACCGCGCTGGCGGGCGCGATGAACAAGATCGAGCGCAGCAGCACACGGCGGATCGCCGGTGCGGCTCGGATAAAACGTGTGCCCGCCTGCAACGCCGCCAGCGGACGCTCGGTGGGCAGCCGCCGGTCCGTAGCGGGCCGACGCCAGACCGTCAGCGCCGTGACGATTCCACCGAAGGACACGGCGTTGAGGGCGAACACCAATGTCGGCCCGGACAGCGCTACCAGGACACCGGCGAGCGCGGGCCCTACAGCCCGGCCGACATTGATGTTCATGCTGCCCAGCGCCGCGGCCGCCGGGATCTGCTCGCGCGAGACCAGTTCCGGCTGAATGGCCTGCCAGGCGGGCGCGGTCAGCGCCTGCCCGCAGCCGATCAGGAACAGCAGCGTCAACAGCACCGCGGGCGTGGTGTGCCCGGTCGCGGTCGACACGGCGAGAATCGTCGCCAGCGCCGCCATGGCCGACTGCGCGCCGAGCAGCAGCCTGCGGCGATCCACCAGGTCGGCGAGCACGCCGGACGGAATGGCCAGCAGCATCACCGGCAGCGTGATCGCGGTCTGCACGAACGACACCAGAGCCGCGGCGTTGGGCAAGTCGACCAGGAGCCATTGCGCCCCGACGGTCTGCATCCAGGTGCCCAGATTGGATACCAGCTGGGCCACCCACAGCGCCCGGTATATCGGTGAACGCAGCGGCGCCCACGTGGAGCCAGGGGTCGTCGGGGTAGCGGAAGCGGCGGTCACGCGCCGAAGCTTAAAGCGTGTCCGATAACCCGTGTGGGTTGGTCGGACACCGCCCTCCTCGGCGTCGTCGGCTCACGCCGATATGGGGTGAGCGTCGGTTCCCGCGTCTACCGGGCTGGTTTCACCGGCACCTGTGGGGTGCCGGTCAGCGCCTTCCCGTCGGCGGGCATTGGTGGCCCTGCCGCCGACCAACACGAGAGTCCTCAGTCCCGCAAAACGGTGGCCGCCTGTCGCCGTCGCCAGCCCTTTGACCGTAAGCGCCCAGGTGTCGCCGCGAGCAACAATGCCATGAGGAGCAATGTGGCGCCCAGCAGCGCCGGGGTGGTGAGGCGTTCACCGAGCACTACCGCGGCCAGCACCGCCCCGGTCAGTGGTTCGAGGAGCGCGAGCACCGCGGCGGTCCCGGGACCGACCTCCGAGAGCCCGCGAAAGTACAGGGTGTAGGCGACCGCGGTCGGTGCCAGCCCAAGCAGCAGGACCAGCGCGACACTGCCCACTGTCGGGTGGAATGCGAGACCACTCGTGGCCGCTACCGGAACCAGCAGCAGCGCGCCGCCGGTGAACCCGAGGCCCGTGGTGGTCATCGCGTCGAGGCCGGGCACCGGCGCCGCGTTCATCACGGTGGTCGTCGCGAACGCCGTGGCGGCCGCCGACGCCAGCGCCGCGCCCACCAGCAACCCGCCCGCGCTCGTACCTCCGGACGGCACCCCGACCAGCAGTGCCAGCCCGCACAGGGAGATGCCGATCGTCGCCGCCCGGCGCCGGTCCACCGCACGCCTTTCGGTGCTGTGTTCCAGCACGGCGACGACCACCGGCGACATGCCGATGGTGATCAGGGTGGCGAGACTGACCGACGCGGCCGCGACGGCGCCGAAGTAGGCCGCCTGGAAGGTTGCCGCGAGCACGGCGACCGCGCCGATGCGACGCCACGCCAACGGATTTCGTGGCCAGGGTTGTCGTTTGGTGGCGAGCACGGCTACCAGCAGCAGCCCGCCGACGGCGAGCCGGCAGGTGGCGACCGAAACAGGGGGAAGACCGGCGGCCCGGTGCAGCAGCGTGCCGAGCAGACCGCCGGTGCCCCAGAGGATTCCGGCGCCGACGAGGTAGACCAGCCCGGAACGGCTGGCGGTGGATACAGACATGGACATAGAAGATCGCGCTCCTGCGACGGAAAGGGATGGGGTCGCGGAAGCGAGGTGCACAGCGATGCCGAAAATGGCGCGCACACCGTTCGGTGGCGCGCTGAATACCTACACCTCGCTCAGGAGGCGGGCGGCGGGGTGATGGGGAAGCATCGGTGCACGGCACAAATGGTAACACACAACGAGCGAATCATCCCATGTATCCCGATTCCCGGCTCGACCCCCCTCGTCGCGATGTCGGCGAAGGCGAGCGCGAATCGAGCATCCGGCACGCGACCAGTTGACGGCGGCCTCGAAGGAGTTCGCCACCCGCCCGATGTCCTGGAAGAACGCACCACAATGTCGGCAGGCCGTCACAAGCTGCGAAATCCGGGCTGCCCAGCGCCTCCTCGGTAGCATCGCCGCATGGCGGCACACTTCGCGCGACTCGCCCTCGCTGTCCTGATCGCCCCATGCGCGCTCGCGGCGTGCTCGAGCAACGGTCCGGGGCCGACCTCCGACGGGCCGAGCCCGGTCGGCCGCACCTTCCTCTCGACCGGCGTCGAGGGAACCCCGATTCCCGGCGGCGGCCCGCTGACGGTCAGCTTCCCCGACGGCCGTATCGCCGCGGACGCGGGGTGCAACAAGTTCACCGGCGCGGTCACCCTGGACGACCACGTTCTGCGCGTCTCCGGTCTGTCCACGACTCTGATGGCCTGCCCGGATGATCGCAGCGGCGCCGACGAATGGCTCAGCGGCCTGCTGAACTCCGACCCCAGCTGGCGACTCGACGACGCTCGACTCACGCTGCACAGCGACGACCGGACCGTGACCCTGCTCGACAAGAAGGTCGCTCAGCCGGACCGGCCCGTCAAGGGCACCCCGTGGCTGGTCACCGCCTTCATCGCCGACGACGCCCAGATCCGCTCCCGCGCGCTCGACGAGGCGAAGCCGACACTCACCATCACCGAGGACGGCGGCGTCTCCGGCAGCACCGGGTGTAATCGCCTGACCGGCAACGCCGGCGTATCGGGAGCGCAGATCACCTTCCAGGTCGCCACCACGAAAATGGCGTGCTCCGCTGAGGTGATGGAGGTGGAGCAGGCGGTCTTGAAAGCCCTGGACGGCAACACCACCGCAACAGTGGACGCCGACACGCTGACCCTGCGCAACGACAACGGCGCGGGCTTGATCCTGCACGCGGAGTGAGCCGCGACTACTTCGGCCCTGTGAGTTTCCGGCGAAATCACTACAGCCCGGCATCGCGGCGAGCGATACCGGGCTGTGGTGCGTAGTCCCTCGAGTGGGTCAGGGCAAAGGGCCGCCCGCCGCGATCGCCGAGAGGGTGGCGAACTCGTCACCCTTGAGCGAAGCGCCGCCGACCAGAGCGCCGTCGATGTCGGTCTGGGCGACCAACTCGCCGACGTTCTTGGCGTTTACCGAACCGCCGTAGAGCACGCGGACCTCCGCGGCGACCTCGGGCGAGGCCAGCAGCGCCAGCTCACCCCGAATCGCGCCACAGACCTCCTGCGCGTCGGCAGGCGTGGCGACCCTGCCGGTGCCGATCGCCCACACCGGCTCGTAGGCGATGACGATCTTCGAGATCTCTTCCGCCGTCAGGCCTTTCAACGATCCGCGCAGCTGCTCGAGGTTGTACTCGACGTGCGTGCCCGCCTCGCGGACGTTCAGGCCCTCGCCGATGCACACGATCGGGGTGATGCCATGCTTCAACGCCTGCTTGGCCTTGGCCAGCACGATGGCGTCGTCCTCGTTGTGGTACTGGCGCCGTTCCGAGTGCCCCACCACGACGAAGGCGCAGCCCAGCTTGGCGAGCATGCTCGCGCTGATCTCGCCGGTGTAGGCGCCCGATTCGTGCACCGAGACGTCCTGCCCGCCGTAGGTGAGCAGGAGTTTGTCCCCTTCGACGAGAGTCTGCACGCTGCGGAGGTCGGTGAACGGCGGGAGCACCGCCACGTCGACCTTGTCGAAGTACTTCTCCGGCAGGGCGAACGCGATCTTCTGCACCAGAGCGATGGCCTCGAGGTGATTGAGGTTCATCTTCCAGTTGCCCGCGATGAGCGGTTTGCGTGCCATGCTCAGTCCTCCAACACCGCGATGCCGGGGAGTTCCTTGCCCTCGAGGTACTCCAGCGAGGCGCCGCCACCGGTGGAGATATGCGAGAAGCCGTCCTCCGGCAGGTTCAGCGCGCGTACGGCCGCCGCCGAGTCGCCACCGCCGACGACGCTGAACGCGCCCTTGCCGGTAGCGGTCACGATCGCCTCGGCGACCCCGCGGGTGCCCGCGGCGAACGTCTCGAACTCGAACACGCCCATCGGGCCGTTCCAGAAGACGGTCCGCGCCTCGGTCAGCAGTGCCCCGAAACGGTCCACCGACTCCGGCCCCACGTCCAAGCCCAGCCAGCTGTCCGGGATCTCGTGCGCGGGCACCACCCTCGACTCGGCGTCGGCGGCGAACTTGTCGGCCACCACGATGTCGCGCGGCAGGTGAATGACGTCGGCGTACCGCTCGAGCAGGCCCTTGCAGGTGTCCACCATCTCCTCCTGCAGCAGCGAGGCACCCACCGAGAGGCCCTGTGCGGCAAGGAAGGTGAAGCACATGCCGCCGCCGATCACCAGCGTGTCCACCTTCGGCGCGAGCGCCTCGATGACCGCGAGTTTGTCGGAGACCTTGGAACCGCCGAGCACGACCGCGTAGGGCCGGTCCGGGTTCTCGCTCAGCTTCGCCAGCACCTCGACCTCGGCCGCGACCAGCGTGCCCGCGTAGTGCGGCAGCAGCTGCGCCACGTCGTAGACCGACGCCTGCTTGCGGTGCACCACGCCGAAACCGTCGGAGACGAACGCGCCGTCGTCGCCGACCAGCTCGACCAGCGCCGCGGCGAGCTTGCCGCGTTCGGTGTCGTCCTTGCTGGTCTCGCGCGGGTCGAACCGGATGTTCTCCAGCAGCAGCACGTCGCCGTCGGTGAGGCCCTCGGACCGCGCGAGCGCGTCCTGGCCCACGACGTCACCGGCGAGCTGGACATTGCGGCCCAGTTCCTCGGCGAGCCTGGCGGCTACCGGCGCCAGCGAGAGCTTCGGGTCCGGCTCGCCCTTCGGCCGGCCCAGATGCGCGGTCACGATGACCTTGGCGCCCGCCTCGGCCAGCGCCTTGATGGTCGGCGCCGAGGCGATGATCCGGCCGGGATCGGTGATCTGTCCACTGTCGTCGAGGGGGACGTTCAGGTCCGAGCGCATGAGCACGCCCCGGCCCTCCACACCCTCGCCGAGCAGGTCCGCGAGTGTCTTGACAGCCATACGCGTCAGAGCGACTTGCCGACGAGGCCGATGAGATCGGCGAGACGGTTGGAGTAGCCCCACTCGTTGTCGTACCACGAGTACACCTTGACCTGGTCGTCGATGACCTTGGTCAGTGGCGCGTCGAAGATCGAGGAGTGCGGGTCGGTGACGATATCGCTGGATACGATCGGGTCGACGCTGTACTTCAGGATGCCCTTCAGCGGGCCCTCGGCGGCCGCCTCGAACGCGGCGTTGATCTCCTCGACGGTCGCCTTCTTGGCCAGATCGGCAGTCAGGTCGGTGATCGAGCCGGTGGGGATCGGGACGCGCAGCGAGTAGCCGTCCAGCTTGCCGTTCAGTTCGGGCAGCACCAGGCCGATGGCCTTGGCCGCACCGGTGCTGGTCGGGACGATGTTCAGCGCGGCGGCGCGGGCGCGGCGCAGGTCCTTGTGCGGGCCGTCCTGCAGGTTCTGGTCCTGGGTGTAGGCGTGAATGGTGGTCATCAGGCCCTTGACGATGCCGAACTCGTCGTTGAGGACCTTGGCCAGCGGGCCGAGGCAGTTGGTGGTGCACGAGGCGTTCGAGATGATGTTCTGGCTGCCGTCGTACTTGTCGTCGTTGACGCCCATCACGATGGTGATGTCCTCGCCCTTGGCGGGGGCGGAGATGATGACCTTCTTCGCGCCCGCGGCGAGGTGGCCCTTGGCCTTGGTGGCATCGGTGAAGATGCCGGTGGACTCGACGACCACGTCGACGCCCAGGTCGCCCCAGGGCAGCGCCGCCGGACCCTCCTTGATGGCCAGCGCCTTGATCCGCTGGTCGCCCACCACAATGGTGTCGTCGCCGTCGAGCGAGACGTCCTGCGGCAGCCGGCCGAGGATCGAGTCGTACTTGAGCAGGGTCGCGAGGGTCGCGTTGTCGGTGAGGTCGTTGACCGCGACGATCTCGATGTCGGTGGTGCCGAGCGCCTTCTGCGCCTCCACCGCCCGGAAGAAGTTACGTCCGATACGACCGAAGCCGTTGATGCCTACCCGGACAGTCACGTTATCGCTCCTCAGCTTTTCAGCGGGTCATTCTGATGCCCTACTCACACTAACGCCCTGCCGTGACCTCGCCGACACGCACCTGGCATTCGCGCGGACGGCATGCCTGGTCAGACGCCTGACCAAGAAAAGTTCCGAAGTCGAACACGCCCGACCGGGCAGGGATCGGCCCTCAGGCCTCGTCGAGCAGCTCGGCCGTGACTGCGGATTCGGTGTCGGGCACGCCGAGTTCCTTGGCGCGCCGGTCGGCCATCGACAGCAGCCGCCGGATCCGGCCCGCCACAGCGTCTTTGGTCATCGGCGGATCCGCGAGCTGGCCGAGTTCCTCCAGCGAGGCCTGGCGGTGCTGCACGCGCAGCTTGCCCGCGGCGGCGAGATGGTCGGGCACGTCATCGCTGAGGATCTCCAGCGCGCGCTCCACCCTGGCGGCCGCGGCGACCGCGGCCCGCGCCGAGCGGCGCAGGTTGGCGTCGTCGAAGTTGGCCAGCCGATTGGCGGTGGCGCGGACCTCGCGGCGCAGCCTGCGCTCCTCCCAGACCATCCTGGTGCCGTGCGCACCCATTCTGGTCAGCAGCGCGCCGATCGCCTCGCCGTCGCGCACCACGACGCGGTCGGTGCCGCGCACCTCACGCGCCTTGGCCGTGATCCCCAGCCGCCGGGCCGCCCCGACCAGCGCCAACGCCGCCTCCGGACCGGGGCAACTGACCTCCAGCGCGGAAGAGCGCCCCGGCTCGGTGAGCGAGCCGTGCGCGAGAAACGCTCCGCGCCAAGCGGCTTCGGCGTCGGCGATGCTGCCGCCGACGACCTGCGCCGGCAGGCCGCGCACCGGACGACCGCGAACGTCGAGCAGGCCGGTCTGCCGGGCCAGGGCCTCGCCCTCCTTGGACACCCGCACCACGTACCGGGAGGTCTTGCGCAACCCGCCCGCGCCGAGCACGTGCACGTCGGAGCCGTAGCCGTAGAGCTCGAAGATCTCCCGGCGCAGTCTGCGCGCGATGGACCCCATGTCCACCTCCGCCTCGACGATCACCCGGCCGCCGACGATGTGCAGGCCGCCCGCGAAACGCAGCAGAGCGGACAGTTCCGCCTTGCGGGAACTCACCTGCGCGACGGTGAGCCTGCTCAGCTCGTCTTTCACATCGGCTGTCATCGCCACGAGACGCGCTCCTTTCCACCCAACCCGGAACGCACATCCTGACCCATGTGCCGTCCCTCGACTCGAAGCCCTGCCATTTGCGGCCGAGGTTGCCGGATCACTTGATCCAGTGCGGCGGCAAGCTTTCCGGGGTGATGCCGGTCCGTTCCCGCTTCGGCGACATCGGAGAAGGTTACTCGCGCCCGCAACTGTTCGGCAGCCCTGGCCACATGTTCCCGCTCGCGTCCCTCCGGCACCGAGCCGGAGTCCACCAGCACCTCGTCGACCACGAATTCCGGTGCGTGCTGGGACAATACATGCAAATGCCGCTCCGCGGAGAACCCGGCGGTCTCCCCCGGCTCGGCGGCGAGGTTGAGCACGAGCACTTTGCGCGCCCTGGTGTACACCAGCGCCTCGCGCAGTTCGGGCACGAGTACGTGCGGAATCACGCTGGTGAACCACGATCCCGGGCCCAGCACGACGACGTCGGCGTGCTCGATCGCCGAGGTGGCCTCGGCGCTGGCCGGTGGGTCGGACGGAATCAGCCGCACCCGCCGCACCTTACCGGGCGTCGTGGCGATGGCAACTTGGCCGCGAATGCAGCGGCTGACCCGCGGATCAGCTTCCAGCCCAGAGACATCCGCCTCGATGTCGAGCGCGATCGGCGACATGGGCAGCACCCGCCCGGTGATACGCAACATCCTGGCGACCTCGTCGAGCGCGGCGACCGGGTCGCCGAGCACTTCGGTGAGCCCGGCCAGGATCAAGTTGCCGACGGAGTGCCCGGCCAGGGCGCCGGTGCCGCCGAAACGATGCTGAACGGTTCGCGTCCAGACTCCGTCGGCGTCGGCGGCCAAGGCGGCCAGCGCCATGCGAAGATCCCCCGGCGGCAGCACCCCTAGTTCGGCGCGTAGCCGGCCCGAGGAGCCGCCGTCGTCGGCGACGGTGACCACCGCGCAGATCTTCCTGGTCAGCCGGCGCACGGCGGTCAGTGTCGCGTACAGTCCGTGGCCACCACCCAGCGCGACGATGCTGGGATTGGATTCCCAGCCGGTCATTCGCGCCCCAGGTCTCGATGCACCACACGGACCACATCGGCGGATTCCTCCGGCCCGCCGGTGACCTCACTCATCAGTTCGCCCAGTGCTTCGGCTATCGCGACGCTTCGGTGCTTGCCTCCGGTGCAGCCCACTGCGACCGTCATGTATCGCTTCCCCTCTTGGCGGTAGCCGTTCGTCGTCAGCTCGACCAGGTGGTGGCAGGTGCGCAGGTAATCGTCCGCACCGGGGCGCGACAGCACGTACTCGCTGACCACCGACTCTTGGCCTGTATGTTCCCGCAACTCCGGTATCCAATGTGGATTGGGTAGAAAACGCACATCCAACACCATGTCGGCGTCGAGTGGAACCCCGTACTTGAAGCCGAAGGACTGCACGGTGAGCTGCAGCGCCGTGGGCGCGCCGCCACCGTAGGCCTCTTCCAGCTTGCGGTGCAACTGGTGAATGGACAGCTCGGTGGTGTCGATCACCAGGTCCGCGGCGGTCTTCACGGCCGAAAGGCGCACCCGCTCTGCGGCGATGCCCGCCGACAGCGTGCCGTCCTTGCTCTCGCTCTGCAGCGGATGCCTGCGCCGGGCGAAGCCGAAGCGGCGGATCAGCACGTCGTCGGAGGCCTCCAGGAACAGCACCCTGGTGCGGACGCCCAGCGGCCGCAACTGTTCGGTGACCACGGACAGATCACCGGTGAAGAACCGGCTGCGCACATCCATGACCAGCGCCAGACGCCGGATCGGCGGCTTCGCGGACGCGCCCAGTTCGACCATCCGCCCGAACAGCTCGGGCGGTAGGTTGTCGGCCACATACCAGCCGAGGTCCTCGAGCACGCGGGCCGCGGTGCCGCGGCCCGCGCCCGAGAGCCCGGTCACGATCACCACCTCGACCTGCGGGTTCACCCCGGCGAGGGTGCCGGACGAGTCCGCTCGTCCCGCGCTCGTCGGCGCAGAGCCCGCACTGCTGTTCGATTCGACGCGTGTCATGTCCTACCGGATCCGTCTCTCGGGTGCCTTCCGATCATCGCGCACCGGTCTCGGTATCGTGCGCAGACACACAACGTACGCGAAACCGAATCTTCCGGTGCACCCTCGACTGACTATTCGGACCGGAGCGCCGCAAGGACCGCTTTCGCGGTAGCCATCCCGATGCCGGGAACCTCGGTGATCTGCTCGACCGTGGCCTGCTTCAGCTTGGCCACCGAGCCGAAATGGGTGACCAGAGCGGTCCGGCGCGCGGTGCCGAGGCCGGGCACCGAGTCCAGCGCCGAGACGATCATCCTGCGCGAACGTTTGCTGCGATGGAAGGTGATGGCGAAGCGATGCGCCTCGTCGCGGACCCGCTGCAGGAGATACAGCGCCTCGCTGTTGCGCGGCAGGATCACCGGATCGCTCTCGCCCGGTACCCACACCTCCTCGAGCCGTTTGGCGAGGCCGATCACGGCGACATCGGTGATGCCGAGCTCGTCGAGCACCTCGGCGGCCGCCGCGACCTGAGGCGCGCCGCCGTCGACCACATACAGGTTGGGCGGGTAGGCAAACTTGCGCGGGCGTCCGGTGCGGGGATCGATACCGGGGCGCAAGGTGAGGTCGAGCGCGTCGCCGTCGTCTTCGGTCGCGGCCAGGTCTTCGTGCTCCACCATGTCCCGTTCGCGGCGCAGCTTGAGGAAGCGGCGGCGGGTCACCTCCGCGATGCTGCCGACGTCGTCGGAACGGCCTTCGCCCGCCGCCTCCTTGATCGTGTAGTGGCGGTACTCGGATTTGCGCGCCAAGCCGTCTTCGAAGACCACCAGCGAGGCGACCACGTCGGTGCCCTGCACATGACTGACGTCGACGCATTCGATGCGCAGCGGCGCGGTGTCGAGGTCCAGCGCGTCCTGAATATCTTGCAGCGCTCGAGATCTCGACGTGAGGTCACCGGCTCGCTTGAGTTTGTGCTGGGCCAGGGCCTCCGTCGCGTTGCGCTGCACGGTCTCGGCGAGCGCCTTCTTGTCCCCGCGCTGCGGCACCCGGACCTTCACCGCCGAGCCACGCAGTTCCGACAGCCACTGCTGGACCTGCTCCACGTCGGCGGGCAGCTCCGGCACGAGCACCTCGCGCGGTACCACGGTGGCGGGCTGCTCGTCGGCGCCCTGCTCGACCACGGCGACCTGCTCGCCGTAGAACTGGGTGAGGAACTGTTCGACCAACGCGGCGAGTTCGCCGCCCGACTCCGGGACGTCGACGGCGTCGCCCGATTTGTCGACCACCCAGCCGCGCTGGCCGCGCACCCGGCCGTCGCGCACGTGGAAGACCTGCACGGCCACCTCCAGCTCGTCGGTGGCGAAGGCGATCACGTCGGCATCGGTGCCGGTGCCGAGTACCACCGCCTGCTTCTCCAGCGCGCGGCGCAGCGCCTGCACGTCATCGCGCAGCCGGGCGGCGGCTTCGAAGTCCAGATCTTCGGCGGCGTCGTGCATGCGCCGCTCCAGCTCGCGGACCAAGCGGTCGGTGCGGCCGGCGAGGAAGTCGCAGAAGTCCTCGACGATCCCGCGGTGTTCCTCGGCGCTCACCCGTCCGATGCACGGCGCCGAGCACTTGTCGATGTAGCCGAGCAGGCAAGGGCGCCCGATCTGCCTGTGCCGCTGGAAGACTCCGTTGGAGCAGGTGCGCGCAGGAAACACCCGCAGCAGCAGGTCGAGGGTCTCGCGGATCGCCCAGGCGTGCGCGTACGGACCGAAGTACCGGACGCCCTTGCGCCGCGCGCCGCGGTAGACGAACAACCGCGGGTACTCCTCGTTCAACGTGACCGCGAGCACCGGGTAGGACTTGTCGTCCCGGTAGCGGACGTTGAAGCGCGGATCGAATTCCTTGATCCAGTTGTATTCCAGTTGCAGCGCCTCGACCTCGGTGGACACGACCGTCCACTCGACGCTGGCTGCCGTGGTGACCATCTGCCTGGTGCGCGGGTGCAGGTTCGCCACGTCGGCGAAGTAGGAGTTCAGCCTGCTGCGCAGACTCTTGGCCTTGCCGACGTAGATGACCTGCCGATGGGCATCCCGGAATTTGTAGACACCGGGTTCGACGGGAATCGTGCCCGGCGCGGGCCGGTACGTCGCTGGATCTGCCACGATTCCAGCCTAATGACCGGCACCGACAGCCCGGCACGGCGGCATCGCGGCGGCGTCAGGGCTCCCGGACGCCGAACCACGCCTTGGCGTCCGGTCGGCACAGCAGGTGCACGACGGCCGCCGAACTGCCGAGCGAATAGGCCGCGGCGACGACTCCGATCAGGGGCGGGACGGTCGCGAGGTCGCGCAGCGCGGAGCACCCGACGACGGCCTGCAGGATCGCCAGCGCCAGCGCAAGGCCGCGCACCGTGCGCGCGCCCTCGGCGAACCCGAAGACGAGCAGGCCGAGCGCCCAGGCGACGCAGAACTGAGTGGACGCCATGGCCGCCGCGTCGCCACCGCGCGTCAGGTTCATCAGCACCGGATACGCGAGCCCGAACCCCGCCATTCCCGCGACGGCTTCCCGCACGTCCCGAACCGCCTCCGGCATGGCCGTTTCCACGCCGACGAACGGCTCCTCACCCGAAAACGCCATGCTCACACCCGTACCCCCGTTGGTACCGAACGAACCGACGCACCTGACGAACACGTCGATTCGCACGGTAACACGGTGGCGACCCCGGGAACTCGGGCTTCGGCAAATGGATACGCGTGGTGACGCCGGCTATTCCAGAAGCCCGTGCCGACGCAAAGCGGTCAGCAGCGCGTCCGGGCGTTCGGCGGTGGGCAAGGCCTCCACCAGGGCGAATCGGCTGCCGAGCGCGGCGGCGCCGCCGTCGGCCTCCGCGCTGTCGCCGATCATCAGGGCCGCGTCGGCGGATACGCCGAGTTCCTCCAGGGCGGAGTGGAAGATTTCCGGGTCCGGCTTCATGGCGCCGACCTCATAGGAGAGCGTGAACGCGCCGACCAGGCGGTGCCAGCCGCGTGCCGTGAACGACGGGCGGATGTCGAACGGGATGTTGCTCACCACCGCGACCGGAACATCCTGTGCCGCGAGAAGATTCAAGACAGCCTCGCTGTCGGGATAAGGCGTCCACTCCAGCGGGTCGAGCAGCCGGGCATACAGTCGTTCGGCGTCCTCGTCGGAGGGGACGCCCGACTTGCGCAGCACCTCCATCATGGCGATGCGATGCAGCGCGGGATCGAGATCGCGGTTGTCCCACGCGTACTTCGTCTCGGCGTCGAATTCCACGATCTGCTCCACCGGCGCCGTCATCCTGCGCATGATCTCGGCCTTCTCGTGCACGTCGAACGCCCGCCCGTCGGGCCGGGTCAGATCCGCGTACCAGGATTCGTCGTCCTCCAGCCGGAACAAGGTCCCGGAGAAGTCGAACAGCACCGCCTCGATGGTCACTCGACCAGCCTACCGATGGCCCGGCGGACTACGCGGTTCGATGCGTTTCGGCTGGGGTTCTCGACACTCGCTGCGGCCGGGGCGATTTCGTCGGTGGGAAGGAAAGCCGGGCAAGCGGTAGGTGGCGGGCGATAGAGTCCCCCGCATGGGGCGCAAGCGAGGAACCTGGGTCGCCGCAGCGGCGGCGTTCGTGCTGACCATCGGGATGGTGACGGCCTGTTCGTCCGGTGCGGACCGAGCCGGCGGTGTCTGCGAGACGGTCCCGAACGGCACGCCGGTCACCGCGTCCGCGACCGGCCCGGCGGGAAGCGGCACCAAAGACCTGAGCACCAACCCGGAGATAGCGAGCGGCTATCGCACGAATATGACGCCGGTGCGCACGCACACGTTCGCGGTCTCCACCGCCAACCCGGTGTCGACCAAGGCCGCCTGCGAGGTGCTGCGCGACGGCGGAACGGCGGCGGACGCCCTGATCGCGGCGCAGACGGTGCTCGGGCTGGTGGAACCGCAGGCGTCCGGTATCGGCGGCGGCGCGTTCCTGCTCTACTACGACACGAACACGAAGACCGTGGACGCCTACGACGGCCGCGAAGTGGCTCCGGCGGCCGCTACCGAGAACTACCTGCGCTGGATCAGCGACACCGATCGCACCGAACCCAAGCCGAACGCACGCTCCAGCGGCCGCTCCATCGGGGTGCCCGGTGTGCTACGCATGCTCGAGCTGGCGCACCGCGACCACGGCAAGACCGCGTGGCGTGAGCTGTTCGATCCCGCCATCGGACTGGCCGATCAGGGGTTCCCGATCAGTCCGCGCCTGGCCGGCCAGATCGCGGAGTCGGCGAAGGACCTCGCGCTCGACGAGGACGCCAAGGCGTACTTCCTCAACCCGGACGGCAGCCCGAAGGCCGCCGAGACCGTACTCACCAATCCGGCGATGGCGAAGACGCTCGGAGCCGTCGCCTCGGAGGGCGCGCAGGCCTTCTACACCGGCGCCATCGCCCGCGACATCGTCGAGGCCACGAGCCGGTCGTCCGGCGGGCGCACGCCGGGCCTGATCACGACCGAGGACCTGGCCGGCTACCAGGCGAAGAAGCGCACGGCGTTGTGCACCGGCTACCGCGAACACGAGATCTGCGGCATGCCCAGCCCCTCCTCCGGCGGCATCGCCGTCGCCGCCACCTTGGGCATCCTGGAGAACTTCGACCTGGCCACCATGCGGCCGGACAATATCGATCGCAACGGCGGACGGCCGAACGCCGAAGCCGTGCACATCATCGCGGAGGCCGAGCGTCTCGCCTACGCCGACCGCAACAAGTACGTGGCCGACACGGATTTCATTCCGCTGCCTGGCAATTCGGCACAGACCCTGCTGAACAAGGACTATCTGCGGCAGCGCGCCGGGCTGATCAACCCCGGCCGCAGCATGGGCACCGCGCAGCCCGGTGACTTCGGCCCCGTTCCGCTGGGCGTCGGCCCGCAGCCCCTGGAGCACGGCACCAGCCACATCTCGGTGGTCGATGAATACGGCAACGCGGCGGCCATGACCACCACCGTCGAGTCCGCGTTCGGTTCCTTCCACCTGGTCGACGGCTTCGTGCTGAACAACCAGCTCACCGACTTCAACGCCGACCCGGTCGGCGCCGACGGCCTGCCGATGGCCAACCGTGTCCAGCCGGGCAAGCGCCCGCGCAGCTCGATGAGTCCCACGCTGGTGTTCGACAAGGGCCCCGATGGCGCACGCGGCCAGCTCACCCATGTCGCCGGTTCGCCCGGCGGTTCGGTGATCATCCAGTTCGTGGTGAAAACCCTGGTCAACATGTTCGACTGGGGCCTCGACCCGCAACAAGCGGTCTCCGCGGTCGCCTTCGGCGCCGGGAACAGCCCGTCCACCGGGGTCGGCGGCGAGCATCCGGCAATCAACGCGGCCGACAACGGCGACCACGACCCGCTCGTGCTCCGGCTCCGGCAACTCGGTCACCAGATATCGGTCGCGCCGCAAACCAGCGGCCTCAGCGCCCTGAAACGCAACGGCCCGGACGGGTGGATCGGCGGCGCCGATCCCCGCCGCGAGGGCGCGGTCCTGGGCGACACCCACACTCAGTGAGCCGGCCGCGCTGGATCGGCTCTGGAACTCAGTTCGTCCGCAGCATCGGGTATCCGACGGGACCGTGACCGATCGTCACCTCACCCTGCGGTTCGAACCCGAAGCGTTGATAGAACGGCACGGTGCCGTGGCTGTTCGAGATCAGGAAGCAGGGCTGCTCCGCCGATGACAGCCTCCGCTCCAGCAGCGACGTCGCCAGGCCTCGCCCCTGCGCGGCGGGCAGCGTGCCGATGGCGGCCAGATACAGGTGCGGCGTCGCGGGCCGCGCCTGCTCCATCTGCCGCGCGGCGGCCACCGCACGCTTCGTGCTGCGCCCCATGGCACGCAGCAACGTCAGTGGCTTGGCCATCGGCGACACCACGCCCGCGGGTTCCCACAGCGCCACGCAGGCGAGGTTTCCTTCCGCATCGTGTGCCAGATCGACCAGCCCGTTCTTCCTGCGCGACGCGATGCGCGAATCCCAGAACAGCGGCAAGGCCTCATACCGTCGCGGTGAACGCGGCCAGAAGTAGACCATCAGTGGATCGTCGGCGAAAGCCGCCGCGAGGACGAACGCACCCGGCTCCATACTGGCGAGGCTAGACCAGCGGCGCGATCCGCGCGAGACGGACGAACCCGGGCTCGCGCGCCACTGTCGACGCGCCCAGAGTGATCACTTGCTCTCGGAGTACTTCGCGCCGAGTTCGCGCAGCCGCGCCATCGCCCGCGCGGCGTGCTCCTTGTCGTTGGAGCGGATCGCCAGCATCGGGACGTAGTCGTCGCCGACCAATTCCAAACGCGCCCAGGACTTCCGATCCGGGAACGACACGCCTCGGATGTACTCCCACGGGAAATCGTTGTCGCCCAAGACGTTCCGCACGGACACACCGCGCGGCCCCACCCGCACCCTTGGCCTGGTCAGCAACAGCACCGCCGCGGCGCCGAGCAAGCCGATCCCGATCATCGCGATCTGGTCGGCCACACGGAAGTTGACGCCGGTCGACCCGCTGCGCAGCCAGACACCGCCCGCGGTGAACGCGGCAGCGATCAGCACCGCCACGACCCAGGCCGTCCGCACCGCCCGCCGCGGGCGCACCTCGAAATCCCACTCGGGCGCATGGCCGGGCGAGCCCGTGTTCCTCCGGAAAATACGGACGACCGGCATCGCTATGCGGACTGCCGTAGGGCGCGCAGCGTCAGCGCGGCGTCCAGCGCCGCGGCCGCCGCCTGCTCGCCCTTGTTCTCATGCGACTCCGGCAGGCCCGCCCGATCCAGCGCCTGCCGCTCGTTGTTCGTGGTGAGCACCCCATTCGCGACCGGCGTACCCTCGTCCAGCGAAACCCGGGTGAGCCCGGCGGTCACCGCATCGCAGACGTACTCGAAATGCGGTGTGTCACCGCGGATCACCACGCCGAGCGCGACCACCGCATCGTGCGACCTGGCCAGCTCCTGGGCGACCACCGGCAGCTCCATGGCGCCCGCGCAGCGCACCACCGTGATGTGCCGTACGCCGGCGTCCTTGGCCACCCGCTCGGCATTCGCGAGCAGCGTGTCGCAGATCTGGGTGTGCCAGCGCGACGCGACGATGCCCAAGGAGAGGTCCTTGGCATCCTCCAACGCGAAAGTCGGTACCCCGGTACCGCTCATCGATGTCCGCCTTCCCGGTCTGTTCGCAGTTCAGTGTGCCGTCTCGCCGAGATCGAGCTCGTCCAGCCCGATCAGGTCGTGCCCCATCCGGTCCCGCTTGGTGCGCAGGTAGTGCAGGTTCTCCGCGTTGGCGCGCAACGGCATGGGCACCCGCTCGGTGATCCGCAGACCGTAGCCGTCCAAGCCGACCCGCTTGGCCGGGTTGTTGGTGAGCAACCGCATCGAGCGGATGCCGAGATCCACCAGGATCTGCGCGCCGGTGCCGTAATCGCGGGCATCCGCGGGCAGCCCCAGCTGCAGATTCGCGTCGACGGTGTCGTGTCCGGAATCCTGTAGCTGGTAAGCCTGCAACTTGTGCATCAGGCCGATGCCGCGTCCTTCGTGGCCGCGCATGTACAGCACCACACCGCGGCCCTCGGCCGCGACCATTTCCAGCGCGGCGTCGAGCTGCGGACCGCAGTCGCAGCGCAGCGACCCGAACACATCACCGGTCAGGCACTCGGAGTGCACGCGGACCAGGACGTCCTCGCCGTCGCTGATATCGCCGCGCACCAGCGCGACGTGCTCCACCTCGTCGTAGATGCTCTGATAGCCGACGGCCTTGAACTCGCCGTGCGCGGTGGGGATGCGCGCTTCGGCGACTCGCACCACATGCTTCTCGTGCTTACGCCGCCAGGCGATCATGTCCGCGATGGAGATCAGCGCGAGCTCGTGCTCGTCGGCGAAGACGCGCAGCTCCTCCGTGCGAGCCATGTGTCCCTCGTCCTTCTGGCTGACGATCTCGCAGATCACGCCCGCGGGCCGCAGACCGGCCATGCGCGCCAGATCGACGGCCGCCTCGGTGTGCCCGGGGCGGCGCAGCACCCCGCCGTCCTTGGCACGCAGCGGCACCACGTGACCGGGGCGGGTGAAGTCGTCGGCCTTGGCGTTGGCGTCGGCCAGCAGCCGCATGGTGGTGGCGCGGTCGGCGCCGGAGATGCCGGTGGTGATGCCCTCGCGCGCGTCCACCGAGACGGTGTAGGCGGTGCCGTGCTTGTCCTGGTTCATCGCGTACATCGGCGGCAGGCCGAGCCGATCGCAATCGTCACCGGTGAGGGGCACACAGATGTAACCGGAGGTGTAGCGGATCATGAAGGCGACCAGTTCCGGGGTGGCCTTTTCCGCCGCGAAGATGAGGTCGCCCTCGTTCTCGCGGTCCTCGTCGTCGACGACGACGACCGCTTTACCGGCGGCGATATCGGCGACTGCGCGCTCGATGCTGTCGAACCTGGTCACGTCTGCTGTGCTCCATCTCGAAACGGGTGCCTCACCACAGTACTGTGCTCAATGTGCAGCGCCTGCGGCGCTGCGTGTTCGCGGCCCCCTAATGGCTCGCGTCCGGCGGCTGAGCGCAAGACCTCGGAGATCGCGGCCTGCCGGTTGGTGGCGGCGGGCGCGGCCCCGCGCCTCCCCCCGGCGCATACCGGGACGAGCGGGTGGAACACGGCTAGCCGCGCTGCTGGAGGCGTTCGACGTACTTGGCGATCACGTCGACTTCCAGGTTCACGGTGGCGCCGACGGCGGCGGAGCCGAGGTTGGTCAGCGCGAGCGTGGTGGGGATGAGGGAGACCTCGAACCAGTCCCTGGTGCCGTTCTCGGTGGGCTCGTCGGAGACCCCGAGGCCGGAGACGGTGAGCGAGATACCGTCGACGGTGATCGAACCTTTCTCCACCACGTAGCGGGCGAGGTTCCCGGGCAGCGAGATCCGTACCACGTCCCAGTTCTCCGACGGGGTTCGCGAGAGCACGGTGCCGGTGCCGTCGACGTGGCCCTGCACCAGGTGGCCGCCGAGCCTGCTGTTCAGCGCGGCGGCGCGCTCCAGGTTCACTTTCGCGCCCACGTCCAGCGTGCCGATGCTGGAACGGTTGAGCGTCTCCGCCATGACGTCGACGGTGAACGAGTCGCCGCCGACGACGTCCACGACGGTCAGGCACACGCCGTTCACCGCGATCGAATCACCATGTCCGGCATCGGAGGTCACCAGCTTGCCCTTGATCGTCAGCCGCGCGGCGTCGGCCAGCTGCTCGCTGGCGACGATCTCGCCGAGTTCCTCGACGATGCCTGTGAACATGTGCCCTGACTCCCTATCGCGTCGTTGTCGTCCGGTTGCGCCAACAGCGCGGGCACCGGCCGCTATTCCCGCGCCTCCTCAGCCTAATGGGCGCTGCCGAACGTAGTCCGTCCTCAACCCCCGGCCGGAGCGAAGGCGGGGTACGCCTGACGACGCTGGACGTCGGAGACAGCGCGCACTCCGGGCACGCGAGTGAAACCGACCGCAGCCGATACGACCCGAAGCAGACCGCGCCGAGACCGTTGGCGCCGGGAACAAACTCATGCCATGGAAGTGGAACAAAATATGTCCAGACGTGTGGAAATTATCGGCCACACCGGCGGACGATAATTATTCGCCCGCATTTCCGATACCGCTCGTCGCCGTTCATCCGGCGTAGTGAACGCGATCCATGATCGGTACCCCATCGCGACACGGTTATAAACGAGAATTTGCGCGCGAACGACCGGAGAGCGATATCGTTATCCGGCCGACTTCTCCCGTTCAACTTCTCGCATGCACAGTTCGGCCCGACGGATCGACCAGGGCGCACGTCCTATGCCCGACACATGACCTCACTACTCGAGGAAGCCGGAAAACACAGTGCGACAAATCGAGTCCGACACGGTTGGGGGTGCGACGTGACCACATTTATCGATTCGACGCCGGAAGCGCGCTGCGTGCGGTATCACCGCGAATTCCAGCTGCCCGCATCGGTGGATCCCGGCTCGCGCCGCATTCTGCTGCGCATCGGCATCGATTACGGGGCCGTCAGCATGCCCGCCGAACTCGGCGAACAGGTGCTGCGGCGACTCGGCCAGGACGGAATCGCCGGACCGGTCGTCGACCATCCACGCGCGCGGCGCTGGACCTTCCTCACCGGGCCCGCCCAGCACGACGCGCTCAGTACCGCGGTCTCGGCCGAATTGTTCCGGCTGTACGCGACGGTGGCCGGTGCGGGCAGCCAGGTGGTGCTGCCCTCGCCGGACGACGAGCGCACCGGCTACCGCATCTGGATCCGGCCGCCCGAGGCGGCGGCGCACCGGCCGCCACTGAAGGCGGTCATCGCCGCGCTTCGCGGCGTCGCCGCAGGGAAAATCCGTGCGAAGTAAGGCTTTTCAGCGTGGTTGCGCCGCGGCGGCCCGCCGGCGCAAGGCCTGCACGGTGGCCGCGGGATCGGCGGTGTTGTAGACCGCGGACCCGGCGACGAAGCAGTCGACGCCCGCCTCCGCGGCCGCCTCGATGGTGTCGGCGTTGATGCCGCCGTCGATCTCGACCAGCAGCCGGAGCTCACCGGCATCGACGAGGTTGCGCACGATGCGCGCCTTCTCCAGCACGTCCGGGATGAACGACTGCCCGCCGAAGCCCGGCTCCACGCTCATCACCAGCAGCGTGTCGAACTCCCGCAGAATCTCCAGATATGGCTCGATCGGTGTGCCCGGCTTCACCGAGAGCCCCGCATTGGCGCCCGCGGCTCGGATGTCGCGCGCGACCGCGATCGGATCGTCGGTCGCTTCCGCGTGGAAGGTGACATTGTGCGCGCCCGCCTCGGCGTACGGCGGCGCCCAACGGCCCGGATCCTCGATCATCAGGTGGCAGTCCAGCGGGATGTCGGTGGCCTTCAGCAGGCTCTCGACCACGGGCAGGCCGAGGGTGAGGTTCGGCACGAAGTGCGCGTCCATCACGTCGACGTGCAGCCAGTCGGCGCCGGCGACGGCCTGCGCCTCGTCCGCGAGGTGCGCGAAGTCGGCGGACAGAATGGAAGGGGCGATCATCGGCGCGGCCGGACGCGGGTAACTCGGGTTGGACACAACGCCGCAGTCTAATGGCCGCGAGGGTTGCCCAGCGCGGGAGTGGGTAGCCTGCATAGGGTGATCAATTTTTCGGCGGAACAGGGGCTCTACAGCACCCCGGTGGAGATCCGGGTGGCCGCATCGGTGACACAACTGCCCATCGTGCGTGGGCTCGCCGAAACCCTCGTCCTACTCAGCGATTTCACGCTGGACGAGGTGGCCGACGTCCGACTGGCCGTCGACGAGGTCTGCTCGACCCTGATCGCGGTCGCGGCCCCGGAAACGAGCCTGAACTGCCGGTTCACCGTCGGTGACACCGAACTGCTCGTCCGGGTCGACGGCATCGCGGAGAAGCCGGGGCTACCGGACCAGCGCAGCTTCGGCTGGCACGTCCTGCGCACGCTCACCGACGCGGTGGAGGCGACGCAGGATCAATTCGACGCGACGGTTTCCGGATATCCGACAACGGTGGAGTTCCGTCGGGTCCGGGGGAAGGCGTAGTGGCGAACGAAGAAACCGTGTTCGACTCCCAGCACGACGACGACGCCGACACGCTGACCACGGAAGACACCGTCGAGGAAAGCGAAAATCTCGAGGAAAGCGAAACCCTCGAGGCCGCGGACGCGGTCCCGGGATACGACGATGTCGGTCTGCTCTTCGAGCAGCTTTCGGCCAGTGAGCCAGGAACGGCGCGGCACACCGCGCTGCGCGCGGAGCTGATCAGCCGCTGCATCCCGCTCGCCGATCACATCGCGCGCAAGTTCAGCGGCCGTGGTGAGCCGTTCGACGACCTGACCCAGGTGGCCCGCGTCGGCCTGGTGCACGCGGTGGACCGCTTCGACGTCGAGCGCGGTTCGAACTTCCTGTCTTTCGCGGTGCCGACCATCATGGGCGAGGTCCGCCGGTACTTCCGCGACCACACCTGGGCGATGCGAGTCCCACGGCGGGTCAAGGAGACTCACCTACGCATCGGCGCGGCGATCGACTCCCTCTCCCAGACGCTCGGCCGCTCCCCCACCGCGAAGGAGATCGCGGCCGAGCTGGACGTGGACCCGGACGAAGTAACCCAGGCCGTCATCGCGGGCAATGCCTACCAGCCCAGTTCGATCGACGCGGCCACGCTCGGCCGCGACACCGACGCCTCCCTGCTGGACACCCTCGGCGAGGAAGAGTCCCAGTTCGACCGGGTCGAGGAGTACGTCGCGATCCGGCCGCTGCTGGCCGGGCTGCCCGAGCGGGAACGGCGCATCCTCACCATGCGGTTCTTCGAATCGATGACCCAGACCCAGATCGCCCAGCAGATGGGCATCTCCCAGATGCACGTGTCGCGCATCCTCGCGAAAACCCTTGCCCGCCTGCGCGAACAGTCCAGCCGGGAATGACCGCGCTCACCGGGCTTCGCGGTCGCGCAGTCTGCGCACCTTCGCAGGAGCGGTGAGCCACCAGGCGTCGTCGAGCAACTCGCGCAGCTGATCGGGCGCGACGCGATCCAGATCGATCAGAATGTACGCGTAGCCGTCGTAGTGCGGTGTGGTGTAGAAGGCCGGATCGCCGGAGGCGAGCAACGCCTCCTTCTCGGCCGGATCGCAGGCCAGCACGAGCCCGCCCTCGGCCTCGCTGCGCAGCCGGGCGAACCCTTTGCCGCCGACCTTCAGCGCCGGACTGCGCCACCAGGTCGATTCCTCGACCGCCGGAAGCTCTGTCGCGAGCGCCACCACGTCCTGCCAGGTCATCGTCATGATCCGAGTGTGCGGCACGGACGCGGCACCGGCTTGGACGAATGGAATGTCAGCGTGGTTTGCGCAGGGCGGCCAGGAACATGGCGTCGGTGCCGTGCCGATGCGGCCACAGCTGCGCACCCGGTCCGTCTCCGACGTCGGTAACGCCGGGCAGCAGCTCGCGGGTGTCCAGTTGTTCGGCGCCGAGACGGCGCACGGCGTCGGCGACGATCGACACGGTCTCCGGCAGATGCGGCGAACAGGTCGAGTACAGCACGACACCACCGGGACGCAGCAGATCCCATGCGGCGGTGAGCAATTCGCGCTGCAATACGACCAGCTCGCGAACGTCGGCCGGGGTGCGCCGCCAGCGCGCCTCTGGCCTGCGGCGCAGCGCGCCGAGGCCGGTGCACGGGGCGTCCACCAGGATGCGGTCGTAGCCCGGGGTCAATCCGCTGGCGCGACCGTCGGCGACGTGCACGTCCACCGGAAGGTCGTGCACGGCCTTGCGCACCAGTTCGGCGCGATGGGCGGCGGGCTCGACCGCGTCCACCCGGAAACCGTCGATCGCGGCGATCGCGCCCAGCAGCGCGGCCTTGCCACCCGGCCCCGCGCACAGGTCGAGCCAGCGGCCGTTGTCCGGACCGTCCAGCGCGGCCCTGGTCAGCGCTAGCGCCACCAGCTGGCTGCCTTCGTCCTGCACGGCCGCCATGCCCTCGCGCACCGGTTCGAGCTTGCCAGGGTCGCCGCCGTCCAGGTACACCGCGTACGGCGACCATCGGCCCTCCTCGCCGCCGGTCACCAGCGCGAGTTCCTCCGCGGTGATGTCGCCGGGCCTGGCCACCAAGTGCACCAGCGGGCGGGCGTCGTCGGCGGCGAGCACGTCGCGCAGTTCTCCCGCTCGCGCGCCGAGCGCATCGGCGAACGCCTGCGCGATCCACGCCGGGTGCGCGTACTCGAAAGCCAACCGCCCCACGGGATCGGCGGGTGCGAGAGCCTCGACCCACTGCTGCGTGGTCTTCTCCGCGGCCCGCCGCAGCACAGCGTTGACGAAACCCGCCTTGCCCGTGCCGAACTCCGCGCGCGCCAGGGCCACCGAGGTGTCCACCGCCGCGTGCGCGCCGATTCTGGTCCGCAGCAGCTGGTAGACGCCGAGCCGGAGCACGTCCAGCAGTGGGCCGTCGATTTCTTCGATCGGCCTGCCCGCCCCCTTGGCGATCACCGCGTCCAGCAGTCCCAGCGACCGGCACGCGCCGTAGGCCAGTTCGGTTGCCAACGCCGCGTCCCGCCCGGACAATCCTCGTTCCCGCAGCAGCGTCGGCAGCACCAGATTGGCGTAGGCGTCGCGCTCGCGGACCGCTCGCAGCACATCCCTGGCGATCGCCCGCGGTGGATCGATCCCTTCCCCGCGGGCCGATCGATCACGGCCTCGCGAGCCTTGTGATGCAACGTTTTTCGAATCGGCACGCACAGGACGCCGCTCGGCGGCGCGGTCGGTTCGTCCGCCCGCCGAGCGAAGCCCCGCGGAGGCGCGCCGTTCGTCGCGACCGCGCCCGCCTGCCTCGCCGCCGCTGCCGGCGCGTCGAGCGGCGCCGCGCGGTCGACCGGTGCCGTTCCGGTCCTGCCTCGCGCTCTCGGGCGGCCGGCCACCCTCGGCCGCGCTTCGCTGCCGTGCAGCTTCCGGCTGCTCCTTGCCCTGTGACCGGTCGGTCTCGCCGGACCGAGTCGTGCGGCGAGAACGTTCCACGCGATCAGGCGCGGCATCCCGTTTCTCCAGACCGCGCCCGTCGTCCTGCCCACCTGCGCGCGAGCTCACTCGACCACCGCGCCGGGCCGTAGCCGGGCGCCCCGCGCCCAATCGAGCGCGGCCATCATCCGTTTGCCCTGCGGCTGAATCTGATCGAGCCGCACGGCGGTGGTGGCGGTGCCGACCAAGACGCCGGACTTGCGGACCTCGATCACCCGCTCCGGCAGCACCTCCTCGACCAGTTCGACCGGGCCGAGCTTCAACCGGGTGCCGTCGACCTCGGTCCACGCCCCCGGCGCGGGAGTCACCGCGCGAATCCGCCTACTGATGGCGAGGGCGGGCTGATCCCACCGGATGTGCCCGGCCTCGACCCCGACTTTCGGCGCGTACGACACGCCGTCGGTGGACTGCGCGACCGCCTGCAACGTGCCGTCCTCCACGCCGTCCAGCGTCGCTTCCAGCAGCCGGGAGCCACTTTCGGCCAGCCGCTGCAACAGCGTGCCCGCGGTGTCGGCGACGGAGATCTTCTCGGTCACCATGCCGAACACCGGCCCGGTGTCCAGTCCGGCCTCGATCTGGAAGGTCGACGCGCCGGTGATCTCGTCACCCGCGTCGATCGCCGCCTGTACCGGCGCCGCGCCGCGCCATGCGGGCAGCAGCGAGAAATGCAAGTTGATCCAGCCGAAGCGCGGAATGTCGAGCACCGGCCGTGGCAGCAGCGCGCCGTACGCCACGACGGGGCAGCAGTCCGGCGCAAGTTCGGTGAGTTGCTCGATGAACTCCGGTTCCGACGGCCGCGCGGGGGTGAGCACCGGAATGCCGTGCTCGTCGGCCAGCCTGCCGACCGGCGACCTGCTCACCTTCCTTCCGCGCCCCGCTACCGCGTCCGGCCGGGTCAGCACGGCGATCACCTCATGGCGCGGCGATTCCAGCAAACGCCGCAGCGACGGCACCGCCGGTTCGGGGGTCCCCGCGAAGACGACGCGCATCAGCCACCCAGCCCGAACGGGTTGGGCCGGCCCGCACCGCTCATCGACCGGGCGGGGCGCACCGTCACACCCGCGGCGAACCAGTCGGATTCGCGGATCACCCGCATCGCCTCCTTACGCTGGGCCGGGTCGATACGATCGATGAACAGCACGCCGTCGAGATGATCGGTTTCGTGCTGCACGCATCGCGCCAGGAGGCCCTCCGCCTCGAACGCGACCGGAGCGCCGTCGAAGTCCACCCCGGACGCGCGCACGCGCAACGCCCGCCGCGTGTCGTAGCGCAGACCCGGAATCGACAAGCACCCTTCCGGGCCGACCTGTTCTTCGTCGCCGACGACTTCCCACTGCGGGTTCACCAGGTGACCCGCGGCGTCGCCGGTGTCGTAGACGAACACGCGCAGCCCGACCCCGATCTGCGGCGCGGCCATCCCGACTCCACCGTCGTCGTGCATGGTCTCGGTCAGGTCGGTCACCAGCTGCCGCAGATCGCGGTCGAAGGCGGTGACCTCCGCGGCGCGGGCACGCAGGATGGGATCACCGAACAGGCGAACGGGCTGAATGGTCACGGCTGGCTCCCGGGAGCGGACGAACAGGTCGATTCATTCTAGTGAGGCGACCGCAAATCCCCGATTCACCAGCCAGAAGCTGGTAGAACTCCAATGCGGTCCGGGCGGGGTGTCGATGCCTCCGCCCGGCCGCCTGGAAACGGCCTGGTCAGCGACCCGCAACCGGGACGGCGTGGTCGAGGTCGATGTCGGGCAGGCACTCGACCATGGCCAGAACCGGTGTCCCCGAGTGCAGAGGGACACCGGTCACGTGGCTTTTCTCAGCGAGTCGAACTCAGCCGGCCGTCACTTGGCCGGCGCAGGCGGCATCGGTGAATTGATTGTGGTGAAGTACTGCGTGGCGGCCATGATCGCGACAGGCGCGGTGACCAGCAACTGGCCGGCGACGGTGCCGAGCGCGCCGACGGCGATGATGCCGCCGACGCAGCCCACGGCGGCGGCTGGGATGAATGCGCCGAACAAGCCGACGATGGCGGCCGCGGCGACCGTCGCCCCGGCGATACCGCCGAGGACGCAGCCGACCGCCGCACCGCCGAGACCGCCGACGAGGGTGCCGATGCTGGCGCCCATGCCGATGGTGCTGGTCATCCGGGACCAGGCGGCCTGCTCCCGGTCGTACTCGGTCTTCCAGGGAGCCTTGTCCTCGAACGGCAGGGCGACGGGGCGGTAGGTGGCGTGCGCCAGATCGAATTGCGGGGTGAGGGTGGCGGTGCGGTCTTTGATCTCGGCGGCGATCGGGAACACGAAATCGTCTACCCGGAACGCGAGTTCGGTGCCTGACACGACGGTGCCATTGTCGGCTTTGATCTTGAAGGTGCCGTCCTCGACGACGAGCGTGCCGGAATCGGTCGAGATGGTCGTCGCTTTCTCTTCGACCTCGGCTCGGTAGTTCACCGGCGCCGCGGCGCTCTCGGTGTTCGCGGCGGCGGTGGTGCCCCCGGTGACAGCCACGGTAACGGTCAGCAGCGCCGCGGTCAGTGTCGCGCGAGTGGCGATGGAGTTCCTCATCATCATTCTTCGTGTTCCTTCACTCGGTTTCGTGTCGTTCGGACCTGAGTTGTCGATCTGTGTTCTCGAGGGGATGCACGGATCGGGCCGATGCCCGGATTCCGGGCTCGGGGACCCTCCTTCCGCTCGGGCGGGACCGGGCTCGGCGCGGACCGCCTGGCTGTGGGCTTATCCGCGAAGGTCTATGAGGCTGCGCCGCAGTGCCGCGGCGGCCAGATTGCTCGCGTCGCCGCAGCAGAAGGCGTGGACTCCGATTCCCCGCCAGTAGGAGTAGCGCTCCGGGGTACGGGCGATCGCGCAGAAAGACACATCGTGGGCGATGCATGCGGCGTGCAGTCGCTCGACCGCGCCGCGGACCAGGTCGTGCCGCAATTGCCAAGGCACGCCATAGGATTGGGAAAGATCAGCAGGACCGGGCAGCACCATGCCGATTCCGCCGCCGGCCAGGATGTCGTCGATCGCGTCGATTGCTTCGGCGTCCTCGATGAGTGGGATCACCATGATCTCGGCATTGGCCCACCGCAGGTGCTCGATCGGATCGATGAGGCCGAATCTCGCTGCGCGGCCACCACCCAGGGACCGCGTGCCCGCCGGCGCGTAATAGGCCGCATCGATGGCGGCATCCACATCGGCTCGGGTGCGGATGTGGGGAACCACGATGCCGAGAGCACCCGCATCGAGGGCGCGCAGAATCGCGCCCGGATCGTTCGGTGGCACCCGGACGAATGGGGTGACACCGGTGGCCTCCGCCGCGCGAATCAGATCCTCCAAGTGCTGCGGGTCGACAAGGGTGTGCTCGGTGTCGATGACGACGAAGTCGTAGCCGTCCCAACCGATCATCTCGACCAGTACGGGCGCGGGAACCGAGCAGAACAACCCGTGCACCGGCGTGCCGGATGCGAGCTTCTGCCGTACTCGATTGGGGTGCAGCATCAATCGGCGCCCTTCTGATGGGTGATGTCGTCGACGTAGTGGAAGCCGGGCGCTGGGTGCATCAGGAAGTCGTGGTGGGAGATGTTCCAGGCGTATGCGCCCGCGAGGCCGAAGGCGAGTCGGTCGCCCGTGCGTACCCCTGCTACGGGGACCCGGCTTGCCAGCACGTCCTTCGGGGTGCACAGCTGACCGGTAATGGTGGCCGTCGGCCGGATGGCGGCTGCTCGCGGCCACGGATGCGGCCATGAATCGTCGGGGAGCACGACACACGGCTGGTCATGTGCCTTCGCCGCGGGCGTGCGCAGATGGTGGGTACCGCCCCGGATGATGACGAATTCCGTTCCGTGGCTGTGTTTCACGTCGAGCACCTCGGTGACGTACCAACCGCAGTAGGCGGTCAGCGCCAGTCCGGGCTCGATCCGCAGCCGCAATCGCGGCCATGCTTCGGCTATGCGAGCCAGTCCGTGCCCGTAGGACTCCCAATCGAAGCGGGTACCGGGTGCGGTGTAGTCGACGTTCATTCCGCCGCCCACATTCACCTCCGCGAGTTCGACGCCGTGGCGCCGGGCCAGCGCCATCGACCAGCGCACGATCGACTCCGCCACGGTGACCAGGTCGGTGGCATCCAGCCCGCTGGCCAGGTGGGCACGTACGCCGTACCAGCGCAGGCCCGGATAGCGGCCGTGGGCCAAGTCCGCGGCGAGCGCGTCGGCCTCGCGCGGATCGAGGCCGAACGGAGTCGGTCTGCCGCCCATGGCCAGAGCGCTGTCCGCCAGTGCCCTGTACTCGAGGGGCAGGTTCACCCGCAGTAACACCCCGACTGGCGCCGCTGCCCCACGGGACGCCGCCAAATCGGCGAGCATGCGCAGTTCGGTCACGCTTTCCACGTGGATGCGGTGGACGCCGCGGTCGAGTGCGGCTACGTCCGGCTGGTCGGTGAGGATGGTGGCATCCATCCCCAGCGCCGCGGCGGCGGGAAGGAATCCTTCGGACACGGAGTCGGTCGGGTTGAGCGCGAGCAGGTACAACCGCATGCGGGACTTCATTTCCTAACAGAGGCGGGAACCAATGCGAGAAGCATTGGTCGACAACGACAATCGCCGAGCGCGGGTGGGGCCCCGGTTCACCCACCCGCGGGCGCATTACTTGACAGACGGCACGCCGGTCGCCTTCGCCACATCCGCCAGCATCTGGTCGGCGGCCTGCACCCCGATGCCCGACATCCAGGTCTCGTCCGGAACGTCGACGACCTAGCCGTTCTGCACGGCGGGCAGATCCCGCCAGACCGGGTTGGTGGTGACGGCGCTCTTCTGCGTCTTGGCCGGGTCATCGATGGTGGCGACGAAGATCAGATCGGCGTCGGCTTGATCGATCTGCTCCGGGCTGATCTCTTTCATGATCTTCTTCGGATCGGTGGAAACCTGCGAGGCAGGGCGCCGCAGTCCGATGTCGCCCAGCACCACACCGCTGAAGGAGTTGCTCTGATACAACCGCGTCGGCCCGGCGAGGAAGCGGACCACCGATACGGTGGGTAGCGCGCCGTTCTTCGTTTTGATCGCCTCGCCCAGCGCGTGGGCGCGGTCCTCGTACTTCTTCAGTGCGTCGGCGGCCTGCTGATCCAAGCCGAGCGCTTTGCCGTGCACCGCGAGGTTGGCTTTCCACGGGCCACCGGTGGTTTCGGTGAACACCGTCGGAGCGATGCCGCTGAGCTTGTCGCAGATCTTCTCGTGCCGGATCTTCGACGACAGGATCAGGTCCGGCCGCAGCGAAGCGATGCGTTCCAGGTTCGGTTCCAGCAGTGGCCCGACATCGGTGACGCCGTCGACATTGCCCGCGAGGTATTCCGGGAATCCGCCCCTGGTCTTGGTGTGCGGAACCACCGCGCCGACCGGCTTGATGCCCAGCAGGGTCACCGAGTCGAGCTCGGCGGTGTCGAGCACGGACCACGCGCTGGGGCGCTTTCGGGATCGTCACCCGCCCCATCAGGGTGTCGTGCGCGGGAAGCTGGCGGCATCCGCGACCGGAGCGGTGGAGGCCGGTGCGTGCGAGTCATTTCCGCAGGCGGTGAGTGCCGACGTGCCGATCGCCGCCGCGAGCAACGCGGCGCCGATTCGACCGAATCCACGCATGCGGAATCGACGTCTGGACATGATTCGTCCTCGTTTCTGGTTGGGTGATGCGACGTCGCCCTGAACCGGGCGACGATGTCGTGTATCGAACGGCCCGCGGGCCGAACGGTCAGGCTCGTACGGCAGCCGCTGCCGTACGAGTGCCGCTACGTCGCGCGGCGCGGCCCTTGGGGACGACCAGAGGAGTGCCGGTCTCGGGGTCGGGAATCACTCGGCACTCGACACCGAATACGGTGTGCACGAGTTCCGCGTCGAGCACCTCGGCGGGCGCGCCCGCCGCCGCCAGCCGCCCGTCGTGCATGACCACCAGATGGTCCGCGTAACGTGCGGCTTGCCCGAGGTCGTGCAACACCATCACGACAGTACGACCGGCCTCGGTGTGCAGATCGGCAACCAAGTCGAGTACCTCGAGTTGGTGGCGCAGATCCAAGAAGGTGGTGGGTTCGTCGAGCAACAGTAGATCGGTGTCCTGCGCCAGGGCCAAGGCGATCCAGGCGCGCTGGCGCTGGCCGCCGGAGAGCCGGTCGACCTGGACCTGGTGGTCTCGCAGCTCAGCGGTTCCGGTGCGGCGCAAGGCATCCTCGACGGCCGCCTGGTCGGTCGCCGACCAGGGCCGCAACAGTCGCTGGTGCGGGTAGCGTCCGAGCCGCACCAACGCCTCGACGGTGATCGCCTCGGGCGTGATCGGCTGCTGTGGCAGCAGTCCGAGCCGCAGCGCCAGCGCCCGGGCGGGCATGCGATGGATGTCGGCGCCGTCCAGGGTGACCGAACCGCCCGATGCTGCAGCAGTCGCGAAAACCCTCGCAGCAGAGTGGATTTACCGCAGGCATTCGGACCGACGATGGCGGTTACCGCGCCGCCGGGCAGCACCAGGTCCAGCCCGTCGATGACCGCGCGATCGCCGTAGCGCAGGCCGAGCGCATGTGCGGCGAGCTCGTTCGCAGAGTCCATGATTCGCTCGCTCACGCGGTCCTCCGATGGGTCGGGCTGCTCTCGCGCAGCATCAGGATCAGCAGCCATGGCGCGCCGACCGTAGCGGTGACGACACCGACCGGCAGCCCACGGAATCAGCGTTTGCCCCGCGCCGACGGCGATCACGAGCACCGCGCCGAGCGAGGCGCCTCCGGTAACACCCATGACATCAGGGGAGGCCAGCGGGTTGCGGAACAGACGTTGCAGCACCGCACCGGCCATGGCCAAGCCGGCCCCCGCGATCAACCCGGCCACCAGACGCGGCGCCCGGAACTGCTGCACGATGTACACATCACCCTGGTCACCGAACCCGAACGCGGCGCGCAACCCCGCCGTAACCGCCATCTCCACCTCGCCCGTCGTCAGTGCGACTGTTGCAAGGACCACCAACGCGATAGCGCACACCGCGCCGACCAGCAGGGGCCGCCGCCGCTGCCGACCGAGCGCGGTCCGGTCGTCGCTCATCGCGCCCTACCTTCTTCTTGTGCCTCCGGTCGTCCGGAATGATCGGGGTGTGCGAGCGGGGCAGGGATGGTTTTCATCGCGGCTGCACTCGATGGCCAAGGAGGCTCGGCCCCCTGCCCCGCTGCTTCTTCCCG